>CAIPEB010000285.1 GCA_903863885.1 uncultured Planctomycetaceae bacterium | reverse complement strand
TACGCTCCCCGGTGGCCGGCGAACATCAGTTCGGGGTCCCGCGAAACCTCCCAGGGCGTGCGGCCGACAAAACGGGCGGCGTGTTCGTAGATCACGGGCGTAAAAGGGAGTTTCATACCGCCTGCTCCGTTTGAGGTTCAGATGCCGGATGCCGGAGGAAATGCGAAAAGGTATTGGAAGAATAGTAACGGTTCACGGTGCGGACCGGTTTTCGACGATGCCAACGGTCGAAACCAAGCATGCGTGGAAACTCAGTCGCGAAACAACGGTCCTATCCAAGCCCTGGGCAATGCAATTCGAGCATCGCGAGCACTGTCGCCGCCCGGGGCACACGGACCAAACGGACGATCGCCACAACGCGGCGGCACTAACGCCATCCCTTCAGGACTTCCGTCTTGATAATGTCTTGGTGACTATATACGTATCAATAGTGGACTATAAGAGCAGGGCGTCGAGCGATGCAAAGTTCCTGCTGCCGAGGTGGTTCTCGTTGTACGGGACTTCCCCGCGGCCGGCTTCGTAAATGTCCCGGTCGATATAGTACTCGTTGTGCGGCTTGAAGCCCGGGATGGTCAGCACGTTGACCAGCGCATCGAGTCCGCGGTGCCCCGTGCCCGGCGGGATGTAAATGAACATCCCGTGGTGCAGCGGGATCTGCCGGAAGCGGCGGAGGTCCCGCAAGTCGGGGAACACGATCAGCGACGCTTCGCGGCCGTAGGTGTTCAGGTTGTAGGCCTGCGGGTCCAGGACCAGGTACATTTCGCGTTGCGGGATTCCGGTTGCACCCCCGATTCCGGTCGGCGGATGAAAGTGGGCCGGGGACGTTTCCTTCGGGATATTGACGATGTGGCTGTTGACCCAGTTCAGCCCGTCGCCCGATTCACCGGGGTAGTTGTAGTACCAGGTGAGCGGCAATCGCCGGAACGGGTCGAAATCCGGATTGCAGCCCCCCGCGGTATCGGTCAGGAATCGCAGGCGGCGCACTTGAGGAATGTGGCTTTTCCGGCGGGTCCCATTTTCCATGGCCAGGCACGAGAATCTGCCTCGCACTCGGAGCGTATCGCCGGCACATGCGATCAATTGGTCGCCGGCGCGGAACTCTTCGAACGAGTCCGATTGCTTGACTGACCAGCCGCAATCGCGATACCGCAGGAATAGCCGCTCGATTGATTCCTGCACGAACGAATCGCTCGACCAGGGACGCGGAACGTGATCCAGACGCCACAACTCGCCCGCGTAGTCGCCGATGAAATGATCGCCGCGGTGCTTGCCGAGGATGGCCCGCACGGGCGGGGACGCTGCGTCAGCCAAAGTGCCGAGTCCCTGCTTGACGGTGCCCAGCAGTGCGGCGAACTGCGCATCGATCGGTTCGGGCGCATAGCTGTCCGGCAGAGGCCATCCGTCACCTTCCTGCGTGCGGAATCCGCGCGGAACATGCACCTCGCCCGAGCCCCGGAAGTTCCAGAACACCCGCATGCCGCCGTGTTCGGATTCCAGCGACGCGGCGCCATCGACATGGACCAGCGTTAATCTGAGGTCCGGATTGTCGTGCTCAAAGTACTCCCGCATTGCGGCCAGCCCGGCCGCATCGTCCAAATGGCAGAACTTCACGTCAGCCAATTTGCGTTCTCCTGTCGGGGTCAGACGGTCACCTCGGGAACCTGGAACGGCTCGCGGTAGAAGCCCTTGACCAGTTCGTTCGCCTGAGCGTTGTTCCGGAATCCCTCTTTGTCACCGTCTGCCTCCAGCCATGGGCCGAGCGTTGTCTCGCCGGGGTCTATCTCGTGTGCCTTGAGATGATCGAGATAGCGGTCGAACATCTCGACGAAGGGCGGCATATTGCCGATCCGGTCGCGAATCTCCTGTGCCGGGGCTTTCTTTCCAAGCCGGTAGGAGATATTGCCCGCGTGACAGATGTTCGTGGAAAGATGTCCTTCCAGGATATCCGCGTTAAGGTCCGATCGCTTGCCGCTGCGCACCGCCCGGATAAAGTTGGCGAAATGGTCTTCGCTGCGGCTGAACTCCTTGATCAGCTTGTTTTCTTTGTCATAGACCTGACCGCTGTGCATCATCACGTAACCGCCTTCGCATTGCACGCACGTGTCCACGGCCTGGCCGCGGAAGTTCGGCATCGCGTTGGTGTTCTTGCCGGCCCGCATATTGTGCACCTCGTACAGGATCGGTGCCGACGGATAGTCGTAGCAAGTGATCTGCGTGTTCGGAACATCCCCGGCGTCGTTGAACGCGAATCGGCCGCCGAGACTCATGACTCGCCGCGGAAGTGTCGTCTCGCCGAGCAGCCAGCGGGCAACGTCGATTTCGTGAACGCCCTGGTTGCAGGACTCGCCGTCGCCCATATTCCAGGTGAAACTGCAGTCGTATTGAATCTGATTGCGATAGATCGGCTCCTTGCGCGCCGGACCGCACCACAATTCGTAGTCGAGAGTTTCCGGAATGGGCAGCGGTTCCGAGCGTTTGCCGATCGAAGCTCGGCCCTTGTTCGCGAAGCAGACGATGTACTGGATTTTGCCGAGCGATCCGCCCCGGATGAACTCGATGGATTTCTGGTCGGCGACGCGTGAGCGGGCCTGCGTTCCGATCTGCACGAGCCGGTCGTATTTCCGTGCCGCATTGACCATCTGGCGCCCCTCCCAGATGTAATGCGCCAGGGGCTTTTCCACATATACGTGCCGGCCGGTCTGACACGCCCAGATTGTGGGCAGCGAGTGCCAGTATTGCATCGTCGCGATTGAAACGACGTCGAAGTCTTTCTTGTCCATCAGCTTCCGCACGTCCGCCACCTGCTCGGGCCGATTGCCGAACCTGGATTCGATCACCTGGGCCCTGGAGCTGACCCGCGAACTGTCCGGATCGCATACGGCAACCAGCTTGACGCCTGGCTGCGGGCCGAACGAGTCGATGTGAGCGGAGTTGCGGACTCCGCATCCCACCATCGCGATGCGGATCTCTTCGTTAGCTCCCAGCACGCGGCCGCGGGAAATCATCGGCAGACCGATAGCCGCTGCAGTTGTGAGCGTCTGCTTGACGAATCGTCTACGGTTCATGCGCATCGGAGATCTCCTGTACGGCCGAGTAGCGTGTTCGGTCCAAACCTTCCGCGCGTAATATCGCCAAGTTTCCGCCGCGAATCAATCGCGAGAGCGCGTCAATCGCTGCGACGGAGATTTCCAGCAAGTTCGAGCGCCCTGGAAAACACGGCGTCGAACATCGGTTCCGTGAGACGGCCCGTGAACGTGTTCTGCTGACTGGGGTGGTAGCTTCCCAAGAGCCAGCGCCCCTCGCCCAGTTGAACGCATGCTGAGTGTCCGAACCGGGGACGCGGCCCCGTCCACCACTTGCGCTCCGTCGCACATACGAGAACCGAACTCCAGGCGATCTGGCCAAGCGCGATCACGACATTCGGCATCGTCAGATCCAGCGTGCGGTCAAGCCACTCGCGGCAGTTCGCGATCTCGCCTCGCTCCGGTTTGTTGGCGGGCGGCGCGCAATGGCATACGGCCGTAATGAGACAGCCCTTCAAACTCAGCCCGTCATCAAGACCGGTCGAACAGGGTTGATTGGCGAATCCGGCCTTGTGCAGCGCCCGGTACAGCCACAGTCCGCTGCGGTCCCCCGTGAACATCCTCCCCGTTCGATTGGCTCCGTGCGCGGCAGGAGCCAACCCGACGATCAGCACTTTCGCACCGCTATCACCGAAATTGGGAACGGGCTTCTGCCAGTAATCGCAGTCCGCAAAGGCCGCCCGCTTGTGCCGCCCCACTTCCCTACAGTGATTGCGAAGTCGTGGACAACGGTTGCAGCCGACGATCAAATCGTTCAAAGCCTGTATCGTGTGAACCGCCATGCGACTGGCCGCCTACTGTTGAAGTGACTCTTTGGCGAAGGTCCGGACGTCGACCCATCACGCTAGACCTGATCCGACACCGCCCGTTCTGATTCTGCCGGAATTGTATCCCGACTGTGCCTCAGACACGGAGTCCCGGCCGGAGGTGGCACCAAACAGGCGACAGGAGTTCCGTTTCCGGTTCACGATCCCGCAGACCCGCGGCAATCCACAGAGTCTTCCTGTCTTGCCGAGTTTCGTTGTGATGGAAACGGGAATGTCGCTGAGATCCGTGTCTCATCCGCGCCAAACCGCGGCACGTTTTCACCGGACTCCGGACTCCGGACTCCAGACTCCAGACTCCAGACTCTTAAGGATTCTGAAGATGGCGACCTTGTAGGGGCCGCGTGAAACGAGTTTATCGATTAAGCAATGGCGTGACGATAAGCAGACTCGATACGTGCCGATTGTGCGGAAGGAGCGGGAAATGGCGTCGAGGATGATGCCTCAAAATAAAGTAATCTGGGCGATCCTGGCCGTCTTTGCGGCGTCGGGACCGTTCAGTGTCTCGGCCCAGGACTCGATTTCGATCAGCGACCAGGGCGTGGTTGGCAGCGGGGAAGCGTCTGCCGCCGAGAATAGCGGGCCGCGAATCAAGTTCCTTGATGACCTGTTCTACCTTGGACGAAACGGCTCGAGTCACGATCCCTACGAAGAGCGGATCGAGACAGAGCGGCACGATTTCACGCAGTCTACCAAGACCGTCGGACGTCACGTTGCGCAGATTGAAGGCGGTTACACGTATTTCTACTCCGACCTCGAGGAAGAGGTTGAGCATTCGCACACCACGCCGGAAATGCTGTTGCGTTTCGGCTTGACCGACGATATCGAGGTTCGCGCGCGCTGGACATACGCATGGAGTTTCGTGCAGGAAGTCGAAAACATTGACGGAGCCGAAGATCTGCGGTTCAGCGTCAAGCTTCGCACGACGGATCAGGACGGTCTGATTCCTGAAAGCGCCACCGAACTGCGCTTCACGGCGCCGACCGGCGGCGATGCTTTTTCGACCAAGCGCGATGAATTCGGCATGGACTACATCTACGGATGGCACATCTCCGAGCGATCGGAGATTTATGGCTCCACCGGTTTCGGAACCCAGGCTCTCGGTGACTTCGGTCTTGTGCCGGAGGAACCCGCCGCCGATCGTTTCACTGCCTGGCATCAATCCGCGGCAGTCGGCACGGAACTGACGGAGCGGATGTCGATGTACAACGAGTTGTATGGCATCTTTTCGTACGGACTGGAAAAGAACTACGCCGAAGCCTATTACAACATCGGCGTGGACTATTACCTCACCGACAATCTGGTCGCCGACATCCGCGCGGGTGTTGGCCTCACGCCGGATTCCGACGATTTCTTCGGCGGCGTCGGCGGCGGCTATCGGTTCTGATCCGGGCGGACAACCGGGGCGACGACACGACAGCCCGAGCCGACGCACCTGCATTGCGGTCCGTGCCCGGTTGGCGAAAGGCGCCATGCCCGCGCGGGCCGTGTTCGTTGCCGGTAGAATACACATCCGCGTTGTTGTCGAAATCGGCCTTCTTCGATGCGGAGTTGCACCATGCGTCCACGGTCTTTGTCGCGTCGCCGGTTTTTGCACGCTGCTGCCGGAACATCAGCTTTCCTGCTGTTGAATCGAAAGGCAGCCGCTTCGAACGGTGCGGGCTGTGAGGTGATTGAGACCCGCGTGATCACTCTGGATGACCGGTACTACCACGGCTGGCCGACCGTCGCACGGCGGAGCAACGGCCAACTGCTGTCGGTTTGTTCCGGAGGGCGGGAGGAGCATGTATGTCCGTTTGGCCGGGTGGACCTCTACGTATCCGGCGACGACGGAAAGACTTGGGGATGGCCGCGGACCGTGCTGGACAGCGATATTGATGACCGCGATGCGGGGGTTCTCGAAACACGGAACGGTACTCTGCTGATTACGACGTTTACGTCATTGGCGTACGAACCGCAATTGAACGCGGCGGAGAAGATCGAAAAAGGAGCGGTCGGTGCGTGGCCGCCCGATCGTCTGGCGCGTTGGCAGGCCGCTCATCAACGGCTGAGTGCGGAGCAGCGTCAGTCGGAACTGGGACAATGGATGATTCGTTCCACCGACGGCGGGCGAACCTGGTCGCCGAGATACTCGAGCATCGTCAACAGTCCTCACGGTCCGATCCAACTGCGGGACGGACGCCTGCTTTACGCGGGAAAGGAACTCTGGACCGGCGAAAAACGCACCGGCGTTTGCGAGTCGCGTGACGACGGGCAGACGTGGCAGTGGTTGTCGGCGATCACACCTCGCCCGGGCGACAGCGCGGACGACTACCACGAGTTGCACGCTGTCGAATCGAACAGCGGACGGATTCTCGTTCAGATCCGCAACCACAACCGCGCGAACTCGGGTGAGACGCTGCAGTGCGAGTCCGAGGACGGCGGCAAGACGTGGTCCGTGCCTCACGAAATCGGCGTGTGGGGCCTGCCTTCTCACCTGCTGAAGCTTCGCAGCGGCGCGATTCTGATGACCTACGGACACCGCCGCACGCCACTGGGCAACCAAGCTCGGCTCAGTACGGACGACGGACGCACGTGGTCGGAAGCCATGATCATATCCGGCGACGGGACTTCCGGGGATCTGGGCTATCCGAGCACCGTCGAATTGGCGGACGGTTCGCTGTTAACGGTGTGGTACGAAGCGATGAAGGAATCGCCGCGCGCCGTGCTCCGCCAGGCCCGCTGGAAGCTGGTATAGTCCGCGGCAGTCGCGTCGGATCTGCCTGCACCTGTCCGTCGAGACCAGTGCTCGTGAAGCGAAGGCGCTGCGCGATCGTCCTATCTCGGAAGCAGGCGGTGCTTCACTATTTCCCACACGTCGGCGAACGTCTCACGGAAACCGATCGCGAGCGTGGCGGTGTAGATCGTTGCGCCGAATGCCGCGTTGATGAGCAACCGGACGAAGGGACGCGTTTGTTCGAGCCAGGGGATCTGATTCAGAAGCAGCACCATGACGACCATAACCAGAGTCGCCGCGCCGCCCGGCACCATAGCCCTGAAGTAAGGCCTCAGGTCTTCGTCCATCAGTTGGAAGGCCTGATACACCATGAGAAGCGACAGGATTTCCACGATCGCCTCGCCCCAGGCCATGCCAACCAATCCACCGAGTTCGACTCCAATGAAGACGGCCAGGATCATAGCCGGCATCCGTAGCATGCTCCACTTCAGGTAGATATCGGGACGTCCCTTGGCATTAAAAAGCGGTGAGATTACGGTGTTGATGGAAGCCAGCGCTGCGCTGAAGCAAAGGACCTGCATAGGTGCCACGGCCAGCAGCCATTTCTTGCCGTAGACCACCAATATGAAATCGTGGGCGGTCAGGCTGAGGCCGACAAGGATCGGAAACACGCCGACGGCGATGTACCGAATGATCTTCGTGATCCCGCGGACCAGCCGTTCGTTATCGTCCTGAACCTTGCAGAAAACGGGAAATGCGACGATTCCCACGCTCTCGCTGAGGTAGGTCCACAGCAGGGCGGGCAGGTTGTAGGCCATTTGAAAAACGCCAAGAAGTTCAGCTCCCAGCAGACGGCCGGTCAGGATGAAATCGATATTCTGGTCCAGGTATCCCACGAAGCCGCCGAAAAAGAAATTGCGTCCGTAACGAAACATCTCCATGAACCGCGCGGCTGAAAAGAAGAAGGCGGGGCGCCAGCGTTCGATCACAAAGAACGCCCAAGTCTTGAAGAACCGCTCGACGATCATGCCGAGCACCAGGGTCCAGAAGGACAGGCCGGATAACGCCGCGACGAGCATCACACCGACCCGCAGCAATCGCGAGATGACCTCGATCACGGCCAGCGGCCTCATCTCGATCCGTTTATAGATGAGCGTGCTGTGCACCGAGCACATTGCCGTCAGGACGAAGTTCAGAGACAGTGCGATCAAGACCCACATTACGACCTTTTCGTTGAAAAAAAGGGCGGCCAACGGCGAGATCGCGACGCAGGCGAGCGCCAGGACAGTGCCTGCTGCCGTATTCGCCCAGAAGGCGGTCGAGAGATCCTGATGAGTCACGTCTGTCTTGTGCACGATTGCCGCGCCCAGGCCGAAGCGGCCGAATAGGCCCACGACGCCGGTCACGAGGTTGGCCATGCCGAGCAGGCCGAAATCCTTGGGAGTCAGGATGCGCGCCAGGAATGCCGTACCGATAAAGCTGATTCCGCTGACCGCGATATTGCTGCCCAGCGTCCACATCGCACCGCGGGAGGCTTGTTGCGAAAGGCTTTCCGATTCCATAACGCGATCACCAGGCGGTAGTTTGAGGGAAGAAAACGGTTTGGAGTCTGGCGTCGGGAGCGAAAAAGCAAACCCTAAGCGTGAAGACAAATCGTCGACCGCACACCCGGCAGCCGGTGTCGAGTCACCCGACCATCAGGCCGAAAACGGGCAGCCCGCTGGCTGTCAGTCTTGCCTGAGCCTCGAGTATGCGGTTGGCCCGGGAGACATTTCGCCCGGCCGACAGAATCGCTGCGTCAACCATCCAGGCCAAATGCACCGCATCGGGATAACGCGCCGCAGCGGCCACATCGAGTACCACGTAGGTGTACTCGCGTTTCAATTCGTCCACAAGTTCCCGCAGCCGAAGATCGGTGAGCAGGGGAAGCGTCTTGGCGACAGAGCCCCCGGTCGGAATGTAATCAAGGTCTTCCATGTCGGTACTCAGATCAAGCCCGTCGAGGCTGATGGCTTGGTACGAGCGGGATTCCGTCAGTTGGCGATTCTCCGCGGACGCATAAGGCGCCGCGATGAGCGAGCGAGCGGAAGCCGCCGAGTCCTCGGGTGCAGGCAGCGCATTCTCTCCGTCACTTGGCGCATTCGCCGCGCTGCTGCGGAGCAACTCGGAAACGCCGATCGAGGATTCGTGTTCGAAGTTCGCTGTCTTGTGTTTACCGCGGAGATCCAGATCGACCAGGACCGTCTTCTTGCCCATCCGCGCCAGGGCGCCGGCAATATGCAGGGCTACGCCTTCCCGTTCGCGTTCCTCGGTGGCGGAGGTCACCATGAACACCCGGGCGTCGGGGATTCGAGGGTGGTTGGTCAAGGCCCCCACGAGCATGTCCAGTTCCAGGAGCAGATGCCGTTCGACCGCATCGCAAATCGCCTCGTTGTGAGGAATCCTGGCCGGCAGTTTGGGAAGGTATCCCAGCACCTCGATTTCGGTGCGACGCGCGAAATCACGCTTCGAATGAAGTCGCCCCGTGAGCAATTCCAGAATTCCGACCAGCATGAAGGCCAGGCCGAAGCCACCGGCCGCCCCCACCATCGTCAGCTTCTTTTGCTTGGAAGTATCGCGGGATTGAGGCAGTGTCGCATAGGAAACGAGTTGGACACGCTTGTCCGCGTGCCGTTCCACCTCGAGGGTCTCCCGCGTCTGCCACAATCGGTCGCACAACTGTTCCACTCGCATGATTCCATTGCGAACGATTTCAAGTCTCGCGACATTGTCGCCGCCGAGAGTTTCCCGGCGCTTTTCGATCTCGCGCATCGACGTTTCCAGCGCCAGTTCTTCGCTGGTCAACTGGGCGACCTTCGCCAGCGGTTCGGCCAGCAATTCCTCCTGGCGGGACTTCTTGGGGGCTGCGGCTTCCTCGCCCGTCTTCTGGTAATAGGCCGCCAGCAATCTTTCCTCCGTCTCCGCAGCACGCACCTCCGGATGATTCGGTCCCCATTTGGCAAGCGCCTTTTCGCGTTTGAGTTTCGCCTGAAACATCGCGTAACGGACGCTTTGCATCGACGCCTCCTCGGGCATCTCCTTCGTCAATCCTTCGGGCGCAGACTTGATTGCTCGGATCTGGCGTTCTGCTTCGCGTTTTTCGGCCTGCAGGTCGCGAAGCCGCTTGGCGAAGTCGCGATAGTTCTCGATCTCGGCCTGGGCCTGCAAAGAAGCCGAAGCCGGATCCCCCGCTCCCAGTTCCTTGGCGAGTACCTGCAGTTCGTCCCACGACTTGGCCAGGCGCTCTTCCGTGCCGGACTGCAGCGTATCCAGCGCAGCGATTTTCTTCTCGAACTCCTCTTCGGTGCCGCGCCGCACCTCATTGAGGTACGCATCGGTCACCGCGTTCACCAGCACAAATGCCACGTCGGCACGTTCGTGCTCGATGGCGATCCGCATGATTTCCGTGGTTTTTGGCAATTCCACCAACAGCATTCTGGACAGTGTTTCAATGCCCTCCGAATCACTTTTCAGAATTCCCAGATCTTTAACCGGTTGCGCCTCGAGGGCCCGCTTCAAGACGTGGGGCATGTGGAGCAGTTCGCCCTGCGTGTTGCGGAAACCGCGTTCAGCGGCGGGAGACTCATTGGGGCGCTCGACAATCCCGCTCGGCGCTGCCAGTCGAACGAGAACTGTCGCTTTGAACCGTGCCCGAATCGCCAGATGAGCCAGGGTCCCGAACAACGCAGCCAAAAGGCAGGCGGCAGCAAGGGCCTTCCACTTGTGCAGCCAGACACACTCGATCAGCACGAGCAGATCGGGCGGCGGGGGCTTCGTTGCCGACGGACTGCTCGGTGCGGCCATAGTGATTGTCCCGTACCCTGAGAGTATGCGGTCAAAGAACGATGCTTGCTGCCGCGAGATCGATAATTCCCAGAACCCGCTTGGAAGCGCGCCGACAACGCAACTCGCATGATTCGGCCTGCTGACGCCGTCTGCGGTGCCGAATGCGCGAAACTGATCGTCTTCTTCCTCGCCTGATTGTACACCCGCGGATCCCCCATCAGCCAGATCTTTTGTGGAGGCTGAAGGTCTTTGTCTCTCAAGAGTTCCCGCCGGGGTTTCCGACCCTTCCGAATGTCGCAATGAATGCATCACCAAGTTCGCGATGCTCGCGTTGTCTTGTCCAGGACTTTGAGGGGACCGCCGCATCGAGCCTGAATTTCCATCACTCCACTGGTTTCGACCTCTCGCTTTCGTCGAGGACCGGTCCACCCCGTAGACAGTTACGGAATCGCAACTGAAGATGCGTCCCCCGTTCAGCAGTAGGTATAATACTCTCTTCGGGCATGGGCGGATGCACCTGGGTGGTATTCGGGGGCGGCAGCTATTCGTCGATAATGGTGCAGGAAGCTCGGTGCTCGTGCGATGATTCGGCGGCGGTCGGAGGGGGTAATGAAACGGCGCAATGCCATTCTCATGGTGACGATTGCATGGCTCATCGCTGCCACTGCCGGCGCCGCGCAACCGGAACCGCTAACGAGCATCTCTGCGATCAAGAGCCTGTCAAAAGAGGACGCGGAACGGAAACTGCCGGTCCGCATTCGCGCCGTGGTGACAAAGATCGATCCGGCAAAGGGCCAGACGTTTCTGCAGGACGACACCGGCGGCATCTATGCGACGTACGTTCAGCCTTCAGAGGAAGCGGCTCGGGGCGATCTGGTGGAGGTGGAGGGAGAAACCGATCCGGGCGGTTATCTGCCGATCGTGGCATCTGCCCGAATCCGTCGCTTGGGGACGGGGGACCTGCCGGCCGCACAACCGGCCACGGCGTTAATGCTGGCCGAAACTGCATTGGATGCTCGGCGGGTGGAAGTCGAGGGGATTGTCATAAACGAGGCTGCAGCACCGGGAGAAACGACATTGCAGTTGGTTCTTCCCGATGGTCAAGTGACCGCCCTGTTGTCCGGCCGTGATCTGGGGCAGCTGCCCACTCCCTTGTCCGGTTTGCACGTCAGATTGACTGGAATTTGCGTTGCCGATTTCAACGAAGAGCGCCAGCTCGTGAGTTCTCGACTGTTGGTGACGCCTGAAGACGCATTCCGCGTGCTGCCGGCGGCACGCGTCGATCTGGCTGCTCTGCAGCCGACGCCGATCGAGCAACTGGCGCGGAAATCCGTGACTGCCGCGGGGGGCCAGCTGACTCGGCTTCATGGTACGGTGAGCGCTGTTGTCTCGAGCCACTCGTTTTATCTGCAGGACGAATCCGGCGGCATCCAGGTTTCCAGCGCCGTCCCGGTGGCGGTCGCGCCGGGCAGCCTGCTCGAAATCCTCGGATACCCCCGCGCTGCTCACGGGAACATCGTTTTCAGTCTCGGAGTGCAGTTGAGGAACACGCGTGGCGATCTTCCGCAGCCGCTGATGATGAGCTGCGATAAGATCGTGAGCGGCCAGCACAACCAGCGCCGAGTTTCGTTCGAGGCCACCGTGCTGACTGCCCGCCGACCTCCGGGATCCGAGCATTCGGAAATCATGATGGAATGCGGGAAACTCGTCCTGATCGCGCGGACGCCGCTTTCGGACGTGGCCGTCTCGCATCTGCTGCCCCGCAGCAGGATCCGCGTCTGCGCGGTGCTCGAGAGCATGGCGAAGCCGGATCAGCTTCCGCAGCACGTCAACGCGTACCTGACGCGGTCTGACGATGTGCTGCTGATCGCCGGTCCACCGCCCGACTATTCGCGCTTGCTGATCTATGCAGTTGCGGGCCTCGCCGCCGCGGGCGCGCTGGCTGTCGGCTGGAGCCTCACGTTGCGGAGTCGCGTGCAAAGCCGCACGGCGGAGCTGAACGCGGCTCAGGGCCGGATTCTGGCCGCGATGAATCAGGTGGCCAGTTCCGAGGCCAAATTTCGCAGCATGTTCGAGCAAGCACCGTTGGGAGTTGCTCTGATTGACGTGAACACCGGTCGTCCGCTGGAGGTCAACGAGCGCCTCGCGGAGATTGTCGGCCGGCCGCGGGCGGAACTGATCGATATTGGCTGGGAGACCATCACGCATCCGGACGATCTAGCCCTGGAACTGAATTTTGTCGAGCAGACGAAATCCGGGGCGAGGTCCGGTTTTCAGATGGAAAAGAGATATGTCCGTCCCGACGGCTCGATTGTCTGGGGCCATCTCACGGTTGCGTCCACGGCCGTGAAAGTGGATGGGTGTGAGTACCATCTTGCCACGGTCGAGGATATCACCGAACGCAAGCGATCTGAAGCGGCACTGCGGGAAAGCGAAGAACGATTCCATCTTGCGTTCGACAACGCAAATACCGGAATGTGCCTGATCGACCTGCGAGGGAAAATGCTCCAGGTCAACGACAAGCTGAGCGAGATTCTCGGTTACAGCCGCGCTGAACTCGAACAAATGCATGCTGCGGACCTGACACACCCGGACGACACCGAGATGATGCGGGGGATCGTCGAGCGGTCCTTGCGCGGAAAATCGGACTCCGTGACCTTCGAGAAACGCTATCTCCACCGGCAGGGCCACGTGATTCACGGGATGGTGGCGACTTCGCTGGTTCGCGATGCTCAGGGATCGCCGCTGTATTACATCACGCAGGTGCTGGACATCACCGAGCGCAAGCGGGCGGAGGAACTGCTGCGTCTCAGCGAGCAGCGGCATCGGCTGCTGGCCGACCATTCGCTCGACGTGATCTGGACCATGAATCTCGACGGGCGATTTACTTATGTCAGCCCTTCCATCAAGAGGCTGCGCGGCTATACGCCGGAAGAGATGATGGAGTTGCCGCTGGACCAGATTTACTCTGCACAGTCGCTGGCCGCCATCCGGGATGGACTGGCCGACTCCCGCGCCAGAGTCGAGTCGGGACTTCCCGTGGGTTTCCGGACTCTGGAAGTCGAGGGAAAATGCAAGGACGGCAGCATTGCCTGGACTGAGGTTACGGTGTCCGCGATGTACGATTCGGACGGCCGATTTGTGGAACTGATCGGTGTGACTCGCGATATCACGCAGCGCAAGAACGCAGAGGCGCAACTACGCAACGCGCTGCAACGCCTCCAGCTCGCCACGGCCTCCGGTAACATCGGGATTTGGAACTGGCGTTTCAGCGACAACAGCATGGAGTGGGACGACCGCATCACCGAATGGTACGGTGTGCCCGAGACGACGCGGCGATCTGGATTGAGCTACAGCTTCTGGCGTTCCGTTGTGCACCCGGACGACATCGAGCAGACCGAATCCGTTGTTGCGGAGGCCCGGCGACAGGGCGTCCCCTTCGACCACGAATTCCGGGTCATTCGGCCCGATCGGACCGTGCGTTATATTCACGCGGCCGGCGTCGTTGAACGTGATGCGGGCGGTATGTCAATCGGGATGATCGGCATCAACCGCGACGTCACTCACCAGCGCCAGCTGGAGGAAAATCTGCGCGCCGCCATGCGGGCCGCCGAGGCTGCAAATGTGGCCAAGGGCGAATTCCTGGCCAACATGAGTCACGAGATCCGCACTCCGATGAACGGAGTGATCGGCATGACCGGGTTGCTGCTGGATACGCCGCTGAATGCCGAGCAGCGGCGATATGCGGAATTCGTGCGGACGAGCGGCGAACTGTTGCTTACGCTGATCAATGATATCCTGGACTTCTCCAAGATCGAGGCGGGGAAGCTGGAACTGGAGTCAGTGAACTTCGATCTGCGATCGCTGCTGAGCGACGTCACCACGCCGCTGGCCCTGAACGCGCAGGCCAAAGGCATCGAATTCGTCACTTCCGTCGCCGCCGAACTGCCGAGCAGCGTCAGCGGCGACCCCAGCCGGCTGCGGCAGGTTCTGACCAATCTCGCAGGGAACGCCGTCAAGTACACGGATCGAGGCACCGTTTCGGTGCGGGCCACTCTGGACGAGGATTCCGAGTCCGAAATCCTGGTCCGTTTCGCCGTGCAAGACACGGGAATAGGCATGTCTCCCGACCAGCAGAAAGGGCTGTTCCAGAAGTTCACGCAGGTCCATTCGTCGACTCGGCGCCGGTACGGCGGCACGGGACTCGGACTGGCTATTTCCAAGAGGCTGGTCGAATTGATGGGGGGCGAGATCGGGGTCGCCAGCGAAGCGGGGGCGGGCTCTGAGTTCTGGTTCACCGTGCGATTGGGCAAGCAATCGCAACCGGAAAACTCGTTCGAGCAACCGCCCGCGAATTCGCCGCCGACGGAGCCGGGGGAACATCTGAGTCCGGCTTCAGCGGGCACGGACGCCGCAACTGCACCGCCCATGCCTTCAGGCTCCGCGTATCATCAATTGGTGCGGCGGGACGCCCGAATCCTCGTAGCCGAAGACAATGTAGTCAACCAGGAGGTGACGCTGGGCATTCTGCGGAAATTGGGTCTGAGGGCCGAAGCGGTCGGGGATGGAGCGGAGGCCATTGAAGCTCTGACAACTCTGCCGTACGACGTTGTGCTGATGGATGTGCAGATGCCGGTGATGGATGGTTTCGAGGCCACCCGCGTCATCCGCGATCCGAATTCCCCGGTTCGCAATCATGCGGTTCCAATAATCGCCCTTACCGCCAATGCGATGCGGGGCGACCGGGAACTCTGCCTGGAAGCGGGAATGAACGGCTATATCAGCAAGCCCGTTTCGCCGAACAACCTGATTGACGCATTGAACGCGTGGCTGCCGCAGGAATCATCATTTCCCAATTACGACGTGTGACGAACCGGAACGGACACGCGGCAAGTTCCGCAGTGCCGTCCAGGCCTGCGAGGACCCCGGAAACGTCAATCGATGATCTCGAGTTGCAGCGTCGATGGCGGAGGGAGCGGGCCGGTGCGCGGGCGATCCCGATTGGGACCGAGCGTATGCCAGCGCAACTGGTAACGCACATTCGTTCCGCCGCTGCCTGAATCGCCCGCGGTCTTCAGGCCGAGCCCCGGAAAACTCGGGGAATCGTCTCCCGAAGGTTCCCGCTTTGCGGCTTGCGGTGCGGTCTGCGGCCGGGGCTGAGAAGGCTTGGGCGCCGATGGAGCGACGGGAGCTGCCACGGGCTCCAGCGAGTTCTCGTCGAGGATCCATTCGACATTGCCGCGGGGATAGTTGCAATTCAGTTGCATTTGACCGTCGCGTCCTGACCGGACTGTTCCCACGCGCACCTCAAAGTCAATACTGCCGCCTCCGTGGAAATCCCAGCGGTAGTCACTCCAGTCACTGACCTGACGAATCATCCAGTTGCCGTCCTGGAATCTCGCGACGTAGACCTGCGTGTTCCCATGGCTGTCATATTTCGAGTAGGAAATGACCGGGCGGCGCGAACGGTCGAAGCCGAGTGCGAAACCGCCGTTGATCAGCCCGCCGCCGGCTGGGGCGGAGTCCACGACCGCGCCGCTGTGCAGCTTTATAGGCAATTCCAGCGCAGTGCCCCCGGCGGTCTCCCAATGTTCGAGGTCGCGGCTGCGTGCGTACGACAGATCGTGATTGGTGGCGCAGTCCGGAGTGTCCCGCCAGACCCAGACCATGTGGTAAAGACCATCGGGCCCCAGCGAAGGAGTGGAACAGTAGGCGTTCATCTTGCCTTCTCCGCTCGTCACAGGCACAGCGACCAGCGGTTTCCAGCTCTGCACCGTTTCGTCGTAGATGTTGTACAGGTCGTCGCCGCTTCCGCTGCGGCCGTTCCGGTAGCGAAAGACGAGTCGGCCGTCTGTCCGGTGCATGAACACGGGATACGTGACCCGCTGTTCCTTCTGCGGATCGACCATCGTGTCGATTTTGACCAGTGACGCGGCATCCCACGCTTTTTCACTGCGGAAGTAGACGAGAGGCACGCAGTGCATGTTGCCGGCAACGTGCAGGCGGCCGCTCTTGTCGATCGCCATGATGACGCGGTTATGTGAATCCCATCCCAGTTGAGACGGCAGTCGGGTGTACCGCCATGTCTTCTCGTCGAGCGTCCGCTGAGCGACGGTCATTCGCCGCTCGGCATCGTAATACGCCGCGAACTGATGCGGCGGGCTGGTGAGCAGCGCAAATCCAACCGGGTGGCCGGCCCAGACCGTGTCGATATCGATACGCTCACCCGCTCGGCCGGCGTCAAGAATGACGAGAATCAGCAAAGCGGCGGCGGGCACGCCCGGCCGCAACGGAATGACGCAGTTTGTCATCAGTTTGCTCTTCCGGCATTTCTGGGGTCTGGGGTCCGAAGGATGTCGGATTCCGATCCGGCATCCGGCAGGCGCGTTTCCATCCTGCGTGACGAAGCCCCTACGTGTCAACTCTTGGCACCAAGCCGTCAGAACGTTTGTTTTCGCGAGAAGCCCAGCGACCCACCGGAGTCGGTTATGCACTCGGTGCGGCGGCACCGATTCGGCCGGCGGTCCTGCCGCCCTGTGTATGTACGTTGCCGGCCGCATTGACTATTCTGAGGTTGGCATTTGATGCTGCCTCGCGCAAGCCGTCCGACCCCCGCCTCGTGCGTTCCCGAAGAACGCTTCCTGCATCGCAAGAGTCACCGCAGAATGGTACCGAACTCCGAATACGTCCGGGCGATGTTGCTGCTCTCGCTGCTCGCCGTATCGAGCGCGGGATGCCGCGGTAATTCGGATGCGAGCGGTGGCGACCCGGCCGCTCAGGCAGCGATCATTCCATCCGAGGTCAAGGTGACGCAGGCCCGCATGATCGCATGGCCGCGGACCGTTCGCGTCCAGGGCAGCCTGATGGGCGACGAGCGGGTCGTCGTGGGCGCGAAGGTCGGCGGGCGAGTAGCGTCGCTCGGCGAGGACGCGCAGCATCGCCCGATCGACCTGGGTTCTGAAGTGCGGGAAGGAGACGTGCTGGCCCGCTTGGAGTCTGAGGAATTCGAGCTGAAGGTCCAGGAGGCCGAGTCGCAACTGGAACAGGTGCGTGCAACGCTCGGACTGGAGAAGGACCAGAGCGACACGTCCTTGGATCCGACCAAGGCGCCGACGGTCGTCCAGGAGAAGGCGCTGCTGGACGAGGCGAAGGCCAATCTCCAGCGTGCCGAGGCGTTGAGTCAGCAGACGGCCATTTCCGGTGAAGAGCTGCAGCAGCGCAGGACGCAGGTTGACGTGGCGGCCGCGAAGTACGAGTCGGCATTGCACGGCGTCGATGAGACCATCGCATCCCTGGGCGTCCGGCGCGCAGAGTTAGCCATCGCACGGCAGATACTCGAGGACTCCCAGATCCGGGCGCCGTTCGGCGGAGTGATCGAGCAGCGGTACATTGCGGCGGGCGCATACGTCCAGGTGGGGCAGCCCGTGGCCGCTCTGGTCAAGATCGACCCGTGGCGATTTCACGCCAACGTGCCGGAACGCCACGTCCACGTCGTGAAGATGGGCCAGCCGGTGACCATCCACATCGAAGGCGAGCCGCAGGCTCTGGAGGCGGTCATCGTGCGTATCAGCCCTTCCGTGGAAATCAGCAGCCGCTCGCTGGCCATCGAGGCCATGCGGAAACCCGCGTCTGCAGAGACAGCGGCGGGGACTCCTGCGGCGGCACTGCCCGACGTTTCGTCGCGTCTGCGGCGCGGTCTGTTTGCCGAAGGAGACATCATTATCGACGCCGATGCCAAGGCGCTGGCGGTTCCCAGATCTGCGATCCAGGAGTTTGCGGGAGTTGAGAAGGTCTGGCGGGTCACCGGCACCGAGGCCTGGGAGCAGACCGTAAAGACGGGGCGAAGGAACGACGAGTTCATCGAGATCGTGAGCGGGTTGAATGAGGGCGACACGGTGGTTGCCAGCGGCACCGTCAAACAGGCGGGGCCCGTGGAGATCATCAAGGACGACAAGACGTCCGCAGAGACACCGGCCGCCAAGTGAGGCGGGCTGGCAATCGAAGGGCCTTGGGGAGCGACCGGAATCCGGAAATCGTAATCACTCGCACGGCGGGCTCTTGAGCTGCGCGTGCACAAACGGAGGCACCTGGCGTGCAGTGGCTGGCAAGAGTCTGCGTGGAACGTCCCGTGTTTGCGATGATGCTCATCGCGGCACTGGTCGTTGCCGGCGCGGCCTCATATATGCAGCTGGGTGTCGACCGATTTCCCCGCATGGATCTTCCCAGCGTCTACGTCCGCACCTCGTATCGGGGGGCAGCTCCCCAGGAAATCGAGACCGAGATCACGCAGCGGCTCGAAGACGCGGTTTCGACGGTCGAGGGGATCGACGAATTGCGGTCCGTCTCGAGCGACGGCGTTTCGCTGCTGCTGTTGACGTTCGAAATCGATCGGGACATCGACTCGGCGACTCAGGATGTGCGCGACGCGATCAACAGCGTGCTGAACCGTTTGCCGCCGGGAACCGACCCGCCCGTGGTGCGCAAACAGGACGTCGACGCGTCACCGATTCTCAGCCTGGCGATTTCAGGCCAGCGCGACCGTCGCGAGCTGTACGTGCTCGCCGATCTGGATGTGAAGAACATCATCGAGTCGGCTCGCGGCGTCGGCCAGGTTTCGATCAACGGGGCGGCGGACCGGGCCATCCAGATCAGGATCGAAGCGCGTCGATTGGCGGCCTACGGGCTGTCGATTCTCCAGGTGCGTGAAGCGCTCGAACGCCAGAATGCCGAGATCCCCGGCGGACTTGTGGACACGGGCCCGCGCGAATTGAATCTGCGCACGCTCGGGCGATTCAGCGATCCCCGTGCTTTTGCCGATCTCGTCGTGGCGACCGTGCAGGGCACGCCCGTGCGTCTGCGGGATCTCGGCGAAGCGGTGGACACGACGAAAGAGGTGCGCAGCCTGGCGCGACTGAATGGCCAGCCCGCGGTCGTGCTCGAAGTCCAGCGCCAATCCGGCTCCAACACGGTGGAGGTGATCGAGGCCGTAAAAGCGCGACTTGCACGCTGCCGCGAAGTGCTGCCGCGCGGAGTGACGCTCGAAGTGATCCGCGACCAGTCCCGCTACATCAAGGCCGCTCTGCACGAAATCCAGAAGCACCTGATCGTGGGCAGTATCTTCGCCAGCGCGGTCGTGCTGCTCTTCATGCGTTCGTGGCGCTCGACGCTGATCGCGGCCGTGTCCATACCGACTTCGCTCGTGGCCACTTTTGCCATGATGCGTGCGATGGACTTCACGCTGAACAACGTCACGATGCTGGCCCTCGTCCTGATGGTCGGCGTGGTCATCGACGACGCGATCGTGGTCCTCGAGAACATCTTTCATTGGATCGAGGAACGCGGCGCAACGCCGATGCAGGCTGCCATCATCGGCACCAAGGAGATCGGCCTGGCCGTGCTGGCCATAACGCTGTCGCTCGTCATCGTGTTCCTGCCCGTCTCGTTCATCTCGAGCGTGGCGGGACGCATGCTTTTCGAGTTTGGTCTGACCGCCACGGTGGCCATTCTCGTCTCGATGGTGGTGAGTTTCTCGCTGACCCCGATGATGTGTTCGAGATGGCTGCATCCGGCCAAGGTCCAGGGAGAAGTCGCCGAGTCGCGGCGCGGAATGTATCACCTGCTCGAACGGGGGTACGTCTGGTGTCTGCGCGTGTCGATGCGATTTCGCTGGACGGTCCTCGTGGTGTCGCTGCTGGTAATCGCCACGAATTTCCCGCTCTATCGCATGGTCCGCAAGGACTACATCCCGACGAACGTCGACGAGGGCGAATTCGAGGTGAACATGATGGCTCCCGAGGGATCCTCGCTGAAGACGATGGAGACCACCCTGAATGCCATCGAGTCCGAATTGCGGAAAGTCTCCGGAATCACGACGGTGCTCTCCACCATCGGCTCGTCGGGCATCTCGAAGATCAACTCGGCATCGATGTACGTGCGATTGACGGACATGGACCAGCGAGTGTTCTCCCTTGGACGACTCTGGCACGCGATCCTCGCACGAAATGTCAGGCTTGCGTTCGAAGGCAATTTCTCCCAGCAGCAGAAGATGCAGGAAATCCGCAAGCTGCTCGCCAAGTACAAGGACGTGCGTGTCTCGGTGCGCAACCAGACCTCGCTGCGCCAGGGCGCGCCGGTCGATATCGACTTCGCCATCACGGGTCCCGACCTGGAGCAGTTGGCGAAATTCTCCGAGGCATTGCGGCAGCGATGTGACACCTCCGCGACTGCCTCGGGAGGGCCTGCCGGGTCGCCGCCGGCCGCGGGGACACCGGCGAAAATACCGGGCATCGTGGACACCGACACCACGCTGCGACTCAACAAACCCGAACTGCTGATCGAAATCGATCGCGAGCGGGCCGCCAATCTGGGCGTCGATGTGGAGGAGATTGCTCAGACGCTGCGCGTCGCGATCGGCGGTGACGACCGCGTCTCGCGTTATCGCGATCCGCTGCTCGACGATGTTTACGACGTCGAACTCCGACTCGTCGGCATCGATCGCAGAAGCGGCGAAGATATCTCGCAGCTTTACGTGAGGGCCAGAACATCGCAGGAAACGGCGGTTGCGAGCCGAAACGATGTGCCGAACAGCCAGCGCCGCGGGAATTCGCTGACGCGATTGGATAACGTCGTCCAGTTTCGCACGGCCCAGAATGCGGCTCGCATCGACCGACTTGACCGCCAGCGGATGGCGGCCTTCCGCGCCAACATCGCCCCGGGTTTTGCACTGGGAGATCGCATCGATGCGGTAAAACAGGCGGCCGCAGAACTCGGCATGCCGGCCGCTTACAGCACCCACGTGCTCGGGCGTGGGCGTGAACTCGAACGCACGCTGCGCGATTTTGCGCTGACGTTCATTCTGTCGTTCATCTTCATGTACATCATTCTGGCGGCCCAATTCGAGCACCTAGTCCATCCATTGACGATCCTGTTTTCTCTGCCGCTTGCCGTTCCGTTCGGGCTGTTGAGTCTCTGGCTCGGAGGCGAGTCGCTCAACCTCTATTCCGCGCTCGGCATTCTGGTGCTGTTCGGCCTGATCAAGAAGGCATCCATTCTGCAGGTCGACCACACGAACCATTTGCGCGAACAGGGCATGGAGCGACTGGATGCCATACTTCAGGCGAATCGAGATCGATTGCGTCCCATCCTGATGACCACGATTGCCTTCGTGGCCGGCATGTTGCCGCTGCTGCTGGCGACTGGTCCGGGGGCCGAGG
The DNA here is from genome assembly GCA_903863885.1 of uncultured Planctomycetaceae bacterium. GTDB lineage: Bacteria > Planctomycetota > Planctomycetia > Pirellulales > Pirellulaceae > CAIPEB01. Next base: position 36,713 of record CAIPEB010000285.1, on the reverse strand, counting down.
AACGGCGATCGATTGCCGTGCTGGCGGTCGGCGGACAGACCCTCTCGCTGGTACTCACGCTGGTCGCAGTGCCCGTCGTGTATTCGATCCTGGACGACCTCGGACAGTTCTTCCGGCGGCGTCGGCACACGGAAACGGCGAATGAGGCAGCGGACGGCTGATGCCGGACGCCGGCGGCCCGACGCCGGGCGGGCATCGGTCCGCACGGATAAGACGACGATCGTGTGGAATTCTCGCGCAGTCTGTGGTCGAATGAGACACATGGCCTGCACACGACTGTTGGGTCACAACACCTCGCGCAAGACCGGCAGGCCCGGACTTCTGCATCTCCTTTGGACGATCGAACAACGCGATTCTTCCATCTCGAATTGTCGCCCTGTTCGAAGAGGGAACGACCATGTTTGGAGTCAAAAGGGCCGCTGCTGCGCGCCGATCGAAACCACGCCGCAGGTCGCGGTTCGTTCCCGGTCTGGAACAGCTGGAGCGCCGCTGGCTGCTGACCGCGTCGCCATTCACCCATTACGATATCGGCACGCCGACGCTCGCCGACATCTGGGTTGATCCGGCGGCGGGCAACGACACCCGCAGCGGCAGCACACGCGGCGATGCCGTGCGGACGATTGCGGAAGCGTGGAACCGAATTCCGTCATCGCTCAGCACAACGGGCTACCGGATTCAATTGGTGTCCGGCACCTATGGGGAAGCCTCGATGCCCACATGGTGGGACGGGCGGCACGGCACCTACCAGTCCCCGATCATCATCAATGCGGCCGATGGTCCGGGCACCGTAACTCTCGCGGGCATGGAAGTCCACGACGTGCGTTACATGTACCTCATCGGACTGCGTCTGGAGGTGCAGGGCGGGGGCGGCGACGTGCTCCATTTCGCCAGCTGCGATCATGTACTGGTCCGCGACTCGCAACTGGTCGGCCTGGGCGATATCACTGCCTACCAGTCGCCGCAGGAAAGCCTCAAGGTAAACCAGTCGCAGTACGTGTACATCGAGGACTGCGACATCTCAGGCGCCTACTGGGCAGCAGTCGACTATGTGGCAACCCAATACGGGCACGTGATCGGCAGCAAGATCCATCACGCGGGTGACTGGGGAATGTACTTCAAGGGCGGTTCGGCTTATTTGACCGTCGAAGGCAACGAGATCTACGACGCGGTAACCGGCGGCTTTTCCGCAGGGCAGGGCACCGGATTCCAGTACATGGTCTCGCCGTGGCTGCATTACGAGGCCTACGACGTGAAGTTCGTGAATAACGTCATCCACGACACCGTAGGGGCGGGCTTCGGCGTCAATGGCGGTTACAACATCCTTCTAGCCCATAACACGCTGTACCGCGTGGGCGGGACAAGTCATGTATTCGAAGCGGTTCACGGGGGCCGCTCGTGCGGCAATCCCGCCGATGCGGCAATTTGCTCCGCGAATCTCGCGGCTGGCGGTTGGGGCACATCGTCGGCGAGTTCCGACCAGCGGATCCCGAACAAGCACGTGTATGTTTACAACAACGTCATCTACAACCCGGCCGGTTACCAGAGCCAGTGGCAGCAGTTTGCGATCGCGGCACCGGTCACGCCCTCGGCCGGATCGAACATTCCCAATCCGTCCCGAGCCGACGAAGATCTGCAGATCCGCGGAAACATTGTCTGGAACGGCCCGACAACCCTCCCACTCGGAACCGAGGACGTGGCGGGACTGCTCGTGACAGGCGCGCAGTTGCGGGCCGATAATTCGATCAACACGGTTCAACCGCAACTCATCGATCCGGCGCACGGCGACTTCCGACCGCTGCCCGGCGGCAACGTATTATCGGCGACGACGTATGTCGTGCCCGACTTTACCTGGAGCGATGCACCCGCACGTCCCGGTGTGCCGCAGGGAACTCTCAGCAATTCAGTGCCACGGGATCGGTCGGGCCAGACTCGCATCGCATTTGCCACTCCTGGAGCCTACACCGGAGCCGGCGCGGCGACCGGTGCCGATGTGGCCGTATCGATCCGCGCGGAATCCGCGACGATCACTGCCGGCAGCAACACGACGTTTATTATCACGGTCAGTAATGGCGGCCCTGAAGCGGCTGCGGGGGTCACCGTTAGCGACGTGCTCCCGGCGAGTTTCACGTACGTCTCGGCAACTTCGACTCGGGGCACCGTGTCGCAGAGCGGCGGCACGGTCACTGCGAACGTCGGCAGCATGGCCGTCGGTGACGCGGTGACGATCCAAGTCGTCGTGAACCCGACATCAGCCGGTACGTTCTCGCAGCAGGTGGAGGTGACGAACTCAGTCAGCGACCGGAATCCGGGCAATAACTCGGCCTCACTCGACACCGCAGTCGGTGTTGCCAGTTCACAGACTGTCTTTTTCCTGCACCAGTCAGTTGGCGCGGGAATCATGGAGGATCACAACGGGCATCCGGGACTCGTGGCACAGGTCGAAGGCTGGGGCCATCAATTCCTTGATTACAACCTCTGGAGTTCGCCGCCAGGTGGTTCGGTGCCCACGGAAATTGCCACGCTATTCGCCGATGCGGACAGCAATGGACAATATGGCGATGCACTGGCCGAAATCGACGGCGCCGTCACGGCCGACGTGCTGATGTTGAAGAGCTGCTACTACACGCTGGCCGAACTGGAAGACCCGGCCGCCTTGGGAAGATGGGAGCAGGCGTTCATCGATGCGGTGGCGCCTTATGCCAATCAGCATCCGCAGCAGAAGCTCGTCGTCATGCCAGCCGTGCCGGAGCGAAGAAGTTCCGGACTGTCGGCGGCAGCCGCGGCCCGCGGCCGGGCGTGGAGCGACTGGCTGTCCGGGACGTTCATCACTACTTACGCCCCCCAGCACAACGTTTACTCATTCGATTTGTTCAACCTGCTGGCCGACCCGGCCACCGATCCAACCAATGCCAATTACCAGCGCGAGGAATACCTCCGCTCCGGCGGCGACTCGCACCCGAATGATACGGCGTATTCAGCTGCGGCGGACGCGATCGCCGCGTTCCTGCAACCGCTGCTGACGACCGCAGCGCCGACCTTTTCCATCGGCGACGTCAAGGTCACGGAGGGCAATGCGGGGACCAGCAGGGCGGTCTTCACGGTAACACGCTCGAATCCCGGCGGACCGGCGCAGACTGTGAAGTATGCAACGGCCGATGGTACCGGAGTGGCGGGCATCGATTACCGCGCGGTGCAAGGTACCCTGCAATTCGCGCCGGGGCAGGCGTCGAAGACCATCACGGTGTCGGTTGTCGGCGACCCGTTCGATGAAGACGATCACACCTTCCTGGTCCGGCTATCCAGCGCTGCAGACGTGCCGCTGGCCGCGGCGACCGGCACAATTCTCGACAATGACGCAGCCCCCGCGATTTCGATCGGCAAGGTCTCGCTCCGAGAAGGGAATGCCGGCAGCACGAACGCTGTGTTCACGGTAAAGCTGGCGGGACGCACCCGCAAAACGGTCACGATGGACTACGCCACGGCCGACGGCACAGCGACGCAGGCTGACGCTGATTACGTGGCCGCCGCCGGCACCGTGACGTTTGCCCCCGGAGTGACCAGGCAGACCGTGGCCGTGCGTGTGAACGGAGATGCCAAGTACGAGGCGAGCGAGTCGTTTCAGGTCAGCCTGACGAATCCGGTCAATGGCACGCTGCTGGGTAACACCGCGATCGGTTCCATCACCAACGACGACACCGTGCCGAAGCTCTCGATCGCGGACATAACCGTCAATGAGTCGGCCGGAACGGCGATATTCACCGTGTCGCTGTCGGCCGCCAGTGGATTGCCGGTTTCGGTCGTGTGCGCCACCGCCAACAAGACTGCGGTGGCTCCCGGAGATTACACTGCCAGTCGCATCGCGATGACCTTCGTGCCGGGTGTGACGACACAGACTTTCGTCGTGCCGTTGAACAATGACGCGATGCGCGAAGTGAACGAGACTTTCCTGGCGAAACTCACCGGTCCAACCGGCGGAACAATCGCACGCAGCACGGCGACCGCCACTATCCTCGACGACGATGCGTTGCTTGCGTTCGCTGCCCGGAGTCCCCGGACAACCTCCCCAAAGGCCGTGATCTCACCGTCGTTGCTGGACTTGCTGGCGAGTTCATCGCGCTCGGGCAAACGCTGAGACGCGACGATCGAACAAGTAAAGATCCGCGGCAGCGCCCCGAATCAACGGGCCTCCGGCACAATTCGTGGAACGCATCGGCCTGCCGATGGATCAACGGACGATTCGCAAGGCCCCGTTATCCAGGCCAAACTCCGCTGTGTGGTCGCATGACCTGTGTTTGTACCCACGGGTCAGCAGGGCGTGCTGCGCGTCACGGGTTCTTTTCTCGATTCCATTCGAACAGCCCCCAGTACTGCCGGTCCGTCGCATAGACATCAATCGGGGTCTTGGTCCCGTCGAATGACGAAGGGAGGACGCCGTATCGCACCATTTCCCGCACGTACTGCGGACGGGGCTGAAACCCGGGCATGTCAAATCGTTTGATCTCGTTCAGTCGACGCATCCCGGCTTCGCACATCGCCAGGAGCGCCAGATAGTCGGCGTCTCCCCGGGTATCGAACACAGCGCCGCTTCCCGCAGGGGCGTCGGACGGGCGGCATAAACCGTATCCGCCGGCGTCGCGGGCAAGAGGCGCAAGCAGAACAAGCGATTTGTCGGGTCGCGTGAGATTGAACACGATGTGGCGGCTGCGGCGCAACCTCGGGTCATTCATATCGGGAGCCCAGAAGCTCAAACCGTTTTCGTCCGAAAGGGATCGGGGGATTCGAGTAAGGTCGTCCCGGTGGCAAGTCGCACATCGGCGCGCAATGGCGTCTTGCGCTCTCCGCGTCTCCGGCCATTCGGCGTCGTTTTCGACGATCTGTGCGTTCTGCTGATAGCCGCCGATCGAACCGGAACCCAAAGCCGCGTAGGTCCCCGGATATGGCGCACCCGCGTCAAGCCACAGCCGCACCGTCTGGCGCTCAACCGGCGTCAACTGCACCTCGAAATGAGAGGGGGCAAGTTTTTGCATCAAGGCGCTGCCGCCGCTTCCAAGAGATCGCGGCGGATATTCGCTGCGCGGGTAGTTGCGGCCGTCCGCCACCTGCCTCCACACAATCAGGCTGTAGTACGCATGAGAAAACATCGGCCCGTGATCGCCCGTCAGGAGAACGCCGCCATCACGCCGGTCGCAGTTGTGGCACTTCACGCAATTACGGTCGAGAATCGGCTGGATATCACGGGGAAAATCGGGAACGTCGGGAGCGTCCGCAACTGGTTGAATGCGACTTGCGGCTCGTCTCGCAGCGAGAGGAAAACGCGTGGCCGGCGGCGTCATCGCCTGATGCGCATGACACCCGACGCATCCAAGAGTCTCCCCGGGACCGACGCCCGTGAAGCTTTGCATCCGTTTCACCGCAACATCGTTCTCATCGAGCGCCACAAAGAACAGGCTGCGCATTGCAGGAGCCTCGAAATAAGCCGATCCGTCGGCCTCGACCGGAACGACACCGAGCACTCGCTCCAAAGTGAAAGTTCCGGCATAACTCAGCGGATCCATGCCGCCGGTGAAATTGACCGGCTTGGGCAGACTCTCGAGCACGAGGAGTTTCTTGATTTCACCTCGCTTGATCCCTTGCATGTTGCGGCCAATGTAGATGTCGTTCAGCATGTAGCGGCCCGTCGGTCGGGAGGGATCGATGCGGCTCGAGATGACCGGTTCGGCTTCGCGCGTCATCACAGGTCGGGGCTCATGCAGCCAGACATCGCCGAATTCACGGGGAAGCGTGTACAGCGTGCGCACGACTCCCTGGTCGCTCATCACGACAAGCGAATCCTTGCGTGCTGCGAGGAATACCCGGTCCGTGAGAGCCCAAGGATCGCGGTAGTCTGCAGTCGGACTGATGTCCCGAATTGCTTGCAGATTGTCGGGACCGCTCTTCGAGCTGAGCGTGGATACAAATCCAGCGTGTTCAGTGTCGCCGTGTCCCGGTGAACGGATCAGTACCACGCGGTCACCGCCTGGGGTGGGCTTGGCGTCAATATAGACATCGCCCGGGTGGAAATTGCCGAAGTAGACCGACTGACCGGAGCCATCCGAGTTCATCGTCCACAAGTGGTGGTAATGAACCTGCGAGCGGTCAACGTACTCCCAGCGCATGTACAGAATCCGCCCGTCCGGAAGCGGCCACGGTGTGTTGTCCTGTTCCAGATTCGCCGAGAGCTGGCGGACGTTCCGGCCATCCGCATCGCAACGAAACACGCTTGCCACCTGCGTCAGCCAGCACTGAACCCAGCGGCGCGATCGGGCGGAAACAAACACGATCCCGCCGTCCGAAAGGTAGCTCGGTTCAATGTCGTCGTAATCTCCGCCCGTCAGCTGCCGAAGTCCGCTGCCGTCGGTTTGGATTTCCCAAAGATGGTAGGTGTCCGTGCCTCCCGGGCGGAAGGAGAAGACAATCCGGCGGCCATCGTGGTGAAGGCACGGATCGCGGACGGCCCCCTCGGGATCGTCCACGAGAATTGTCAGCTTGTTGGACTTGAGGTTGACTTTGCACAGACGGCCGCCCTTGCCATAACACTTTTGAGTTGCGTCAGGAGCGAAATAGCCGAAGTTCGCGTACCAATGCTCCGGGAAGACGCTTCGCACGGCAAAGACGACTTCCTCGATGCCGACGATCGATGGTCCGATTGCCTCGTCAACGGATCGATTAGCATCTCGATCGTCCATCTTCACCGCAGCCGAAGCGTTTTCCGCTGCCTGCAATCCGACGGTGGCGAAAATGCCTGCGTACGCGATTGCAGTTCCGGCGACTGCGCACACGCCGAGCGCACGCATCGCAAACGCGGATCGCCCACACACGCTCGACAAGCGAAGCTGATGACTTAAATCGTGCATCAGGTCTTTCCATTCCAAATCATGTTGGCCATCGGAACCCCGATCATGCACTCGCGTTCGCTCAATCGAGCGAATTCAACTGCGGTCATTCCGCCAGGAATAGCAACGACAATTGGCTTGCCGGCCGGTCGTCCGCGAGGGCATGGTATCGGTGCGGGTAGTTCAGACATCCTTCCCCACAGCGGCAGGTCTGACTGTGTCGCTGGCCGGGAGAAGTCGTCAGGCAGGCACAGTGTACTTCAGCAAATGCGCGCCGGACAATACATTTGCATACGACCGCAACCGGGTTGTGCGACACCCGTGGCGATTCGGCTGGGGTCATACACAGCGGATTGGCTTTTGCGTAACATCGCTGCTTTGTGCCCCACCCCCTCAGCAACGTGCTCGCAGACTTCAGACGAAAAGGGCCCCTGCAAGCCGACAGGGAATCGAGCGATCGCGCATCCCGAACGATACCAGGCAGGAACTCCTGTGCTGTCCCCCGAAAACGTCGCGTTGGCGCTGTCGATTACCTTGCTCTCCGTCCTTCCCGCGAGAGGAGGCGAAGAAACCGCGTCAACGCCACGTCGTTCCGGTTCTGCATCAGCATCGCACGCCGGCGATGGAACTGCCGCCGGCTGGCCGTTCGTTCGAGGTCCTCATTTCAACGGGCATTCGAACGAAACGCGTCTCGCCGATTCGTGGCCCGGGCAGGGCCCGCCGATTCTATGGACACGCGAGCTTGGCCAGGGCTATTCAGCCTTTGTGGCCTGGAACGATCGAATCGCAACTCTGTATCAGACCTCAAGCGGTCAACACGTGATCTGCCTGGATGCGGACACGGGACGGACCGTTTGGCAGTACCGGTACGATTGGCCGTACGAACCGGCCGGAGTGTATCCGGGCCCGCGGGCGACGCCCACTTACTGGCAGGGCCGTCTCTATTTTGCCGGGCCACGCGGCACGATTGGCTGCCTCGATGCCGGCCGCGGCCGCCTGCTGTGGCAAGTGAACATCCGCGACCGGTTCGGAACTTCCGGAACCGATTTTGGTTATTCCTGTTCGCCGGCAGTTGCCGAAGGACTGGTCATCCTGCCGGTCGGAGGCGCGGGCGCGAGCCTCGTCGCATTGAGCGCGCAAGACGGTTCCGTCGTATGGAAAGCGGGTGAGGATGCCGCGAGTTATACGCCGGCCTATCCGATCACTTTTCGAGGCCAGCGTCTTGTACTCGGCTATCTGCAGAACGCGCTGGTGTGCCACAATCTGCTGACGGGCAAGTTGATTTGGCGGCGCGAGTTGTCCGCCGGCTATGACGAGCACGCTGCCTGGCCGATTTATCGCGAACCTTACTTATGGATTTCGAGTGCTTTTCAAGGAGGTTCGGAACTGCTTGAGTTGACGGGGGAGCCGGATCGCCCGCTGCGGACGGTATGGACCAGCCGGCTCATGTCAAACGACATCTTCTCCAGCGTACTGGTCGACGACGCGCTGTACGGGTTTGATTTGAAGGAAGCGCAGGCCAAGACGCACCGCCCCTCCCGAGGACAATTCCGTTGCATCGACTTCCTGAGCGGCAGAGTGAACTGGTCGATCGGAAACGCAACGCAGCGCCGGGAACTCGCATCCGTTGCTGAAGATGCCGGGCGGAGAGTCGGACACGCCACGGTGCTGGTGGCTGACGGAAAACTGATTCTGATGAACGACACCGGCGAATTGATACTGGCTCGAGCAACGAAAGACAGATACGAAGAACTCGCCCGTGTCACCATTCTGGGCGGTGAAATCTGCTGGACCCAGCCGGCGCTGAACCGGGGACGGCTGTTTGTCCGAAACCAGAGCCGGGCTGTTTGTGTATATGTTGGCGATCTCGGACAACTCTCGCGCGAGACACTCGCCGCCGCCACGACAGCGGCTGCGGTGCCACAGTCCCAATACGTCGATGTGGCCGGATTCCTGCTGGGAGTCGAGCCTGAGTACGCATTCGACCTGCCCGGCGCGAACTGGCTGTGGCGCTGGTTCTTCGTATCACTGTTCGGCATTCTGGGACTCAGCCTGCTGGCCGCTTTGGCCGCGAAAGCGATACTGGGCCGGAGGCTGTCGGCCGAAGCTTCGATGCGGCTCTTTTTTCTTCTGGCTTTTGTAATGGGAATGCTGGGTACGACGGTGGTCAGCAAGTGGACAGGGGAATTCGTCTTTACCTGGCCGGTAACGCTGTTCATCGCTTTTCAGTTCGCCGTGTCCGAACTGCGCTGGGACCGTCGGGACATCGAACATCACTGGAATCGCTGGCGCGCCCGCCTGACCGGCCTGGCCTTTATCCTGTGCTGCGCCGCCTATTTCCTGTTGTGTCGGCGATTGAGTCTGGTATTCGAATGGGCCTTCCTGTGCGGATTCGCTCCGGCTCTGCCGTTTGCGATGGCCGCGACTCAAGCGTTCCGTTCGGCGCGATGGCGTTTTGCCTGGACGATAATTCTGACAGTTTTCGGGTTCTGCAGTTTCTACTGGTCCGCTGCGGCAGTGTTGTGGTTCAAAGGTTGACAACTGACGCGGAGCAGGCCGACCGTGTTTCAAGCGTCTTCGGACGGCGCAAAGCAGAACAGGCGCCTGGGACGCAATGAATCCGCAGATGGAATCCGATCGGCAAATCAGGAAGAAACAACTGCTTCTTTCAAAACCCGCGATTGGGTCGGTTCAACTCCCGATGCTCAGGGAAACACGTTATTCTCCATTCGGATCTCGGAACAACGCGTCAATTCGATGAACGGCTTGGCCGTTTGCTCGAAGCGGTTGCCGGCAATGATCCCGCCGCGAAAGCTGTCAAGCCGAATGGCAACGGAACCGGGCCGAATAAATGTGTTGCCGGTAATGAAGATATTGGTGAAAGGCGGCGCGCCGCCGTCATAGGTGTGAGTGTGCATCGCAATGGCGGCTCCGCCCGGTTGGGGATTCACCTCAAGGAATGTATTTCCCGAGATCTTGAGGTCGTGTGCGACGCCACCCTCGACATATGGGAAAACGCTGTTGATCTCGATCCCTTGCCCCTGCCGCGCGAAGAGGCAGTCGCTTACCGTCCCGGGACCGGTCTGGATCAAGAGCCGCTGGTAGTTGTCCTGGAAATCACAGTGCAATACGCGCCAGTCGGAGCACGAATGCTCGGGCCATTCGACAATAGCATTGTTGAATCCCGTGAGCACTCGGTCCGTCACAACGGTATTTCCCTCGGCGCTGACCAGACGGGCTTCTCCGAGCGGCTGGCCCGTGTTACGGTCGCGGAACAGCAACCGGTCCCCGGGTTCGACGTTGCGCATGACGAAACGGTCAAACTCGCCGCTGTGCACAAATGTCACACGGTTGCCGGTCAGACTTTCGATATGTCCCCAGTAACCGTGAAAGTTGGCGACATCGTCCGTGGTGTGACGAATCACAACGCCTTCGAGCGTTGTGCCATGACGTGTAGCGTTGAACATGAACCCTTCGCCGCCCTGCCACTGGCTTGTGCCGGGACGCGGGCCGAAGTAGCAGTTCTTCCAAACGTGCTCCCCATAGCCGCCGGACTCAGCGCCCCATGCCTTGGGAGTATAAACTCGGATGCCGTCCATCTTGAGTTTGGCGGAATCGACGAGTTCAAGCGCCGATGTGACCGTGTACACGCAGGAGAGACCGTCGCCGACGCGGCAAAGGCCGGTGTCGCGAATGGTATCGAGCAATTTCGTATCGCCCATCGTCACCCAGGACCGGCCCTCGGCGCTGGCCGGTGAGATCTGCCGGTACTTGAGGTGGACACCGCCGGTTTGCAAAGCGTACAACGGCGCGCAAAATGTGCCATCGGCCTTGAACGGAATGACGCGCTGTTCGAGTTTGTCGCTGAAGGTCGTCGGCACCGTGATGCCGGGCGACAGCTGAAGCTCGATCCGGTTGTTGGCGAAATCGAATTGCGTGATGCGTCCCTCGACGTGACCGCGAGTGGCGCGGTCGATCGTCGCGCCCTTGAAGACGATATTTCGGCAGTTCTTGAAGCCGACGCAGAAGTGACACGTCGGAGCCTGATCATCCGGCAGGTCGAACCAGAACGTCGCGCCCGTGGCGTCGATGGTGAACGGATGAGCGTCGTCGCGCTGAAGATCGGCGAACTCGAGGGGGTAGATCACACCATCGGGCCCCCAGTTTTCCTTCCCGAAGCGATAATCGCCGGCCGGAATCGTCACCGACGAAACGCCCGACGCCAACGCCCTCCGCACCATCGGTACAACGCCCGCTCCCCGATCGCGCTGAATCTGCATTTCAGCCTCGGAAAACCGCGGACCGGGCGGCGCGTCGAAGTTGAAGCGGGGCAGTTCAGCGGCGTCCAGAATAAACGGTGCGGTCATCAGTGTGCAGACCGAGATCAAGACGCGTACAGCGTGTTTCATTGCAATGTTTGCTTTCGTTTTATTTGCATCGAGCAGTGTCATCGGAGTGCGGCCGTCGTCGCGCGAGTGCTCACCGGCTTCAGGACAGGTCTCCCGACCAGTCCACCCAAGTGGTGCCGTCGGGAGACCGCACTACAACACAGCGAGACCGCACCACAACGCACGGGCGTCCCGCGCATCCGAAAACCCATTCAGGACGCGCCCTTATCATACCCGGCACTGGAGAAATGATAGACTGTGCCTGTCGTTTAAATCACCCGCACCGGATTTCCGGCAAAACCTATGAATCACTTGCAGATTACACTCACATTCCTTGCCGCCGTCTCGTGTGCTTCGTCGTGCTTTGGCGCAGCTTCGTCGAAGACGCTCAAGGTATTCGTGCTTGCCGGACAGTCCAACATGGAAGGCCAGGCCGTCGCGGATCTGGACGGCCCCGACTACAACGGCGGCAAAGGCACGCTGAACTTCCTGTTGCGAGACCCGGCGAAGGCTCCGCTGCTGAAGCATCTGCGTGACGGCGAGGGGCGATGGGCGGTTCGAAGCGATGTGTGGGTGCGATACAAGCCGGAGCGTGGTCCGGTGAAAGCCGGCCCGCTCACACTTGGTTTCACGGTCTACGACGGTCGCCATCATTTCGGACCGGAACTGCAATTCGGCCACATCATGGGCAACTATCTCGACAATCCCGTGCTGCTCATCAAGACGGCGTGGGGGGGCAAAAGCCTGTATCGGGATTTCCGTCCACCGTCGTCTGAGGGCACAGTCGGGCCGTACTACACCAAGATGCTCGCAGACATTGCCGACGCGCTGGCGAACCTGAAATCCGAGTTCCCCGGCTACGGCGGCGATTACGAGTTGGCGGGCTTTGTGTGGTACCAGGGTTGGAACGACGGATGTGAACCTGCCGCTGCGGTGCCGGAATACGAGCAGAACCTGGTGAACTTGATTCACGACGTGCGCAAAGATCTGAACTCGCCGCAACTGCCGGTGGTCATCGGCGAGTTGACCGGTCCGTGGATTGCTGCGCCGGGCGAGTGGAACGCTTTGCGCAAGGCCCAGGCCTCGGCCGCGGCGCGACCCGAGTTCCAAGGCACAGTGCAATTCGTCGAAACACGCGATTTCGTACGCAAGCCCGAAGATTCGCCGAATCCCGGACACGGACACCACGAGTTTGGAAACGCCGAGACATATTTCCTTGTGGGCGATGCGTTGGGCAAGGGTATGATCAAGCTTCTCGAAGGCAATAACTCGTCAGCGGGCGGCGGCATTCCGGAAACTCGCAAGGCGAAAATTCCGGACGCGGAAGTCGGCGTTGTTACCGAGCAATCGCAGGGACTTCACGGATATATCGGTTTCGGCCACGAGCCGTTTCCTCCCGGCTCGGCATACTCTGCGGGAATGGGCTTCTATGCCGCGGTCTGGCCGCTGATTGACCGGCCGCTCGCCAATTTTCAAATCGGTCTCCCCAGCGCGTGGATCACGCCGGACAACTCCGACAACAAGGATCATCCGCTGGCTCCGGAAGGAACGCTGGCCCGCACGTGGCCGGAACGAGGCCCGACCTGGAGCAGCGTGTTTCAGACCGTGGAGGGCGGACTGGGCTACTGGGCGGGCAATCACTTTCGCTACGGCCCGCCCAAATTCAGCATGAATGCGACGCCGCAATGCTACGACTATGAAGTCGGCTCGCCCGGGTGGTCGTTCTTCTACAGCGACAACGCGTTGCCGGACAACCGTCTTGGAATCGCACAACTGAGCAACCGCCTGCTGATTCCTCCCGATGCGTTGCCGTTCCAGGGGAACCCGAACGGCGAGTTCCTCGGCTACACCTGGATGGCTCTGCCGTTTACCGACCCCACCGACGGCGACATGCCGACCGGCGACCAGAGTTGGACTTGCATTCTTGCCGCGGCCAATTTCAAAGGCCCGATCGCCTATTACATTCCGGAGACGTGGAGCAAGATCGGCAAGCTCTTCAACGACCCGTTCCTCTTCGGACGCGGCCTCGACGCGCGACCGGGCATCATGGGCGGCGGCGCGATGGAGATCAACACGGTGCCGCGTTTCGACTCGCAGGATTCGCAGGGACGCCGATTCTCAAAGCTCCCGAAGATTCAATTCCCCGTGGATGCCGAAGGCCGATCGTACCTGGTGCAGGATGTCACCTATTACTCGAAGACAGCGCTTTACGATTCATTCCAGGCATGGAGAAAGGGCGGACCTGCATGCTCGGGGCAACTCGGCACGCAGGGATCGTGGAAGCCCAAACTTACGACGCACACGACTCGCTACGACCAAGCCGGCAAGAAGATCACTGGCGTGGAGCGGACCTTCGACACGAAGATCTTCGAGGGCAATGTCTGGGGCCTGCAGTGGGAGGCCAACGATATCGGTTCGAAAGGCCTCTTCCCGCAGTATTACAAACACGTCGGAGATGAGCGTGTCGCCATCGCTGCGGCAGATGTGCCCGCGGAAACCAGACTCCTGACTCAGGAGTTCGAGTTGGCCAAGCCGGGAAATCCCTACGCTTCACCGGCTACCGGAGCGTGGACAAATCCGGGCGCGAAGCGAGGGCCGTTCACGGTTCAACTCAATGACGGTTCCGTGGTGACGTACTCGTGGTACCGTTTTGTCGATCAGCCATCATTCCAGCAGTACAAGTGGAGCGACGAGAAGAAGGCGAAACTGCAGTCGTTCGTCGAGCAACTTCACGCGAAATGGCCGATGGACCGTGACTACATGCCGCCACCCACCCGAGGCTCGCTTGTCTCGCTGGATCCCGGTCTGCTCGTGACGCCGCCCGAAGGCCTCGAAAAGGGCTATGTGCCCATCGTGCTGCGACAAGAGAAGCAGTAACCGCAGCACTCGCGTTGGCGCAAAGACCAGTTAATCCCGCATCAAACGACAACCGTGGCACGACGGGTTGAATAGAGATTGCGCCGATTCGTCTCGCTGATTCGCCCAGTCGCCAAAGAAAGCTAGCACCCGCCGCGCAGACCCTCCGGTGGCGAATTCTGCAATCGCGTTCGTTTCCGCAGTTGTGGTACGATGCCGTGGGGCAAAATCGCCGGACACCAGCCGTCACGAATGGCGCGAAGGGCACGACGGATTGAAGTGCTGGTGGTGTACTCATGGAAGGAAAACCAATGCACTACGTCTCGGTCGCCCTGTCCGCGATTCTGGCTGTGGCGGGACTTGGCGAGTTGCTTGGGTCCACGCTTGCCGAGGAAGCCACGCCCGTCAGCGTAAGCAGCCTGTACACCGGTGTCGTGCTTGAACCCTCCGGCGCGCCGGCGGTCGATTGCCGAGTGTGGCTGCTTCGTCGTGCCGATTGGGAATCCATCTGCCTCGTCGAGGAAGTTCGAACCGACCGTGAAGGCCGGTTCAGACTGAATACGCCGCGGCCCGAATTACGGCCAACTGAGCCAGTACTTTTTTTTGTGATGGCGCGAGACTCGCAGGGCCGTTTCGCTGATGGAAGCTGGAGCAAGCTGACTGATGAAGCCACTGGGGCCGATGTTGAACCCGAGCTTCTGCTGTTCTATCTTTCCGACTACCGCGGTCGACTTGTCGACAGTGGCGGCAAGGCAATCGCCGGGGCCGTGATTGAGCCCACCTATTTCGGTTTCGCACCCCTCCCGCAGTGCGTCGCGGCCGAGATGGGTACTGCAACAGCATCCGACGGGACTTTCACGCTGAAGGTCTGCCCAATACAGTTTGACTGGGAAATCTTCCCAAAACATTCTGCCAAGAACTTACGCGTTATCGCCGAGATCGCAGCAGGCGAATATGGTCGCGTTTCGGCTAATTGGAACTTTGATAAGCCTTTGGCGCTCCGACTCGAAAAGCCAGGGTGCGTCTGCGGGTCGCTGGCCTGCGCCTCGAACCCGACTGCTGTTGCGGGAATTACGCTCAAACTTGTTGCGATTGAATCGGAGACGACTGACGATAGCGACTATTCCATCTTCTATCACGGTCGGGCAGTTACACAATCGGACGGCGAGTTCCGCTTCGATGGCGTGGTTCCGGGCAAGTATAGAATGATGATCACGGCGGACGATCAGTTTCCGTACTATCTCGATTCAAGTGCGCCGTTCGAGGTCAAGTCGGGCCAGACCGTTTCCGAACTCGGCGTGACGCTGAAGCAGAAAATGAAAATACGGGGCGCGGTCGTCGATGCGGCAACGGGTGCGGGAGTGCGCGACGCACAAATCTTGGTTAGCCGTGTGGACGAGGCTTTCACATTCCGCGCGGGGCGGACTCCGCAAACTGATGCACAGGGTTCCTTTGTCGCCTACGCATGTCCGGGGAAGATCCGTATTCGCTTTGACGAGGTGCCGGATGAGTACCGCTGGTCGGCGTCGCGTCAGGACTACCGGGAAATCGACCTGACTACGGACACGACATTGCCACCCGTGCGACTCGAGCGGACGCCGGTCGTCGAGGGCGAGGTCGTGGACGAGTCCGGCCGACCGGTGCCGAACGCTCAGATCTTGACGAGCGCAGATACCTCTAAAATTCGGCCGTTTTTGGGATCACAATTCACGACCGACGTGCATGGGAAATTCCGACTCGCGGGACTGCTCATCAAGGAGCGATTCTCCTTGCGCGTTTCGGCTGCTGCTGCAGCGACGAACGGTCCGCTCATGTTCGATCCCGCAGACAAGATCCGTGTCGTGATCTCGCCCAAGAATGCATTCGCAATCCACGGTAGGGTCCTTGATAGACATGGACAGCCACTTGAGTATTCCCAGGTCTGCCTGCGAGTTGCTCAGAATACGGATTCCGGTTCGCCTTGGACTTTGTTGAGGGAGGTAATTCCGGATAGTGACGGGAAATTCGAGTTCTGTGGCCTATGTCCGGGCGAACAATACAGCATCTGGGCGGAATCGGATGCCTACGAATCCATCGAGACACCGCAAGTCACAGGCGAAGCCGGCAGGACGCACGATTTCGGCCCGTTGAAAATGACGACACCGAGATCTGTTGCGGGAAAGGCACTGGCCTCGTTCAGCGCGGCACTAACTTGGCTCGCCAAAGCCATTCACTCAGCCGGCGACGAAGATAATCCGAAACTGCAATAGGCCAAACTGTAGGCGTTTATCGAGCAAATTTGCGCGTTGTCAGCCCAAGAGGAATCGCATGGTCCGCTTTTCCGTCGTGCTTTCTCTCGTCGTTTTGGCCGTAGTCGGATTTCTCGGCTGCTCTTCGGCACAAGTCGCCTCGACTCCATCCGAGGAGAAGCCGTCGACAACCAGCAAGCATCGGTCGCTCGATGAAATGCTGCTGTTCTTTCCCTCCAAACATCCGGAGGGAAACTGGAATCCGGACGGATTGCGATTCCAGGATGTCTGGTTCACGGCGGAGGACCAGACGCGGCTGCACGGCTGGTATTGCCCCTGCGACAATCCGCGAGCCATTGTGCTGATGGCTCACGGCAATGCGGGCAACGTGTCGGATCGAGCACCCTGGCTTAAGCAACTGCAATCCGGCATGAGAGTCGCCGCCTTCATGTTCGACTACCGCGGCTACGGGCGGAGCGAGGGCGTGCCGACGGTCCAGGGGGTGCTGCAGGACGCGCGAGCGGCGCGAGCCCGGCTGCGCGAACTGGCCGGCATCAAAGACTCGGACATGCTGATCATGGGTGAATCGCTGGGAGGCGCGGTAGCCGTGCAACTGGCCGCTGAATCAGCACCGCGAGGCCTGATTCTCCAAAGCACGTTCTCATCCATGCGCGACGTGGCGGACTTTCACTACCCGAAACTCTCGTGGCTGGTTCCGGCAACAAAACTCGATTCGACAACCGCGATCGCGCGCTACCGAGGCCCGCTGCTTCAAAGCCACGGCGACGCCGACCGCACCATCCCGTTCGCCCTGGGCGAAAAGCTGTTTCGTGCAGCGAACCAGCCAAAGTCCTTCGTTCGCGTTGCACAAGCCGACCACAACGATTGGCTGACACACCAGTACCTCGTGCAACTCAATCAATTCATCGACAACCTGCCGCCCGCAGGGAATTGATGCCTGAAAACACGCTCCGCGGTGCTTCGCGTGTTGGAACGTGTTTGGAAGATCAACTTCACCCTCCCGCGCTGCGGGACCGTCGGACGCTTTGGCATACGAGGAGGGGCAATGCGCCCTCTAGGGCCCTGCCGGGCCGACTCTCCTCAAGGGGAGACTGAATAGTGAAACACGTTCTTGGAGTAATTGTGTGCTCGCGTGGATGTCGGATACCGGATCCGCTAACCGGCGCACCAGAATTAAAAACGGGTTAAACTGGAGGCCGCGTTTCCGTATTTCCCGCCTCGGCCCGCTGTTCACTCCATCGGGTGCATCATGTCCGCCATGAAACAACAATGCTTCGGTTTCGCCCTGACCCTGTTTCTGGTCGGTGCGGTCTGCGCCGGCGCCGCCGAACCGCAGACCATCACCGTGGATTTTTCCGCGACCTGCGGCACATTGCGGCCGCTGCACGGCATCAACAAAGGACCTCTGGGCCCGAACGGCCTCGTGGATCTTACCCTGGCGCAGAAGCGACTGCGGATTCCGTCGACGCGTTTGCACGATTGCCATCACCCGAATCCCACCGTGGTGGATATGCACGCAGTGTTCCCCAATCCCGATGCCGACCCGACGGTGCCCGAAAACTACGATTTCCGCGAGACTGATGAGTACATTGCCGCGGTGCGTGCCTCCGGCGCGGAAGTCATCTACCGGTTGGGCCAGAGCATCGAGCACCAGACCGTAAAACGCCACGTGCATCCGCCTCGCGATCCGGCACGTTGGGCCGGCGCGTGCGCCGGCATCGTGCGGCACTACAATCAGGGCTGGGCGAACGGCTTTCATTACGGCATCCGCTACTGGGAGATCTGGAATGAGCCGGAGAACCGTCCGGTGATGTGGACCGGCACGGACGCGCAGTTCCTCGAATTGTATCAGGCAACTTCGCGTCTTCTGCGATCGCAGTTCCCCGACATCAAGATCGGCGGCCCCGGCTTTGGGTATTGCGGAGCATTTGACGGCAAGGAACTGAAACCCTCGGAGTTCTGCGCTGCTTTGCTGGATCTTTGTCGGCGTGAAACTTTGCCTTTGGACTTCTTTTCTTGGCACTGCTACACGAATAATCCGGCCGAACTTGCGGCCCGCGCCGTTGCGGTGCGCAGAATGCTCGATGCGGCGGGCTTCACGAAGACCGAAAGCCATCTGAACGAGTGGAATTATCTCCCCGGCAATTCGTGGGACGTTCTTTCCCGCAATGCCGAGCCGGAGACACGGCAGCGCGCGGCCGACCAGATGGCCGGCGCCGACGGCGGAGCGTTCCTGGCCGCCTCGCTCGTCGAATTGCAGGACGCGCCTGTGGACGTATGCAATTTCTATCACGGCGAGACGGGGGGGTTCGGCCTGTTCACCGAAGTCGGCATGCCGACCAAGAACTACTACGCAATGCTCGCCTTTTCCCGCTTGCTCGACACGCCGAAGCGGGTCCGCGCGACCGGCGCCGTTCCGGGAAAGCTCGCGGTGGCTGCCGGCATCAGTGACGAGAAGACCAGCGCCGCAGTCCTCGTGGCCAATCTGACCGGCGCCGAAGAACTCCGATTAACTCTGACTCATCTGCCCTGGGACAGTGATACAAGTATCAAAATCGGGATCGTGGACGGCCAGCACTCCCTTGAACCGCTTGTCGATCAACCGCACGCCGCATCTGTGTTGACGCTCAAACTTCCGCCACCCTCGGTTGCACTGATTACGTTGAGGCCCAAGACGTCCGAGAAGAATGCAGCAATACTCCCGCAATTCCCAACATCGGCCCCGGCAGTTGACACCGCAGGAGTCTATCAGCCCAAGACGGTCAAAGACGTGAAGATTGATGACCCGTTCTGGCTTCCGAAGCTTCACACCTATCGCGACAACTCGATTCCCGCGGGTTGGAAGTACGTCGATGGGCCGCTTCAAGAACTGGAACACCTTGCCAAAGGCACGGGGCCGAAGCCGGAAGGTGTGCCGTGGGGGGAAGCGAACTTATACAAGTTCATGGAAGCCGCGGCTTATGCAGTGGCTCAGTGGCCCGAGCAGGCGGATGTCCTGGACCCGGCGCCGGCGGGTCGCACTTCGGCCGCCTCATTGCGGGATCACCTCGATGCGATCGTCGCGACCATGGAGGCAGCCCAAGCAAGAACCGGCGGTTACCTGAATGCCTTCTGCGTCAACCACGAAGGAGCGACCTTGCCGTGGGGCATCCCTGTCGCGCCATGGGGACATACCGGTCTGCACGACGGCTATGTGGCGGGCCACTTGATCGAAGCAGCGGTCGCCCATCACAACGCTACGGGCAGCGACTCGATGCTGAATATCGCGAGAAAAGTCGCGGACCAAGCCTATGAACACTTCGTCACGCAAAATACACCGGGATTCACGGAACACGCCGAACTCGAACTGGCGCTGATCGAACTGTACCGTGCGACCGGCGAATCCAAGTACATCGAACTGGCTCAACATCTCGTCGAGCAGCGGGGCAGGACGCCGAGCGCCGTCGATTGGAAGGGCAACCGCGCCTATTGTCAGGACGATCTTCCCATACGGCAGCAGACCTCCATCAACGGCCATGCTGTCCGTGCCGTGTTCTATTACACGGGCGTAGCCGACCTGGCTCTGGCGGGCCGCCGGGACTATGACGCCCCGATTGTCCGTGTGTGGAAGAATGCAACACGACAAAAGATGTTTGTCACCGGCGGCGTCGGGGCGTGGGATGCAGAAGGCTTGGGTGAAGCCTTTGCGCCGGACGACTATCAACTCGTCAACGACTTCAGCCAACCCGGTTCCGGCGCCACCTGCTACTGTGAATCGTGCGCGGCAGGAGGTATGGTCAATCTGGCCCACCGGATGGGCCGTCTGAAAGGCGCCGCCGACTGCATCGACGAGCTCGAGCGTGCGCTCTACAACAATGTGCTCCACGGGATTTCGCTGGACGGCAAGACGACGTATTACAGGAACCCGCTGACCGATCAAAACAACCCGAGAAACAACATCTGGGTCTGTTGCCCGCCGCTGCTCCTCCGCACGCTGCTGGGAGTGGGCAAGTACATTTACGGCAGTAACGGATCGGATATTTACGTGAATCTGTTCATCGGGAGTTCGTGCACATTTCAAATCGGCGACAAGACAGTGCCCCTGACACTCCAGATCGACGGATTTCGCGGCTATCCAGACGACGGGGGCGTAACGATCACGGTGGCACCGCCGACGCCCACGGAATTCACGATGCGAATTCGCTGCCCAGGCTGGTGTCGCAGCGCAATCGCAAACCTGAATGACACGGTCATCACCGACCCGCAGATGGACAACGGCTACTTCGTCATCCATCGCCAATGGTCCCGCGGCGATAGGCTGTTTCTTTCGATGAAAATGACACCGACCCGTATCGAGGCCCATCCGAGCGTGACGGCAAACGCCGGAAGAGTGTGCATCCAACTTGGCCCGATCATCTACGCATTGGAAGGCGTCGACAACGGCGGGGGTTCCCTGGCCGATCCGGTGCTGTCCGCCACACCCGAACTCGAGACGCATTACAGCGCCGGTCTCGGCCCCGACGTCCAGACCATTACCGCGAACAAGCAGGGGGGCGGCACGCTGACCTTTGTTCCGTTTTACAGGTTGGCCAACCGCGGCGATTCATGGCAGCGGGTCTGGGTCCGGCAGGAAGGCAAGACCGTTCGCTCCGACGGTTGGGAAGACCGGCTCTACCGTGAATACACGCCGTAGCTCCCAGAACAAGGAATATCCAATGTCTTTCGCAAATGGACTCGCCCCAAGCTGCACCTGGCTCGGCACCTTGGGACTGCTGATCGCATTCAATTTCTGCGCAGCGGCCGCCGATGTTCAGGGGCCTTCGAGGCCGAATATCATCGTGATCTTGGTCGATGATATGGGCTGGTCGGACATCGGCTGCTACGGAAGCGAGATTCCGACTCCAAACCTCGATGCGTTGGCGGCCGGCGGACTGCGATTCACGCAGTTCTACAACACGGGGCGATGTTGCCCGACGCGAGCGTCGCTGTTGACCGGTCTTTATCCGCATCAAGCCGGAGTGGGCCACATGGTCGAGGATCGAAGCGCCGTCGGCTATCGAGGCCGGTTGAACGACTCGTGCGTTACGATGGCGGAAGTGCTGCGAGGCGCGGGTTATTTCACGGCGATGACCGGCAAATGGCATGTCGGCCAGAACCACGGCGTCACGCCCTGGACGCGCGGCTTCGATGCCAGTCTGAATGCGGCGGCCGGCGGTTTCTATTTCCCCGACTCGCCGCGCACCGAGTTGTTTCTGAACGGCGAGAATGTCGGCAGACGCGGTGGTCGTATTCCCGAGGACTGGTACTCAACCGATCTCTGGACCGATTTTGGAATTCAGTTCATTGACCAGGCTTTGACGGCAAAGAAGCCGTTCTTTCTTTACCTGGCGCACAACGCGCCGCATTTTCCGCTGCAGGCTCCCGACGCGGATATTGCGACTTTCCGCGGGAAATATCGCGTTGGCTGGGACCAGTTGCGCGAGCAGCGGTATGCAAAGCAGAAACAGATGGGCCTGGTAAACCCGGATTGGGCGTTGTCGCAGCGCCCGCCCGAAGTAGCCGCATGGAACACGCTGACGCCCGAGGCTCAGGACCGCTTCGACCGGGTCATGTCGATTTATGCCGCCTGCGTTTCGCACATGGATCAATCGATCGGACGGCTGGCCGCAGCGCTGCGTGAGCGTAATGTGCTGGACAACACGCTGGTGCTGTTTCTCAGCGACAACGGCGGCAACGCGGAATCCGGACCCGACGGCCGCTTGAACGGCGATCACCCGGGCGGTCCGCTCAGCGACGTTTTCTGCGGCCAGTCATGGGCCACCCTCGAGAACACGCCGTGGCGACTCTACAAGCACTTCAATCACGAGGGCGGGATCAGCACGCCGCTGATCGCTCACTGGCCGAAGGGCATCGCCGCGAAGGGCGAACTGCGTCAACAGCCGGGGCATCTGATCGATGTTATGGCGACGGTGGTTGATGTGGGCAAGGCAACGTATCCGACCGAATACAATGGCCAACAGATTCAACCGATGGAAGGCCGCAGCCTTCGTCCCGCATTTGCCAACGAACCGATCGCGCGCGACGGGTTATTCTGGGAACACGAAGGCAATGCGGCCGTGCGGGTCGGCGACTGGAAACTGGTCCGCAAAGGTCTCAACGGTCCCTGGGAGCTATACGACCTTTCGAAGGACCGCACCGAACTGCACGACCTTTCGGCCGAGTTGCCTGACCGCGCGCAGGAACTGCAGGCCAAGTGGTGTGCATGGGCCGAACGGGCCCATGTTCTGCCAAAGCCGACTGCGGCCGGCAAGCAGAAGGCAAATGCCAAGAAAAAACAGAAGAAAAACGAGTGATTGCCGCGCTTAAAGAACCAGTCACAGACGCTCACGGATCAAACGCGGATTCCGGATGCATTTATCCGTGAGAATCCGTGGCCTCTTCGCTCAGCTGCCAAAACGCGGCCGGTTTGACGAAATGAACTCGCGGAATTCGCGAGGTTCGGGGACCACGAATCGCTGCGGCTCGCCCGTTGCCGGATGTTCGAAAGCGAGCACTGCGGCATGCAGAGCGAGGCGATTGGAGGGCCAATCGGTATGCGCGGCGACTTCGGGTTCGTAGCGTGAGTCCCCCAGCACGGGATGGCCGGCTTCGGCAAACTGCACGCGAATCTGATTGCGACGTCCCGTCTCGAGGCGGACCCGCACGAGAGCCGCGTCCCGCAATTGTTGCTCGACCTCGTAGTGCGTGACGGCCATCTCGCCGTAGTCCCCCTCGTCGGCGGAATACCGCTTCAGCCGTCGATTGGTGGTCAGCCGGCTGCGCAGAGTCCCCTTTTTCCTGTCCATCACGCCCGCAGCCAGAATCAGGTATTCTCGCTCCGGCAGGTGAGCCGCGAACTGCTGCCGCAACGCGTGATAGGCGTCCTGCGTCTTGGCAAACACGAGAACTCCCGACGCCTCGCGATCCAGACGCTGCACGGCAAAGACCACCGGCCCGCGGTACGGCTTGCGGCCGAGGTAAGCCGCAACCTTCTGGATCAATGTTCCCTTGTCATGGCCCGGTGCCGGAACGGTCAGCACGTTCGGCGGCTTGTTGACCACGATCAGATGCGGATCTTCGAAAAGAATCTTCACCCCGAACTGCCCCGGCGGCTTTGGCTTTGCGGGATATCGTTGGCCAGAGTAATATCGAACTTCGATCCGGTCGCCGACGGCAAGCCGCTGGTAGGGGGCGCTGCAAATCTCGTCGTTCAGCCGGACGCATTGATTTTCAAACAAAGCCCGAATCTGACTGCGGGATACGTCGGTCAACGACTGGACCGCCCGGTCCGCTTTGCAGAGTTCCGCGGGAGTGTCTTCGGATATGGTCAGGTTCTTGGTGATCAGTGGCATAGTATCAGTGTTTTTCAGCAGTCAGCAGTAGGTCAACTTTGTCGGCAATTCACGCTTATGAATTCACCCGAATCCCGTCATCCAGCCGGATTATGCAGGCCGTATTCCTCGCCTTGGTTCGAGTCCCAGCGTCAGTTACTCGGCGACGGAGCCTGCCGGCAACTTGGATTCTATGCGATCCCCGACGAATTCCTCTTGTCGGTCGTTGTCCCAGTGTACAACGAACAGGCCACGCTGCGTCAGATCGTCGACCGAGTTCGTGCTGTTCCGATTCGAAAAGAGATCATTCTGGTTGACGATTGCAGCCGCGACAATTCAGCGGCCGTCATCCGCGAACTGCAGGCCGAATTCGAACATGATGCCGAAAACCGCATTCACGGGGCATTTCACCCCAGAAACCGCGGCAAAGGTGCCGCGTTGCGGTCAGGTTTCGCGTTGGCCCGGGGAAATGTCGTCCTCGTGCAGGACGCGGACCTGGAATACGACCCGTCGGAATACCCGCGTTTGCTGCAGCCGATCATCGAAGGAAAGGCCGACGTCGTATTCGGCAGCCGGTTTCTCGGCGATCAACCCCACCGCGTCCTCTACTTCTGGCACTACCTGGGAAATCGCTTTCTCACGACTCTTTCCAACTGTTTCACCAATTTAAACCTGACGGACATGGAAACCTGCTACAAGGTCTTCACGCAGCAGTCGCTCCAGGCAATCCTGCCGGTGCTGAAGCAGGACCGGTTCGGCTTCGAACCCGAAGTCACTGCAAAGATCGCCAGGCAGCGATTCAGGATCTTCGAGTTGTCCATCAGTTATTCGGGGCGAACCTACGATCAGGGCAAGAAGATCGGGTGGCGCGACGGCATCCAGGCCCTCTGGTGTATCGTGCGTTACGCCATCGCGGACTGATTCACCTCGATTTGCCCCGCTGATCAAAGCGACATGACGTAGGTCGTCAGATCCTCGATTTCCTGCGGTGTCAGCGGCTCGCCATTCTGGTTCTTCAGCCCGTGCTGGCCTTCCAGGAGCATGTCGCGAATCGTCGCATATCGTCCGTCGTGGAGATAGGGAGCGGTCCGCCACGCTTCGACGAGCGACGGGGTGTCGAACCGTTCGCTGTATTCGTGACGGTTTTTCGACCCGACATTGTGGCTCTTCAAATCGGTGTACAGCGGAGCCGGATGACACCGATAACAGCCGGCGCGCTGGCCCTCGAACAACTCTCGTCCGCGGACCGCGGCTTCGGACAGCTTGCCGTCCTGCAGAAACGGACTGGGGACGGGCGTGAGGGATTTCAGGTAGCTGTCCATCGCAGCGGCCTCCTGCTCGGGACGATGCGTAAACAGCACGTGTTCGATGCCGGCCCGCACGGCTTCCTCCGCAGACATACGGACGCCTTCCGCCATGGCCGGCGGAGTCTTGTGCGTGAGCAACATGCTCTTGGTGTTCTTCGGATTACCCACGCCATCGTTCATCAGATCCCAGTTCAGCGAATCCGCTCGGCCGTCCGGATGACAGCTGCTGCAGCTGACCCAATGCTGGTAACAGATCGTCGCGTCGTGGAACAGCATCTCCCCGCGCCGCTCGGCAGTCAGCTGCGGCGGCGGGCCAAGCGGTATGCTGCGTGGGTGCGCATCTTCCTCTGACGGAATCTCCACCACGGAAACGGTATCGGAAAAGTACTCGGCGCAGTAAACCCGCGAACCGGACGAAACAATTCCCCGAGGTCCCTTGCCCGGCAGGGCTATTCGTCGCCAGAAACTCTGGCCAAGACTCGTGTAGATCGGCCAGGCCCCCATCATGGGCTGCATCGTGCGCCTCGCAAGATCGCTCATCAGGACCGAAGTTTCGATGAACGCCAGTTCGTGCGTGCCGGACAGACTGACGCACACATACTTGCCATCGCACGCAAACACGACATCCCAGGGGTTTCCGGCGCCGCGATCGTACTCGTCTAATCCAATCGTCCGCACGACTTTTCGCGCGGCCAGGTCAATGACGCTCACCACGTTCACATCAATCCAGCCGGTGTCGACGCGGAACGGAACCATCTGGAAGTTGGAAAGCAGATGTGTCACCAATGCAAAACGTCCGTCCGGAGCGATGCTCATGCGACGGACTCCGTTCGCGCCATGGGGCAGCGACACCACGGTCTTGGTCCACGAGGAAGTGTCAAACACCGCGACCAGCGGCGACACATCCCCGTTGAAATCAAAATCAGCCCGAGTGGCCGGCAAGTGGTCCGCTACCAGCACGCGGCTGCCATCGGGTGTGACTGCGCAGACAACCGGCTCGCGCAACGCGGGCAGCCGAGTGCACTCTTTGCCGGCAGCCAGATCGAAGACCGAGAGATTGTTGTCGAAGCGATTGCACACATACAATCTCTGTCCATCGGGGCTGAACACCGGACTGATGGCCGTATGCCCGCCGGTCAGCGTTTGCTTGACCTCGCCGGATTGTGCGCTGACCACCAGTATCTTGCTCGACGGTGCGGCGCACGTGATCGCCAGCAGCGACCGGTCCGGGCTGAGGGCAATTCCTGTTGGCCGCGACGGCACTTCGATCTTCCGCTGGACTTCCCCTCCTGTGGAATCAACCCATAACACCGCGCGGGAATCTTCGCAGGCCACATATATTTGCGAGCCGTCGGCCGACGCGACGAGCGAACTCGGTCCGAGGTACGAAACACCGGATAAATCGCCGAACGCCGAGGCTGGGAATAACACGATCGCTGCAAACAGCGATATGATGGTGAGGCTCGCGGCGGCCGCGATTTGTCCGTTTCGAGATAGGCCCGTCGCCAAGACCGGCCCGCCGCCTCGAAGGTCTGAGTCGAATTCCATCACCTGGCTCCGCATGACGAATCATTCTCCTTGCGGGAAATCAACGTTTTTCCTCGAAACCGCAAGCAATTCGATGGGTTCAATCCCGCAGCACTCTTCACGCGCGCCGGCGATGGCCGGCGCAAGTACATTCTTTTCCATTGAAAGGGGGCGACGTCAAATGTCGGTCAGAGCTCTTTTCGCGCTGGTGTTATTCCTGTCCAGCACCGCCAGTCTGGCCAGCGACTGGGCGCGGTTCCGCGGCCCGAACGGCTCCGGTATCAGCTTAGACGAGAACGCCTTTCCGGTCACTTGGACTCCGACGGAGAAAATCAAGTGGAAGACCGAACTGCCCGGCCCGGGTTCGTCGAGTCCGATCGTCGTGGGTGATCGACTTTATGTGACCTGTTACTCCGGCTACGCGGTCAGCCCCGGCGAAATGGGCAGCATGAAGGACCTGAAACGGCATATGGTCTGCCTGGATCGCGTCACCGGCAAAGTCATTTGGACACAGGCGGTGGAGGCTGCACAACCGGAAGATGAGTTTGAGGGCATCGGCGTCACTCAGCATGGATACGCATCGCACACGCCTGTTTCAGACGGCAAGAACGTCTATGCGTTCTTCGGCAAGTCCGGCGCGTATGCCTTCGATCGAGACGGCAAACAGCTCTGGCATGCCGAAACCGGAAAGGGTTCAGACCCGAGGGGCTGGGGATCGGCGTCAAGCCCGATCCTCTTCAAGAACCTGGTGATTGTAACCGCTACTTCCGAGGCAAGTGCCCTCATCGCGCTGGACAAGGAATCCGGAAAAGTCGTGTGGCGTCAGCAGGCCGACGGTTTTGAAAACACGTGGGGGACGCCGGTGCTTGCCGAAGTGAACGCTGACCGCACGGACCTGGTTCTCGGGGTGCCGTACGAAATCTGGGGATTCGACCCGCAGAACGGCAAGATCCGGTGGTTCAGTGAAGCCATGCAGACCGACACGTATTGTTCCAGCGTCGTAAACCAAGGTGACATGATCTTCGGAATCGAAGGACGCGGCGGCGGTTCCATCGCGATCCGTGCCGGAGGCCAGGACGACGTGCAGAAGACCAACGTGGTCTGGACAGGGCGCGATACGAGCCGGATCGGCACGCCCGTCGTATATCAAGACCGCATCTATTTCTTCTCGGGCCGAGTCGTCAATTGCATCGACGCCAAGAGCGGCAAGAGCATTTATCAGCAGCGTCTCACCGGCGGTTCGGCGCCGGCCGCGGCAACTGCGCCCCGCCCAGAAGGTCCCGGCGGACCGCGCGGCGGTCGCGGTGCGGGAGGTGGCATGGGAGGCCAGGATTATGCTTCGCCGATCATTGCGGGCGGGAATCTGTACTACGTCACCCGAAACGGCGACCTCTTCGTCATCAAGACCGGCCCCGAATTCCAGCAATTGGCGGTCAATCGCGTGACGGCCGATGCGGAGGATTTCAGCGGAACTCCGGCCGCCAGCGAAGGACAGTTGTTCATTCGCTCGAATCGCTTCATTTATTGCGTCGCCGACTCGGCAACGGCAAAGTAACTCGAAGAACGTGTTTGAAAGAAACCAATTCACCCTCCTGCAATGCGGGAAGGTCGGACGCGAAAGCGTTCCGGGAGGGTCACTTTCCCCTCTCCGGTCCTGCCGGGCCGACTCTCCCCGAAAGGAATGTGAATTCCAAGAAACCTTCAAAGAACTTGCGTCGAACGCGTGCGTTGGAGGCCAAAGTGACAACGGCGACTGAAACGAAAAACGGGGCAGAAGGATCGCCTTCTGCCGGGTCACCAACGCACGCGCCGCCCGGCGCAGGCAACCGCGAGCCGCGTCTGGCCTCACTCGACCAGTTTCGCGGCTACACGGTGGCCGGCATGTTCCTTGTGAATTTCGTCGGGTCATTTACCGCAATCAAGGCAACGCTGCCGCTGCTCTGCCACCACAACACATTCTGCAGTTATGCCGACACGATCATGCCGCATTTTCTCTTCGCGGTAGGGTTTGCGTATCGGCTCACATTTCTGCGACGGTCCGCCAAAGCCGGCGCCGCATCGGCTTATCGCCATGCATTGCAGCGCTGCCTTGGACTGCTGCTGGTCGCCGCGGTGGTGCACCATCTCGATGGCGAATACAAGAGTTGGAGCGAACTGCGCGAGTTGGGATGGTGGGGTTTTCTGCGCACCGCCTTCCAGCGCGACTTCTTCCAGACGTTGACGCACATAGCGATCACGTCGCTGTGGATTACCCCGGTCATTGCCATGAAAACAAGATGGCGATTGCTCTTCGCGATCCTGTCGGCAGCGGCGTTTCACCTCGCGTCCCAATTCGGCTACTACCACTGGGAAATGACTCGGCCGGGGATCGACGGCGGCCCGCTTGGTTTCCTTGGCTGGACCATTCCCGCCATTGCGGGCTCCGTGGCTTACGACATCGTCGCGCGGCTGGATCGCTACTGCCTCGTGCGACTTGTCGGATTCGCGGCGATCCTGATGGCTCTCGGTTACGCGATCTCGTGTCTCAACCTCGTCACCGCCCCCAATCAGTATTCCTCGGCCGAAGGCTGGAAAGGCCTGCTCGTCGAACCGCCGTTTGTGCCGCCCACGCGTCCCGTGAACATCTGGACGATGAGCCAGCGCGCGGGGAGCATCTCATACCTGACGTTTGCCGCGGGACTGTCGGCGGCCGTCTACGCTCTGTTCGTCGCATTCTGCGATTTTGGAAAACTCCAACTCGGAGTGTTCCGCACGCTCGGAACGAATGCCTTGGCCGGCTACATACTGCACGAATTGGTGAATTATGCGATTCACCCATTCACTCCGAAGGACAGCCCGTTGTGGTACATCTTCGCAGCCTTCGGCGTCTCGTTCGCAATTTGCTACGTGTTCCTGCGGCACCTCGAGAAACAGGGGCTGTTTCTGAAATTATGACCTGCGAATGCGCCGCATCCGTAGGGTGTGTCCAGCTCGCAAAGCGAGCGCGGGCACACCAGAATGCGGGGCCAACATCAATGAGGCATCGGAATCGCGCGAGCATCTTTCACCCGTGGCAATACGTCCCCAACCGTGGCCTCCTCCGTCAAACGGGATGACGAACCACCGAAACACGGAGAACCGCCGTGGGTTGAAACCCACGGCTACCTTCATGCTGTCGCTTCGCGACGCCGGCAATCCACGGCGTGTGTCGCCTTCCGAAGCGAAAGGCGAACACCTACTTCCACGTGATGACATACCGACCCGCTCCTTTCAGCCCGCAGCGCAGCACGTAGCGATTCCCTTCGCGCTGCATAACCACTGGGCCGAGGTCGTGCTGGTCGCCGGCGGCAAGCGCTCGAGCTTCGGGTGTCTTGCCCTTTCCGGCCGGGGCCAGTTGATCGAGATCGAGCGCTATCTTGAACTCGCAATCACGTGGGTAAGGAAACAGCACGAGGCGGTCAGCTTCTTTGTTGATCTTGACCGACCCGTCCGTGCCCAGCGAACCAAACTCGACAAACGTGCCGGCAGGGTTCAAATGAGCCTGAAAATCAGCACTTTTCGTGCCGCCGACAATCTCGGCCTCGGTGGGCCTGATGGCGGAGACGCTCTTGATCTTGCCCGCTTCTTTCTTGACCGCCAGTCGAGCGATGATGACTCGATTCGAGGCGTCGCGCAGTCCCTTCAGATTGATCCGACCGCCTTGATGCAGACCGATCGTTAAGTCGTACGAATCGAACTGGTCACCGATGGCCAACTCATACGGTCCATCGACAATCACGTCACCCTTCCGCCATTGGCTCGTCGGCTTCGGAAGATTGTGGTCCTGCTGAAACACGATGTGATCCGGCGCTTCCTTCTGCTGTTGGTTCACCCCGTGCACAAAACAGTGGAAGTCCTTGTCAATATCCTCACCGACAACCCACTCATAAGTGACCCTGATGCGATTGCCGCCTAAATGTTCAAAGTCGCGAAGCCGCGGTTCGATGGCGACGGGGCCGTGCCGGTAGGGCATGAAAAATGAAGTCCGTGCGTCGGCAAAGACGTATTCAGGGCAATCGACGTAATCGGCGATCCTGCCGTCACGCAGCGAGGTGCTGACGTCGGTCTTAGGCCCAAGGGCCAGAAATCCCCACTGGGGCAACTGGCGTC
The DNA here is from genome assembly GCA_903863885.1 of uncultured Planctomycetaceae bacterium. GTDB lineage: Bacteria > Planctomycetota > Planctomycetia > Pirellulales > Pirellulaceae > CAIPEB01. The sequence goes on along the minus strand of CAIPEB010000285.1, from coordinate 6,037 downwards.
CTTCGACCGTCCATGGTTCGCTGCGCCAGTTGATCCATACGGTCAGTCCATTCGCATAACGAATACGTTGTCGCCAGGTATTGCCCATGGCGACCGCGACGCTGGCCGTTACAAACTGTCCGTCGACTTCGTAGACAATTTCCACGGGCTTAGCCGCGTTGTACAACCGCTGGACGGGATGCATCAGGTGATGCTCGCGCACGACCCAGTGCCAGTTGTGATCGTGGGGCGAGCCGACGAATCCCGCGTGTGCATAGGCGATTTCCATGGCGCGGTATTTGTCGATCTGTTCGACCGTACCGGTCTCTTCGCCGAGTCGATGGTCGTAGCCGCTGCGGAACCAGCGTTCGTAATACCCCATCCCGTGGTTGACCATTTGCGGGTGGATCTTCAGGAGATCAAAGTCCAACAGCGGCGCATGATCCTCGCCGCCGGCAACCTGAGCTTCCACTCCGTCGCAGCGCCCGGCCCAGTAAAAGTGATTCGCTCCCTCGCCGAACAACGGCCCCTGGTGCGAGTCTCGCTCGAACTGGAACAGTTCAGTGTCGTACTGCACCTTAGCCTTGGCCATGGCCGCCATCGGTTGATTGGCCTCGTGATCCAGTTGATGCCAGGGCGGAACGCACGTGTGAACGTCGAGATATGCGGCTGTTGTGCCGTACCGACTGTGAGCCTCGGGTGAGTTCTGCCTGGCGTACCCCAGCGCGCGATTGCACTTCAAGCCGTAGCTCTGAACGCGAGTGCCCGAGTTGTACCAGGCAGGGGAGGGGGTGCCGTCCGCCCTCAACACGCGTGCCGCGGGATCGTAACTGGGCGCATCCGGATACAGATCGATGTAGTTCTCGTGAAGTGACCAGATGAACCCGCATTCGTTCGCCGCTCTCCCGAAGACCTTCATCCCCTCGTCACCGCCGTAATTGGGGTCCGCGGGAAGATGATCGGGCAGCTTTGCGTCGTAGCCGTATCTCTGCCATACGTGCTGGATGATCACTACGTTATCAACGCCAAGGTCCTTCAACTGCCGGAGGTTCTCGGCATCGCCCGCGTAGGTGTTGTTGTTGTGACCCCAGATATCCAACATGATCCGGGGTCCGAGCACATCGAGGTAGGGCGACGGCGGATTCGGAATATTGGGAAGCACTTCGCCGATATCGGGCGACACGGCAATCATGCCGACCTCGTACATCGGATTGCGGGTTCCGTCCGTTTTCGGCTCGTAGATCGCCTTACCCTGCGGACATTGCGAACTGTGCGACTTCGTCCAATCCAGGTAGCGCGAAACATAAATCTGCTGCAGCGGCAGATAGGCCACGCTGCCGTTGAGGTAAGGAACAGGGACAATTCGCCGAACGGGGACCAGGCCCACTTCGCCCAGCGTCAGTTCGCCGATCACCGGCTCGTCGCATTGCGCGGCCACGAGCAGCGACTTGCCCCGCATGCCGAATGTCCACTTCACGCGGATCTTCCGCCCTTTCGCGTCATATTCCCAAACCGCATTAATCAGTTCGCCGCTCCGGGTGATCTCGACAACGCGACCGTTCTGCAGCGTCACGGACTCGGGCTTGTTTTCCTTGGCGACCGTCGCCGTGGCACATCCGTTCATCGCGGGCTGGAACGGCGATTGGTCATCGATTTGAACCGTGAAATCGCTCAGCGTTCCCGTGCTCGGGCGATACGTATAAAGCACCTGGCAATCGTCCCCGGTGTAACGAAACAGCCAGTCCTCCGCCTTCTTCTCCAGTTGATTCTTGAACGGGAGAATGTTCGACCCCGCCACGCCGACACTGCCCGAGTTGCTCGCCGACACGCGCGAGGCCGACGCGGTGGCTTTGTACGCTCGGCTGTCGAGCCATGATCTCAATACGGCCACGCGATCCTGTTTCGCGTCCCCGACGACGATTTTCGCATCGCCGAAAAACGAGTAGTCGAACGACGAGTTATTACGGGGCCCGGGTTCGACCTGCAGTGTCAAGACTACGGTCTTTCCCGCCCACGGAGTGAGGTCGAACCGGAAATCCTGCCACTCGGCCCGCTCGTGGTGCTTGCGCATCAACTCGCGGTCCTGGCCGTCGGCACGGAGCGAACAGGAGAACGTCACTCCATCGCTCTTGTCCGGCGACGCCACATCCGGCCCCATCGCAATACTGAATTCCAGGCGTATCGCCTGGCCCGCGGGGAGAGCCAACTCGTACTCAACCCATGTGCGGCCCGGCGGGACGTGCCACGGCGAGTGCATCAGCAGAGCATCGCGGCCGAGCACTCTGCCCCAAGGCTGGAATGAAATGCCCGTGTCCGGATCAAAATGCCCTGACCACGCCGGCGGCATCAGGACGGCGTCCTTTCCGTAGGACTGCCACCCCACCCGGTACATGGCAATCTCCTGGATCAACGTCTCGCCGGGCGGCAGCTGCACTAACAGGGATTGCTCGGCCGCGCAGAGCATTGAACACGACAGGGCGAGCCACGATGCCAACGACAACATGCTGCGGTACACGGCAATAATGCTCCTGATCTTCATTCCGTTCACTCGATGCGGATTCTCGCGTAACTGATCGTATTTGATTTTCCGGCTCGCGTGCCAAGCAGATCCAAGGTGTGCGACGGGGACGTTCCGGCTCGCACCGTGGCTGTGAAATACGAGTTGAAAGGCGGATCCAACGGAACAACCACGGCCGGCGTAATACTTCCATCCGCGTTCAACTCGACCATCCGGTTCTCGGAAACCGCCTTTCCGTCGCGATTGACGCCGCTGGCGTAGAAGATCACGAGCAACCGGCCGTCATCCGTCACGTGAAACCGCGGCGAGCTCGGCAGTTCGCCCGGCGTCCCTTCCTCGACCTTAGCGATCGCTGTTCGCGAAATAACCGCGCCGTCCTTCAGCACTGCGTACTCGATCGAGTGCGACTGCTTCGCGTCCGGAAAGAACTTTTGCCTGAGTCGTTCGTCGATCGCGCGTTCCGACCAGATTATGTGGAGTCGACCGTCATTACCGACCCACAAATCACCCGGCATAATCCACCCGGCCGTCTTGTCGCGACTGCTGATCTCGACCCAGTCGTGGAACTTGCCGGTCGTGATGTCCTCGGTCCATGTGAAGAACAAGCGGCGAAAGTCGTAGTCCCAATTCTGGCCGGTGATTTCCTTCTTGTATTCCCGCCAGGCCTTGTAAGGTTCCTGAACATCACTGACACCGCAGAAGTAGACGGCCCGGTTCTTCAGCATCACGTCCGGATAGCAGGTGCGAATCGGTTCGGGCTGGTCGTACTCGGCACCCCAGGGCCATTTCAGTTGTCCGCTCGTCCATTGCCCCTGTGCGTCGCGAAACGCCCACTCGCTGTGCGTGTAGCCGATATTCTGGCAGAGCAGCAACTCCGACTTGGGCCCATCGACCGCAAAGCTGCGGTACGAGTGTTCGCTGAACTCCGGCGACCCGTTCCAGCCTGGCAGCAGCGTCTGGGGAGCGGCCGCCAAGTCTTTTGTCTGGAACACGTGGATCTCAGGCCGAGCGGGCCCGTTGTACGTGTCGAGCGGAGTGAGTGTCGGATTGGCCGAAAGCAGCACTTGCGACTGTTCGGGAAACACGCCCAGCGGAGACGGTTCTCGCGTGCGTCCCTGCTCGTCGGCGCGCAGGAGTTTCCAGCCGGATGCCGCTCGCTGATAGAACTGCCATCGACAGTTGTTCAACGGTTTCCGGCCGGCCAGGGTTTCCAGACCGCTCGCAAAAACCTGGTCGCCGATCCGGACTATGCTCGTCGAGCCACTGCACCAGAGCGGCCCGGCGCCATTGTCGGCCGGCGCGTACTGATAGACGTCTTCCTGGATTTCGACGCGAGGCTGGAGTTTCTCTGCGCGCAGAGAACCCCAACAAGTCAGCGTGCAGCAGACCACAGCGATTGCCGACGCCAGTGAGCCGCGGGAGTCCCGGTGAAACCTTGGATTCACGAGCATGTTTAGTTCCTTAACCATGTGTGTTGCACATTGTCGCGCCGAGGTCGAACCCACGCAATTCCCCCGTCGGGCCACCAATCGAAATGCGAATGTGCGATGCACGGGGCATTCGTGTTCTTGATTTGTCCATTTTGGCCGCATACAACGCGTGCAGCGTCAGGCGATGAAATGCTGCGATCGGCACAGTCTCACATTCCCGGAGGCAACCTCATGACGGCCCAAACATCTCGACGACAGTTCCTGGCGACGGCTTCCGCCGGAGCAGTGCTTGGCATGACAGCAACGAGCTACGCCAAAGTCGTCGGCGCGAATGAACGCATTTCCATCGCCGTGATCGGATGCGGCGGACGAGGCTACGACGCGCACATGCCGGGCGTGCACGCGCACGACAAGCAGCAGAACGTCGAGATCACAGCGGTCAGCGACCCATGGCGACCGAGGCGGGAACGCGCGGCCGCGCGGTGCCAGGAATGGTACGGCCGGGCCGCACGCCAGTTCGTTTCGTACCGCGACATCATGGGCCTCAAGGACGTGGACGCGGTCATGATCGCCTCGTGCGATCATCATCACGCGACGCACCTCGAAGCAGCCGCCAGCGAAAAGAAAGACGCGTATTGCGAGAAACCGCTCGCGATGAACATCGAATCGCTGAACCGAACCTGCGATGCCGTGAAGTCCAGCGGCATCGTTGCGCAAATGGGCACGCAGGTCCGCAGTTTCGCAACCAGCACCGGATGCCGCGATCTGTTCCGCTCAGGCGCGATCGGCAAGGTGTCACGCATCGAGCAGTGCCGAAACGGGACCAAGCCGTACTGGTACTCGTGGATGGAACGGGCCGAAGTCGTGAAGGAGCAGGATGTTGATTGGAAGGAGTTCCTGATGGACCGCCCGATGCGGCCTTTTGATCCGAAACTGCTGACAGGCTGGTACGGCTATCGCGATTTCACCGATGGCCCGATTGCCAACCTGGGATGCCACTTCATCGATCTGTACAACTACATCGTGGGGACCACGCTGCCCGTCAGTTGCGTGGCGCAGGGCGGCACGTTTACCTGGAAAGACGATAACAAGTTCACATGCCCCGACCACGCTCAGGCCACGTGGATCTATCCCGAGGGATTCATGGTCAGCTACTGCACCAACTTCGGCAACGGCAGCGGCAACGTGCTGAAGATCTACGGCGACCAGGGTGTGATCGATCTGAGCAACTGGACGGCGCCGACGTGCTCCAGTGCCGGCGCCATGAAGCAGAGCAAGCTCGCCGACAAAGATCAGCCCATTGCACCGGTCGAAACGCCGGATCACTTCCTGGATTGGCTCCAGTGCCTGCGTTCGCGCAAACTGTGCAACGCGCCGATCGAGGCCGGGTACAACCACTGCGTGCCGGCGCTGATGGCCATGCGGGCTTTTGACAGCGGCAAGAGGCAGATCTTCGACGCGCAGAAACGCGAGATCCGCGAGGGGTAGGCAACTCACTTGCTGCGTGGTTTTGCGGCCGTCGGCGGCAGGGCATCGCGGATCGCGTCGAGCAACTGCTGACCGTGCGCGATGCCGGTCTCGTCGGGAGCCTGTTTCGGCGACGGCACATAGCTGTTGTCCGGAACGGAACCGGCCGGCATCAGATCGATGCGTCCGCAACCCGCAATTTCCCAGCAGGCGCCTTTGGGCGACTTGCGAGCTCGAACGTCCCCCGCCGACATGCGGCGCAGGACGGCGCCCACGACACCCTGGGGATTGCCGTCGACGGTCGTCTCGGCGCTGAGCACCAGCACATTCCGGCCTCGCTTCAAATGGGCGACTGCGGCGTCCAATTGTCCGGGTTTCAATTCGTAGTCGTTGCGGGCAAAGACCAGCAGATCGGCCGATTCGTGCGGATAATCGCTGGCAAACGTGAAATGGTATCTGTTGATCAACACAAGGGCGTGATAAAAGCCGTCGCCGCCGTGGTCTCCGAACGCCGCCCGGTCGTACTGCTCGAACAGCGAAATTACGGACGGCTTCCAGCGCCGATAATCAACAACCACCTGCGGAGCAGGTGGTATGAGGAAGGCCCCTAAAAGGGGCCATGTTGGTGATTCAGGTGTTACTC
>CAIPEB010000284.1 GCA_903863885.1 uncultured Planctomycetaceae bacterium | reverse complement strand
GTCCATCTCCGGCATCTGCATATCCATCAGCACCAGATCGTACGGGATCGACTTCTGTGCATCGACCGCTTCGGAGCCGTCGGCCACGGCATCCGCCCGGATGCGCAATTTGTTCAGGATGCCGATGGCCACTTCCTGATTGACGATGTTGTCTTCAGCCACCAGGATCCTGGCCCCTCGTCGGTGAACGGCAGGGAGGGTGCCGCTCGCAGTACCAAGGAAATCCGCTGTCTTTTCGCTTCCTTGTGCCAGGGATTTCGGTGGCGCGGTCTTGCCTAGCGGCACGGTGAACCAGAACTCCGAACCGACTCCCGGCTGGCTGTTCACACCGATTTCGCCCCCCATCATCTCGGCCAGTTGCTTGGAAATCGCCAGTCCCAGGCCGGTGCCGCCGTAGCGGCGCGTCGTGGACGTGTCTGCCTGAGTGAACTTCTGAAACAGCTTCTGCTGAAGTTCGGGCGGGATACCGATGCCCGTGTCCCGGACCGCGAAGCGGATCAGCACGTCCGTCTCCGTTTCCGCGACCAGGCTGACCCGCACGGTGACTTGGCCGTGTTCAGTGAATTTGACGGCGTTTCCGGCCAGATTCGTCAGAATCTGACGAAGGCGGCCTGGGGCACCGGTGACCTTGACCGGCACGTTCGGCTCCGCCGCACAGTCGAACTCGATCCCTTTGCATCTGGCCCGCACCGCCAACGGCGCAGCAAAGCTCTCCAGCAAATCGCGCAAGTTGAAATCCAACAGTTCCAATCCGAGCTTTCCCGCCTCGAGCTTGGAGAAGTCCAGGACATCGTTCACCAGAGCCAGCAGTGACTCGCCGCTGCTGCGGATCGCCTCGGCGTAATGCCGCTGATCGTCGTCCAACGCGGTATCGAGCAGCAGTCCCGTCATGCCGATCACTCCGTTCATCGGCGTGCGGATCTCATGGCTCATCGTGGCGAGAAACTCGTCTTTTGAGGCATTGGCGGCGGTCAGTTCCGCAGTGCGTTCCGCTACTTTACGTTCCAGTTCGGCGTTCCACTGTCGGATCTTATCCTCCATGGCGTGGCGTTCGCTGATGTCCGCTTTCACCGCCACAAAGTGGCTTATTCTGCCGGTGTCGTCCAACAAGGGCGCGATGGCCGCAGATTCCCAGTAGCATTCGCCCTTTTTCTTGCGATTGCGGAGTTCGCCGCGCCATACACGGCCTGTGGTTATTTCGCCCCACAGTTGTGCGTAGAATTCCCGTGAATGAACGCCCGACTGCAGAAAACGCGGATTCTGGCCGACTACTTCATCCAACCTGAAGCCGGTCACTTGTTCCCAGGCAGGATTGACGTACTCGATGCGGCCCTCAGGGTCGGCGATCATCACCATCCACGGACTGGATTCGATTGCTTTGGAAAACGTGCGAAGCCTGTCGGTCATCTGTTTCAGCCGGGTGATTTCCTGGCGGATGCCCCGCATCAGCAGAGGCCGCCCGTCGCTGGTCCATGAGGTGACTTGCCCCCGGTCCAGGACCCACAACCAACTGCCGTCCCGGTGCCGCATTCGCGACTCCGCGGCAAAATAGGCCGATTCGTTCCGCAGGTGTTTTTCCAGCAGGTTCTGGCTCGCCTGATAGTCATCGGGATGAGCCAGCTGCCGCCAGGTCTCCATTGAAACTGGCGCCAGCTCCGCCAATGAGTATCCGGCGATTTCGCTCCAGCGATCGTTGAAGGCGACTCCCCCCGTCCGAAGATCCCATTCCCACGTGCCGACGTTGGAGGCCCGGATGATGCTGGCCAGGCGCTGGCGTTCTTCTCGCAGCGCCTCTTCAGCCAACTTACGTTCCGTGATGTCCAGCAGGATACATAGAACACTCACCGGATTCCCCGCCGAATCGTGAATTGCGGCGCCTGATACCCTTGTCCAGACCGGCATGCCGTCAGAACGCCGCAGACACCTTTCGATCGCGGCAGGAATCGCGTTGCAGTTCAGGAAGACTTCGAATTGCGCCCGAGTGATGGAGGCGTCTTCGGGCGGGACAAATTCCTCCAGCCGACGCCCCAGCAGTTCGTCGCGGGAATAACCAAGGATCTCACAGAGGCGGTTGTTCACGTAGACGAGACGGCGGTCCAGATCGATTTCGGCCACCCCTGCCAGGCTCTGCCCGATGACAGCCGCCAGACGCTGCTCACTGGCCAGCCGGGCGGCCGTCAAGTGGGCTTCGGCCAGAGCATCCGCCGTTCGCACTCGCTCGCTGATATCGCGGACCAGCACGATGAAATCCTGACCTGCGTCCGCGTCCGACCCCATGGCGGCAATCGAAAGCTCGAACGACATTTTCCCATGCGGCGTGGGAATCATGTAGGTGGCGCCCCGGTGGCTCCCATGCACGGCCGCCTCGGCCAGTGCGGCCTCGACGATGCGCGTTGGTTCTTCCGGCAGGACTTCGGCGAATTTCTTCCCGACGGACACAGCAGGGGAAACGTGAAACGAGGCCGCGTCCCTGGAACGGCACTCTCGAATACGGCCCTCGCAATCCGCGCGGAACATGAGATCGGGCAGCGCGTTGATCGTGGCCTCCAGGCGTTCTTTGGTGTTGCGCAAGGCATCTTCCGCCAGTCGGCGCTGCGTGATGTCCTCGTGGGCGATAATCGCATAGCGGCGATCGTCGACGAAGAACGGATTCACCCGGCAGATAGACCAGCGTTTCGCGTGCTCGGAGTGGCACGCGTATTCTCTGACGAATTCGGGCGAGTCTCCGGCGAGTACCGAGCTGATTCCCGTGTGAAACGCTTCCGCCTCGGCCCGATCGCAATCTCCGCCGCCCATGAGCACATCGAAATACGAAACCCCTTCGCCAATGGCCGACTCGCGGGCATTGTTTTCCGCACCGAAGTTCTTCCAGGCGCGGTTGGTGACGAGGATCCTTCCCGTGCCATCGATTACACAAATATGAGCGCCCAGTCCGTCTATCGTCGAACGCAGGAAGTGCTCCGCCTGTTCGACCCGGTGACGTTCCTCGACTTCGCGCTGAAGGTCCCGGATGCGATCCTGAACTTTCGCTTCCAGTTCCTCGTTGATGTGCAGGACCTTCTGCTCCGCCTCCTTCATCGCGGTAACGTCGGTAAGCGTGACGCGACATCCGTCGGCCGGACTCTGCTTGTTTACGGGCACAATGGACAATTGAACGTGCAGCTTCTTGCCTGCAGTTCGCACGATGGCGCACTCACAGGTCTGCGGGGCCCCCGACTCCAGCGTTTCACGCATGGCCAGAAAACAGGCGTCGCGGTCCTCGGGAGCCATCAGACCGGCCAGCACCGCACCCCCGATTTTGCTGCGATCCGTACCGAGCAGTTCAGCGGCCGACAAGTTGCAGCGTCCGATACGATAATCGGGACCGATGGTGACGTAGCCGATAGGAGCCAGCTCAAACAGCTCGAAGTACCGGTCGCGAATTTCGGTCAGTTCCGCCTCGGTGCGGCGGAGTTCTTCGTTCTGCATCAGCAGTTCGATCTGGTGCACCTGCAACTCGTAATCCAGCGTCTGCACCTGATCCCGTGGCATGGCCGATACATTTTGGCCGCCGTGCCTCAATCGATCCTCGGCGCATCGACGCAGCGATGCACCGGATGCTGATTCAGGGCTGCATGAGTGTGACATGGCTTGTTCCAGTACGGCTTGTCGCGGCTGACCGATCCGTCGGAAGGTCTCTGGGTCGCGATTGGTCATCCAACTGGCACTTGAATTTCGCTGGATGCGAATGGCATCCTGCAATACGCGTACCGCAGCCTGTAACTTTCAGTCTATCCTGAGGTACGAGCTGCCGGCTGTGCGTAAAACGTGTCTGCGCAACAACGCCTGCGACAACGAGAAACACAAAACATAGCCGAACCAATGGGGATTTAACCTGCCCACATCGGGGGATGCGAGTGGGATTTGGTCGTCAAAACACCGCCGGTTGCTGGATATGCAAATCAGACTTACTGAGTATGGTTTATGCAGTCTATCGCCGCCTGCCTCTGTTTTGAGAAACAGAAGTCGCCTGACTGCATCCCCGAGAACGAGCGGGGTGCGAAGTTCAATCGGTTTGTCGGCCAGGATCGAAATGTCACCTCACTTGTTCCGCAACCCTTGCAGTCCGCCCGGCTCTCACGTCGGCCGGTTGGGCCGCAAGGTGGGGCAGCAGGTAGCGGCTCCGTTCGATGACCGGGAGGACCGGCATCCGGGCCTGTCGCCGGCGGCCTTCAAAGCCAGGCATCTTGCCGACTCAGTTTGCGTGGGACTCGCGGAATGGCACGACCGGATCGACCAGACGCGATGCCGGTCATCATGGCGAGATCGTTTCGTACCATCGCACTAGGGCTTGGGACCGAGAAGAGACCATTCCGAGTCCGACAGTTCTTTAATCTCGATATTGCGGTAAAGGACTTCGGCACCTTCAGCTTGAAGCAGTATTCTGCCCCGAGTCAGCGGAACCGTATGTTTGGGATCGTTGGGATCCGGACGGCACATCTTCGTGCAACGATTGACGACTTTGCCATTAACGAGATAGACCGCGCGGTCACCGTCGACGATCACGTCCACCGTATTCCAGCCGGGATGTTCCATGTCGCGGCTTCTGCGGACGCGAGCGACGTTCCATTCGGTGCCTTCGGCCGACTGCGTGACGACCATACCGCCGTTTGACGCCTCCCTGAAGACAGGAGAGCAGATCTTCGACGCCGGATCGACAACGTCCTTCGACGCCGGATCGATCGTCGTCGTCACGGCGGAGAAGACGGCGTAAATGTCGCCGACGTCACCCTCTTGGATCTGGCATTCCACGCTCTGCGGCCAGATGTTGTCGGGTTGCGTGACGTGATACAGGATGCCGCCGTCGCGCGGCGAATTATCGCGGGGGGCAAAACGCTTGGTCCCCCACTGAAACTCAAGCCGAAGATGGAACTGAGAAAACTCCTTCTCTGTGAACAGGCCGGCGAACGGCATCTCCCGGGACGCGGGCGTGTCCTTGAAGGTGTGGATTACACCGTCTTTCACCGTGAAAATCCGGTCCGGATCGTCGTTCTTCTGCTTGCCGGACACCACGACGTACCAGCCGTCGAACGAATCCCCCTTCAGCAACGGTTTCCACTCGCCCTTGCCGCCAGCATCGCCGGCAGACGCTGCCTGTGCGGCAAAATGGCCTATGATCAAAGCCAAAGTGCAGACAATCCCCAATACTCGCGACTTCAACTCAAGGCTCCTAAATCGAGGTGTTTCGTCCGCCCTTTCATCGATGGTACTGGAACGGATACGGACTCGCTGGTCGAACTGTTTTACACAACCTCCCCGTTTAGCGTCGAGCGTCAGTTCGAGTCCGGGGGCGGCTTGCCCCGCGCCGAATCGTTTGGTGGATCTTTCGGGCGGAATAGCATTGCCGGCAGTTCGGCAATGGCATAAGTGTCCTCATCCGATTCAGCGAGCCGGACCAAGTTCAAGCCATCCTTCTCCAACGCCGCGGACTGAAGCTTTCCCGTCGATTGCGGCGGCCGGATGTTACCATATAAATATGTAGTGAAGACTGTGGGCCAACATCGCACCTAAGTCCTCATCCGAACGCCACAACTCCGTAACTCGGGTTGGGCTCACGACGCGCGACGTTGATTTGAGAGGCAACGCATCGGACGAGGCACAGTGATTCCAGACATGACCGAGGAACAAGTACACGAGCTGGATCGGGGCGATGTCGCCAGCGACCTCACGGAGCGGCGGCAGGGGGCGGAGCCACCGCTCTGGCCGAGAACTCACGACTGCCTGGCGGCAGCCTTCGGCAAGGTGGCCGTGTGGCTCATGGATCTCGCCTCGGGACGGTTTGAGACGGACGGCTCGCTGGAGAGAATCATCGGCTACGAGCCGGGCGAAATCGGTACGGAACCGGCCGAGTGGCGCAGGGTGACACATCCGGATGACTTGGAACGAACGACCCTCGCCTGGCAGCGGGTGAGCGCCGGAGTAACGGATCGGTATGACTGCGAGTGTCGCCTGCTGCACAAGGATGGCTCGGTCCGGTGGGTAGACGTATGCGGGGCAGGACGGAAGGACGAAACCGGACGCGTGGTCCGAGTTGCGGGGACGACGGTAGACATCACCGAGCGCAAGCGGGCGGAACAGCGACGGTCCGCCGATCTGGAGGCGATGGCCAGGCTGCAGCAGATCGGCAGTCTGACCATATGCGAAGGCAACCTGGAGGCGGCCCTCGATCGCATTGTCGACGTCGCGGTCGCGATCACCGGGGCCGATTTCGGACACGCCCAGGTCCTGGATCCGGCGACGGGGGACTTGCGGATCGTTGCGCAGCACGGGTTCCCGGACTGGTGGCTGGACTACTGGAATGCGGTCAACAAGGGCCAGGGTGTTTGCGGCACCGCACTGGCATGCTGCGAACGCGTCATCGTCGAAGACGTCGAGCAGAGTCCCCTGTTCGTGGGCACGCCGGCCTTGGAGGTTCAACTTCGCGCCGGGGTGCGCGCCGTGCAGTCCACGGCCCTAGTCGGCCGTGACGGAGAACAGCTGGGATTACTCTCCACGCACTACCGGACACCGCGGCGGCCCGACGAGCGCATGCTGTATTTCCTCGACCTGCTCGCCCGGCAGGCCACGGATATCCTCCGGTCGGCGCAGAGCGAGCAGGCGATGCGTGCGAACGAGGAACGCTTCCGGGTCGCACTCGCGGCGGCGCCCATCGTGGTCTTCAATCAGGATCGCGACCTGCGCTATACGTGGATTGGAAATCCGGCTCTGGGGATCAGTGACGAGGCGGCCCTCGGTCGCACGGACCACGAACTCTTGGACGCAGACTTTGCCGGGCCTTTGACGGCAATCAAACGCCGGGTGCTACAGACCGGCCAAGGCGAGCGGCAGGAAGTTCTGGTCGCCCGCGACAACCAGTCTGGCTGGTTTGATTTGACGGTGGAGCCGTTGCGAGACGCTGCTGAGAAGACCGTCGGCATCACCTGCGCAGCCGTGGATATCACCGAACGCAAGCGGGTGCAGGAGGAAATGGACCAACTGAGGTCGCAACTCTGGCATCTCGAACGGGTGGGGCGGAGCGGGGTCATCGCTGCCTCACTGGCCCACGAGTTGAACCAACCGCTCATGGGCATCCTCAGCACGGCCCAAGCCGGTCTGCGTTTTCTGGCGGCGGGGAATCTGGATTCCCAACGGATTGAGGAGATTCTCGCGAACATCGCCCGGGACGCCCAACGCGCGGGTGCGGTGATAAACGGGGTGCGGACATTGTTGGGACGCGCGGAATCCCAACGCCAGCCGACCGGACTGGCCGAGGTGACCCGCGAAGTCCTCGACTTGTTGTCGGGCGAGTTTGCCAGTCGCCGGATCGAATGCCGCCTGCGGTCGGATGTCGATGCCGTGGTTCGCGCGAACAAGGCACAGATCCAGCAGGTCCTGTTGAATCTGATAACGAACGCACTGGACGCCGTCGGGGACGAACCGCCCGAGCGCCGCCGAGTGGAGTTGACGCTGGGACGAGCGGACCCTGGTCAGGCTAAGGTCACGGTCCGCGATTTCGGGCCGGGGATAGCGCCGGAGCAGAGAGCAACGTTATTCCGCCCCTTCGCGACCACGAAAGTGCACGGCCTGGGCATCGGCCTGGCCATCTCCTTTACGATCGTAGAGGCCCACGGCGGCCGACTGTGGTATGAAGAGCCTCCGGACCGCGGGGCGATCCTGTGCTTTACGCTCCCGCTGGACGCCTCTGACGAGGCGGTTTCCGATTCGTAGTCCAACACCCGAACTCCCTGAACCCATGAATCCCCAGACTGCCACCATCTTCATCGTGGACGATGATCCTTCCGTGCAGGACGGTTTGAGTTTGCTGGTCCGCTCCGCCGGGTGGACCTGCGAAGTGTTTGCCTCCGCCGAGGATTTCCTGGCGCGGCCTGCTTGGACGGGCATCGGCTGCCTGATCCTGGACGTGTGCATGCCGGGAACGAGCGGGCTCGAGTTGCGCGATGCACTGGCGGCCCGGGACGCGTCGCTGCCGATCGTGTTCCTCACCGGCCACGGCGATGTGCCCATGGGCGTGGACGCCATGAGGAAAGGCGCCGTGGATTTCCTGCAGAAACCGGTGAACGACGAAGTGCTGCTCCAGGCCATCCGACAGGCCGTGGAGCGCCATGCCGCGGCCGTCGCCCGACAACAGGAAGTCGCGCGGATCCAGGCGGGGTTGGAGCAGCTTTCGCCACGGGAACGCCAGGTGTTGGAATACGTGATCAACGGTTGCCTGAACAAGCACATTGCCGCCAATCTGGGCATCGCCGAACGCACGGTGAAGATCTTCCGGAGCAACGTCATGCGCAAGCTGGAAGTTGACTCTGTGGCCGCTCTCGTCCGCAAATGCGACCTCGCCGGCGTCGTCCCGCGGCAAGTCGGTGCCACTTCCCCTTCATGACGTTCACGCCCGACCGACACCTGTGTGCCGTGCGCGATCTGGTGTCACGTCTGGCAAAGCCAGGTGGTCCCCCAACGCACATATCTCATCACCCCTCCGGCGAGTTAGCTCCAAAGCGCTAGACCTAAAGGTCGATTGTTGAGCTGATCCATTCGGCGTACCACATCTGCGGGTGGTCGAAGTGGCTATTTCGCTGGCGAAGCGAAACCTCGCGAATTCTGCGTCCTCAGCGGCCTGGCCGCTGCAGTTCGCTTCGTCCGGAAATGGGAAGGACACGAACGAGTCTGCAAGCGATGAGTCCCAACCCAAATCATCCAGCAATCGGGCGCCGGCCGGTATCGCCGCCGGCATCCCGCGATTGGAAGGGCGGCTGGGCGGTCTTGTCGTTCGCCTCGACGAACCGGCGCTCTGCCGAGCGTGGAGTGCCGAACTCGCCCGGTTCCTGAGCAGCGAGGAACATCGGCGTCTGGTGAGCCGGTTCGGGTTTACAGCTGCCGAGTTGCCCCATCAACCGCTGATCCCGGAAAACCACAGTAGTGATGAGCATCGATTCCTCTCCTCCTCCTCACACACCGCGATTCCGATTCGCCACTTCGGTCCAGGTCTGGACCTGGACGGCCGTGGCCGTTTCGTTTGCCGTGTGTCTGGCCATTTACTGGCTGAACAGACACCACGAGGAGACCGTTCACCACTCCCGGCAACTGCTCACCAACTTCCGCGAGGGGCGTCTGGACCTCGCCAGGGGGTTTCTGCGCCTGACCCTGGCCGATGAACCGCAGTCTCCCTTTCGCCGGGAAGAGGGCTTCGCTCTGCTGGAACAGGCCATCGCCGAACTGAAAGAGGCGGAAGGCCGGATCATCTCCACCGCAGCGATCAGGCCGGAGGACGGCGAACGGGTTCAGGCCTTCGCAGCCAAAGCTGATGTTTTTCGTGAGCGATTAGTGGCCTACCAACGCGCCGAGGCCGCGACAAAACTCAACCTGCAACGGCCCCTGCGTCTGTCCTTTCATGATCTCGATCGGCTCGCCCAGGACGTGGACCGCGTCGGCCAGTACGCCTTGCAGGCCCAGGCCGACCAACTCGATACACGATTCGCCGCTGCGCTCAGCGTCGCAATGCTGCTCCTGGTCACGACGAACCTGGCCCTGTATCGGGTCGCGCGTGGCCAACAGGCCAGCGACCGGGAGTTGCGCGAGAGCGAAGAGCGGCTGCAGACGCTGGGGGACAACATCCCTGGCGGGGCCCTTTATCAATTGCTCTCGCCGCCCGATGGGCGGAACCGGTACACCTATTTCAGCGCCGGCATCGAACGCATCTTCGGCATCTCGGCGTCGAGCGTGTTGGCCGATCCGGCACCGTTCTGGGAGCTGATCGTGGAGGAGGACCGGCCGGCCATTGATGCCGCCCAGGCCCGCTCTCTCCGGGACTTGACCGTTTTCGACTGCGAGTTCCGCCAACGCACCCTGACCGGGGAGACCAAGTGGCTGCACGCCGTTTCCAAACCGCGCCGGCTGGCCGATGGCTCGACCATCTGGGACGGCGCGGCTATGGACATCACCCGGCGGAAACAAGCGGAGGCGGCGCTGGAGCGGACGACCAACACGCTGGTGGAAGCTCAGCAAATCGCGCATGTGGGCAGCTTTGAATATATCGCCGCGACCCAGACGACGATGTGGTCCGACGAGGAATACCGCATCTACGGGTTGGACCCGACCGGTCCGTCGCCCAAGTATGACGAGATGCTTGCCAGGTGCATCCACCCCGACGACGCGGCGTTGCTGCACGAGACCTTCGTCAAAGCCATTCAGAGCCACTCCGTCTATGAACTCGAACACCGGATCGTCTGGCCGGACGGCAGCGTGCGGTGGGTCCACGACCGAGCCCGACCGTACCTTGACCCGCGCGGGAATCTCGTTCGCTACGTCGGCATCACGCTGGACATCACGGAGCGCAAGCAGTCCGAACAGGCGTTGCGCGAAAGCGAAGCGCGCCGCAGTCTGGCCCTTGACGCCGCGCAAGCCGGCACCTGGGAATGGGACCTGACAACGGGCCGCAATACCTGGTCGGACGAATTATGGAAACTGTATGGATTAGAGCTGCGCAGTTGCCAGCCGTCCTACGAGGCCTGGCGGGAGTCGGTACATCCGGAAGATCGCGAGCGGGTCGAACAGGAATTGCAGGCGATTGTGCACCAGGAGGCTGAACTCAACCTCGAATGGCGCGTCAGCAGCTCCAGCGAAAGTCCCCGCTGGTTGATGTCGCGGGGACGCCCGCTCCGCGACGCGTCGGGCCGCGTCATTCGCTACCTGGGTGTGGTCATGGACATCACCGACCGCAAGCGGCTGGAAGCCAGCCTGCGCGAGAGTGAAGCCCGTGCGATCGCCATGCTCAACGCCATTCCCGACATGATGTTCCGCCTGGACCGCCACGGCATCTTCTTGGACTACAAGGCCGATATCAGGGACCTGCACCGGCAGGTGAGTTTCTTGATCGGGCAACGCAACCGGGATGTCACGCCGCCGGAATTTGCCGACTTGGTCGAGCGCAAGATCGGCGAGACGCTCGCCGCCGGCCAGGTGCAAAGCTTTGAGTACCAATTGCCCGTGCCCGGAGCCGGAGTGCAGGATTTTGAAGCCCGCATGGCCCCGTGCGGGCAGGATGAGGTGCTCGCCATCGTCCGCAACATCACCGAACGCAAGCGGCTGGAACAAGACCGCGCCGCGATGGAGGCCAGGTTGCTGCAGCAGCAGAAACTCGAGTCCATCGGCACGTTGGCCAGCGGCGTGGCGCATGAGATCAACAACCCCATCACCGGAATCCTGAACTACGCGCAACTGATCCAGGACGAGTTGCCCGGCGACAGCCCGCTGGCGGAGTTCACCGGCGAGATAATGCACGAGACGCAACGAGTGGCCACCATCGTCCGCAGCCTGCTCACCTTTGCCCGCCACGAGAAGCAAAGCCACAGTCCGGCCCGCATGGCGGACATCGTGGAAGCAGTGCTCGCGTTGGTCCGGACGCTCATCCGCCGCGACGAGATCACGCTGCGGGTGACGGTGCCGCCAGACTTGCCGAAGTTGAAGTGCCGGAGTCAACAGATCCAGCAGGTGATCATGAACCTGGTGACCAACGCCCGCGACGCGCTGAACGAGCGCTATCCCGGGTACCACGCGGACAAGGTGCTGAGCCTGGAAGCGACGCTGCTGGAACGAGCCGGGCGACGTTGGATCCGACTGACCGTCGAGGACCGCGGCACGGGCATCCCGCCCGAAGTCCGGGAACGGATGTTCGATCCGTTCTTCACCACCAAGGGGCGCGACAAGGGTACGGGCCTGGGCTTGTCCATCAGCCACGGCATCATCAAGGACCATCACGGAGAGTGGACCGTAGAAAGCGAACCTGGCCAGTTCACTCGCATCAACGTGGACCTGCCGGTGGATAACGGATGGGAGATCTGAGATATGGCGCGAGTCCTGATCGTCGACGACGAAAAGAGCATCCGCCGGACGCTCGGCGAGTTCCTCCGCAAGGCCGGGTACGACGTGGTGGAGGCGGAAGATGCGGAG
The DNA here is from genome assembly GCA_903863885.1 of uncultured Planctomycetaceae bacterium. Classification (GTDB taxonomy): domain Bacteria; phylum Planctomycetota; class Planctomycetia; order Pirellulales; family Pirellulaceae; genus CAIPEB01. Next base: position 2,727 of record CAIPEB010000284.1, on the reverse strand, counting down.
ACCGCGCTGGCGCAATTGCGAGCCGCGGTTTTCGACGTGGTGGTGTCCGACATCATCCTGCCGCGCGTCAACGGGGTGGAACTGCTGCGGCTGATTCAGGGCACTGCACCGGACGTTCAGGTCGTGATGATGACCGGCGAGCCGACCGTGGAAACGGCCGCCGAGGCGCTGCGTCTCGGCGCGGCGGACTACCTGTTCAAGCCCATCGACAAGGCGGCCATCCTGCGGGCCACGGGCAACGCGGCGCGGATCAAGGAACTGGAAGATACCCGGCGGCGGTTGGAGGCCGAGAATCAGGCCCATCGCGAGCGATTGGAACAGCTGGTAGTCGAACGCACGTCGCAGTTGCAGGCCAGCGAAGCCCGCTTCCGCGGCCTGGTCGAGACGGCCTTTGACTGGGTCTGGGAGGTGGACGCGCAGAGTCGCTACACCTATGCCAGCCCGCGCATTTTCGACGTTCTGGGGTACCGGCCCGAAGAGGTCCAGGGGCACACGCCGTTCGATTTCATGCCCGACGATGAAGCACGCCGGGTAAAGGCCGTGTTCGAGCCGATTGCCGCCCGGCGCGAGCCGTTCGTCATGCTGGAGAACGCCAACCGCCACCGCGATGGGCACTTGGTAATTCTGGAGTCCAGCGGCATGCCGATTGTGTCGCCGACGGGCCAGTTTCTGGGCTACCGCGGTATGGATCGCGACATCACCAAACGCAAGCAGGCGGAAGGGAGACTCCACGAATTGGTGCAGCGGCTGAAACTGGCCACCGAAGCCGCGGAGATCGGGATCTGGACCTGGCATCTGGCCGATGACACGCTGGAACTGGATGAGCGGATGTCGACTTGGTACGGCGGTGTGCCCGAAGCTGCCCGCGGGACCGGACGCCTTTTCGAGTTTTGGCGTTCCCGCTTGCACCCGGAGGATTGCGAGCGGGCCGAGGCCATCCTGCAGGAGTCACTCCGCAATGAAGCTCCCTGCGAAATTGTGTTCCGCATGATGCTGCCGGGCGGCCGGGTGCGTTTCATCCACTGCGCTTGGGTCTTCGACCAGGACGCCGATGGCAAGCCGCTGCAGATGATCGGCATCAACCGCGACATTACGCCGCAACGCGAGATGGAGGAGTACCTCTGCGCTGCGAAGCAGGCCGCGGACGCCGCCAACGTCAGCAAGAGCGAGTTTCTGGCCAACATGAGCCACGAGATCCGCACGCCCCTTAACGGCGTGATCGGCATGACCGGCCTGTTGCTGGAGACGCCACTGACTGAACCGCAACGGCGATTCGCCGAGACAATTCGCACGAGCGGTGAGTTTCTGCTGACCCTGATCAACGACATTCTCGACTTCTCCAAGATCGAGGCGGGGAAGCTGGAACTGGAGCCTCTGGTTTTCGATCTACGGGCCTTGTTGGACGAATTCGCCGTGCCCCTGGCCCTCCGAGCCCACGACAAGGGGCTCGAGTTCATCTGCGCAGCCGCGCCCGATGTGCCGACGCTGGTCTGCGGTGACCCGGGCCGCCTCCGCCAAATCCTGACAAACCTGGCGGGGAACTCCGTCAAGTTCACCGACCGGGGCGAGGTCTGCGTGCTGGCCAGCTTGATCGAGAAAACCGAGGTCGACTTCCTGATTCGCTTCGCCATCCGCGATACCGGGATCGGCATTTCGCCGGAACAGCAACCGAAGATGTTTCAGAAGTTCACTCAAGCGGACACCTCGACGGCGCGGCGTTTCGGCGGCACCGGCCTGGGGCTGGCGATCTCCAACCGGCTCGCCGAGTTGATGGGGGGCGAAATCAGCCTGACAAGCCAACTGGGAGTCGGCTCGGAGTTCTGGTTCACCGTTCGTCTGGGCCGGCCGGCACAGTCCCTGCCGCCCGTCGTTCTCTCCGCCGACTTGCGCGGCACGCATGTCCTGGTGGTCGACGACAACGCCACCCATCGCGAGGTCTTGCTGGGCCAGTTGGCGGCGTGGGAGATGCGGGCGGAAGCAGTGGCGGACGGTCCGGCTGCCCTGCAGGCACTGGTGCGCGCCCTGCAAGCCGACGATGGCTTCCGGGCCGCCCTCGTTGACATGCAGATGCCCGGCATAGAGGGTGCGACGCTGGTCCGGGCCATCCAGGCCGACGCGTCGCTGAGGGCAACCCGCCTCGTGCTGCTGACACCCCTGGGCCAACGCAGCGATGCTGGGGCGAATTCCTCGCCGGAGCCAGGCGAGCCACACCCGGAGCGGCCCTGGGTTGCTGCCTGCTTGACGAAGCCGGTGCGACAATCCGACCTCTTCAACTGCCTGTCCTCGGTGTTGGCCGAAACGCGACCGCCGGCGGCGGAGCTAAGACACGTCAAGCCGGCGGCAATTCCCGCGGTGCGTCGCAGCGGCGCTCGAATCCTTGTGGCCGAAGACAACATCGTCAATCAGGAGGTGGCGTTAGGTCTCCTGCGGAACCTCGGCCTGCAGGCGGATGCCGTGGCCAACGGCGCGGAGGCCGTCGAGGCCTTGAAGACGCTCCCCTACGACCTGGTACTCATGGATATACACATGCCCGAGATGGACGGCCCGGAAGCGGCTCGGATCATCCGCAATCCGCAATCCGCCGTCCGCAATCCTCGAATCCCCATCGTTGCCCTGACGGCCGCGGCGATGCAGGACGACCGCGAGCGGTGTCTGGAATCCGGCATGAACGGCTACATCACCAAACCCGTATCCCCCCAGGCTTTGGTGGAAGCCTTGAACACCTGG
>CAIPEB010000283.1 GCA_903863885.1 uncultured Planctomycetaceae bacterium | reverse complement strand
GGGTTCACTCGAAAACCTCCTTGTTCAGGGTTCATTGGTTTCTAGTTACCCCATGAAACCCCTGGAAAAGCCGATGGTTTTCGAGTTTTTTTGTGATTCAGCGAAGAAACTTCACAAGGCCTTCGCTGGTTCTAGGTCTAGCTTGGCGTCGGATTTCCCGAGAAAGAAGACCTTGAGCGTCCTGATCACAGAAGATCACGCCAGCACCCGCGTCGGAATCAGGCAGATTTTGAAGGCGGACTTCCCGCGGCTGCGGTGCGGAGAGGCCTTCGACAGAGCTACAACTCTGGCCTTGCTGGAAAACCGCAAGTGGGACTTGCTGATCTTGGACATCACGCTTCCAGGACGCTGCGGCATGGACGTGCTGCGCGAAGTCAAACAGCTGCGTCCGGAGTTGCCTGTGTTGATCTACAGTGCACATTGCGAAGAGGAGTTTGCCGTGCACGTTTTGAGGGCCGGCGCCGCGGGATTTCTCAGCAAAGAGCACGCTCCGGAGAAGCTCTGTCAGGCGGTCCAGCAGATTCTGCGCGGCAATACATTCTTCAGCCAGAGTCTCTCTCGACGGCTTGCGCGCATCGTCCAGCCGGGTGCCGCCGCGATGCCCCACGAGTTGCTTTCGCGGCGCGAGTTTGAAGTGCTACGGCTGATCGCGGCGGGGAACGCCGTCAAGCAGGTCGCCGCGGAGCTGGGTGTGAGCTTGGGAACCATCAGCACCTACCGCGCCCGTATCCTGAAGAAACTGGGACTGGACAGTACTTACGCCCTCATTCAATACGCCCTCCGTGAACGCCTGGCCTGAAATGTCTGATTTTTCTGACGCGCTTGTCTGAATTTCAACGACTAGGTGACTTGTCGAACATCGGCGTAAACTCTGGGATTTAGCGGCAATTGCGCCGTCCCTGTAACCGAGCGGCGCACGTCAGAGAGGCCGACCCCTCTTCGGCGGCGACTTTCAGCCTAGAGTGTGAAGCCAGTCCTTCACCTGATCCTCGGCTGCAGTACTGAAACCGAAACGATGCGATCAGCGGTAAGGCGACGTGCCCGTTCACGATGACGTCAGGCTGCGGCGGACTCGCTCCTGAGCCAGTTTGCAGCTGGTCTGAGCAAAATCACGCGATGCAATCGCCGAACATGTGTACTGTCGATAAATCAGGCAATCTGCAATCGCCGGGCGAGACCGCCCTCGTGGCACCACGAACGGGGTGCGCCTGTCCCGAACCGTCTGTTCAGGATCAAGTCCCGGTGTCGAGTTGCGGCCTGAATGAGCCAGCTTCCTTGGACGATCCTGGTTGCGTAGAGCCACGTGCGTCTTGCGCCTCCCCTCCGGCAAATGTGCGTGTGGGCCCGCCCAACCTGTTCGCTGCGGCGCCGTCAGTGTCGACTCACGCTGACGCGTTTCGTCCGCTGACGGTTGTTATCAACGCCCACATTTCAATCGGAACGAATCCGACAAGGAACATGCAATGACGCCCCAAGATAACGCGGAATCATCATCTTGGAGTTCTCTGCGTCAGCGCGCCGAAGGTCGATTGAAGATTGGCCACGAGGACGTGGCGGCCATGTCACCCGAGCAGGTGCAGAGGCTGGTATACGAACTGCAGGTCCATCAGATGGAGTTGCAGTTGCAGAACGAAGAACTTCTGGTGACCCAGGCGGAGCTGACTGAAGTAAGCGACAGGTATTTTGAACTATTCGAGCTGGCTCCGGTCGGCTATGTCACCAGCGGGCCGGATTACCGTATCGATCACTGCAACTTGACCGCTGCGGAACTGCTCGGCACGGAACGCACCAAACTGAAGGGTGCGGAGTTGAGGCGTCTGGTCTCCCCAAAAGACCGTGATTCTTGTTTTGTGGCGATGCGCGAAGCGATGGAATCCGGAACTCAGCAAACCTGCGAGTGCACCATCGCACTGTCTGCCGGCAAGACGCGGCATCTCCACTTGACCATTGCGCCTCGGAACGAACGTCGGACTGCTGACGGATGCCGTGTGACACTCACGGACATCACGTTGCAAAAGAACTACGAATCCGCCTTGCGCGCAAGCGAAGCCCGTTTCCGCACCTATATCGACCAAGCCCCCGACACGATTCTTGTGCATGATTTTCACTTTCGATTGTGCGATGCCAACCCGCGTGCCTGGACCAGCCTGGGCTACACCCGGGACGAATTTTTCCGCCTGAGCCCCAAAGACATTGACAGCAATTTCGATCCGGTTGCGGCCCGGGCCATCTACGGCCAATTGACTCCGGGCGATTCCGTGACGGTGAGTGCTCGCCATCGTCGCAAGGACGGCTCCACCTTTCCTGTGGAAGTACGCATCACCTGCTTCAACCTGGAGGGAGAGCCGTATTACCTTGCCCTGTCGCGCGACGTCACCGAGCGAGAGCAGCGGGAAGCGGATTTGGAGCGAACCCGGAACCAGTTGGCGGAGGCACAGCAGATCGCGCATCTCGGCAGTTGGGAGTACACTTCAGCGACACAAGAAACCGTCTCAAGTGACGAACAAAAACGCATCTTCGGACTGGCTCCGAACCGGCCTTCCCCCAGCTACGAAGAAATCCTCTACCAGTACATTCACCCGGAGGACGCGGCAGTATTGGATCAGTGTTTCCGCGACGCACTGCGGAACGGCGAGACCTTCGAGGCGGAAAATCGGATCGTCCGGCCCGATGGCTGCGTGCGATTCATCTACAACAAGGCTCAGCCGCATTTTGATGCGATGGGAAAAGTGGAACGGTATGTAGGTGTGACCCTCGACGTCACCGAACGCAAGTCCGCGGAACTCGCGTTGCGGCGTTCGAATGAACGTCTGGAATTGGCCCAAAAGGCCGCCGGGCAGGGAATTTGGGACTGGGACATTCAGACCGGGGAACTTGACTGGTCGCCCGAGATGTTCACGCTGTTTGGGTTGAATGCGGAAGCCCACCGACCGTCGTTTGCAAACTGGGAGGCGGCATTGCATCCGGGGGACCGGGGTTCCGCACGCACACGCATCGAAGAGTCAATTCGAGATCACGTCTTGCTTAACAGCGAGTATCGCGTTGTGCATCCGGACGGCGAGGTGCGCTGGATCAGTGCGATAGGCCGGGCGTCGTACGATGATGCGGGCCGCGCCCTGCGCATGACCGGCATCTGCATGGACGTCACCGAACGCCGCGCGATGCAGGAAAAGATCCAACAGTGGAACGCCGAACTTGAACGCACCGTCGCGGTCCGTACGGCGGAACTGACGACGGAACAGGCTCGCGCCACGCGGGCCCTGGAACGCGTGGCCGCATCGGAATCGCGTTTTCGCACGATGTTCGAGCAGGCTCCGTTAGGCGTCGCTCTAATCGAATCGCTGAACGGTCGGATCTGCGAAGTGAACTCCCGCTTCGCGGAAATCGTCGGCCGCACCCGCGAGGAACTGGTCACGAGTTTCTGGATGAGCCAACTTCATCCGGACGACGCTCAGGCGGATTTGGACAACGTGGCGAAACTGAACTCAGGCGGGATTCCCTGCGTCCGATTTGACAATCGCTGCATCCGACCCGACGGTTCACTGGTCTGGGTCAGAATGACCCATGCGCCTCTGAAACTGGACGCTGGAGAGATGCCCCGCCACCTGTGCATGATCGAGGATATCACCGAGCGCCGGGCAGCGGATGAAGCGTTGCGGGCCAGCGAAGAGAAGTTCCGCTCGCTCGTCGAGAACATCAGCGAGTGCATTTGGGAACTCGACGCACAGGGCCGTTTCACCTACATCTCACCGACGTTCAGGGAACTGACCGGCTATTCGCCCGACGAGTATCTCGGCAAGACCCCCGCCTCGCTCATCTCCGCGGACGGGGACCGCATCTTCCGAGAACTCGCGCAGGCTGCAAAGGAGGACCAACACAGAATACCGCCTGTGGAGTTTCGGGGGAGACGCAAAGACGGCCAATGTTACGACGTCGAGGTCAAGGGCATGATACGATGCAGCAACGCCGGACAATTCCTGGGCATGCGAGGCATCGTGCGGGACATTACCGACCGCAAACGGGCCGAGGAATCACTGAAGAGATTCAATGAAGACCTGGAGCGGCAGGTTCAACAGCGCACTGCGGCGATCCACATGCTTCGCGACGTGGCCGTAATGGCCAACGAAACCCATGACCCTCTGCTGGCGGCGGAATACTGCCTGAAGCAGATCGCAACGCAGCATGGATGGC
>CAIPEB010000282.1 GCA_903863885.1 uncultured Planctomycetaceae bacterium | reverse complement strand
TCTACACAGGCGAAGACACTCTTTCCCTACACGACGCTCTTCCGATCTCTCGTCGCGCTGAACGACGAAATGGCCGCGCTGGTACGCGCTGGCGTGCCGCTGGAGCAGGGTCTGGAGGGCGTCGGCAGCGAGATGCCGGGGCGAATCGGCGACATTGCGGTCGAGATCGGGCGGCGGATGCGGGATGGCGAATCGCTGCCGCAGATCCTCGCCTCCGACTCGCACCAGTTCCCGCCGGTCTGGTGTGCAGTCGTCGAGGCCGGAATTCGGTCGGGCCGTCTTTCGAGTGCACTTGAGTCGTTGTCGACGACAGCCAGACGCGTCGGCGAATTCCGGCGCTGGGTAGCGGTCGCTTGGGTCTATCCCTTGATCGTCATGATCGTCGCCTACCTGCTGTTCATCTTTCTGGTGACATGGATCACCCCTCGAACCTACGAGGCCATCCTGAGCTTGACACCCCAACATGCGGCGATGGCCGGCTATTTGTACCGCATTGGTCAGTCCGCGGCCATTTGGGGTCCGCTGATTCCGCTGATCGCGGTAATCGCCGGCGTTGTGCAGTGGCACCGTTCGGGGCGTGCAATATGGCTGGAGCGGCGGGGCGGCTGGACTGCCGACAGCAAAGGCCGGGCTTGCATGCCTACGGCCCGGCGCGTGCTGCGGGTTTCGCGAGTCGCGACATTCGCCGAGATTCTCGCGATGTTGCTCGATCATTTCGTACCGATGCCCGAAGCCGTTGCGCTGGCCGCTGATGCGAGCGGAGACCCGAATCTGCGCGACGGAGCACGCCAACTCGGACAATTGGTAGCCGAGGGACACAACTTCACATCGCGCGATCAATTGCCTTCCGCGTTTCCGCCGATGATCGGATGGCTGCTGGTATCGGGAACTCAGCGCAGCCAACTCACACACGCGTTGCGGGTATCCGCCGAGAATTACCGAAAGCGGGCGGCGAATGCGGCGACCTGGAATGCAACCTACCTGCCTCTGGTGTTGACGGCCCTCGTCGGCGGGTTCGTCACGCTGCTCCAGGCCCTGGCCGTGTTTGGACCGGTGCTCCACCTCCTGTACTCACTGGGATGAACCGTCACGATGGCTACGTTTCGATATAACGGACTCGATGCGGACGGAAAGCCGGTCTCGGGTCGGATCGATGCCTCCGATCCGCACGACGCCCGCGAGAAGCTGGCACAGCGGCGCATCGCGAATGCCGAAGTCGTGCCCTGCGGCGACTCTGAATCATCGCCTGCGCCGATCGCCATGAATGTTGTCGATGCCGAAGAGTTCGCACACACGGTGGCTCAATTGAGCCGCACCGATGCCAGCCTGGCGCTGGGCCTTCAAGCGGCGGCGGATGAGGCCAGCAATGCGAGGGTTGCGGCCGCGCTCTCCTGGCTTGCCGCCGAGATTGAGCGAGGCCAGACGCTCGAGGCGGCCGTTCGTTCCGCAGACAAACTCCTGCCGCGCCCGATGCAGGGACTGATCCTTGCGGCCTCGGAAACCGGAAGACTGGGCGAATCGCTCACCGAACTGATTGCCCAGTTCCGATCGGCGCGCAACCTGCGGCGCGGAATCGCCGGCGTATTCGCTTACCCTGCGTTTATCGCGGTGAGTTCTCTGGCCGTGCTCACATTTGTTCTCGCGTACCTGACCCCCACGTTCGAGAAGATCTTCCTCGACTTCGGCCTGCAGCTCCCGCTGCTGACGGAGGTGTTGCTGTGGTTTCGGCGCACTGGTATCTGGATGGTTCTCGGAATATTCGCCGCCGTTCTTGCACTGGCAGTGATTTATCGTCTGGTGGGCGGACGTGAGCGGTGGCAGCGGCAGATCGCGACATTTCCGCTGCTCGGCCCGCTCTGGTACTGGCAGGCGATTGCCGAGTGGTCCGGTCTGGTGGGAGTGCTGGTCCGTTATCAAGTGACCTTGCCCGACGCATTGCGACTGGCGGCCGATGGTGTTCGGAATGCATACGTCGGCCATCTTTCGCTGCAGCTTGCCGACGGAGTGTCCTCCGGGAGAACGCTGTCGCAGTCGATGACCGCTCAGCGTGGCATGCCGCGATCGATCATCCCGCTGATCCGCTGGGGCGAGCAGACCGGCACGCTTGCCGATGCACTGTCGGCCGGCAGCGACATGTTTCAGAATCGGGTCCGCCGCCGTTCGCTGCTGCTGCAACTGACGCTGCCGCCAGCGTTGTTTATCGCGATCGCGTGTTCCGTGCTGTTCATCGTGACTTCATTGTTCCTTCCGTTGTTCTCGCTAATTCAAGCATTGTCGTAACGAGTCATGCCATGATCGCCCCGCTTCTCATTACGATCGGACCGCCATTGACAACGCTGATCGGCGTGTTGGTGCTGTGGCGGTGTTATCGTCAGCCGTCCCTGGCCCGCCCGTCGGGTTCCGCCTGGAACCTCCTGGGAAAGGTGATTGGATGGGTACTTTTCATTGTCGGACTGATGGCCGTTACGGCGATCATGAGCGGCGTGTTCTTCCTGTTTGTGTGGCTGGCGGCAGGAATCGTGTTGATATCGATTATTTCCCGCTACTGGGACACGGAGCGGGAATCGCTGCTCTGGGCGCTGATGGTGGCTGCGGAACGGGGAATTCCCCTGGAGACAGCCGCCCGCGCTTTTGGCGAGGAACGCAACGATCTGGTCGGCGTACGGGCGCGGCAACTGGCCGACTACCTGGAAGCGGGAGTTCCGCTGGCGCTGGCTCTGCAACGCACTCAGTTTCGCGTGCCGCCGGCCACCATGCTGGCCGCGGACCTGGGACAGCAGACCGGGCGATTGGCCGCGACCCTGCGGCAGGCCGTGGTTCAGGAAGACGATTTTGAACTGACGTTCCGGTCGATGCTGGAGAAGATTTTTTACCTCGGATTTCTCGTTTTCTTCAACGTGCTGACCTTGGGTTTCCTGATGGTCAAGATCATCCCCGTGTTGCAGAAGATCATCGAGGAATTCCAGATGGGCGCCCCCCCCGGCGACACGCAGGTGCTGGTGTTCTTCTCCGAATTCTGGTTGCGGTACGGAGTGTTTTTTGCCCCGCTGCTTATGTTTCTGTTGCTGCTGCTGCTGGGCGGCGTGCTGTATTACATGGGATTGCTGCCGCATCGATTTCCGTTGCTTCGCCGTCTGTGGTGGCGTGTGGACTGCGCCTGGGTGATGCGATGGCTGGCCAACGGCATCCGCCAGAAGCGGCCGCTGGTCGAGACGATGCGGCTGCTGGCCGGGTATTTCCCGCAACCGCAGATGCGCACCAGGCTGGCCTGGGCGGCCAACCGCATTGACATGGGAGCGGACTGGTGCGATTCGCTGCGGCAGGCCGGCATCATCCGCAACGCAGAGTACGGCGTATTCAAGACGGCCGAACGCGTCGGCAACCTGGAATGGGCACTCGACGAAATGGCCGAGGGCAGCGTGCGCCGGATGGCTTGCCGGCTCCGAGCCTACATCAGTATCGCCTTTCCTCTCGTGATCCTGCTGATCGGCGTGTGTGTCCTGTACATCGAGCGCGGCGTGTTGATGCCGCTTGTTTCCATAATCCGGTGGATGGTGGTGACATGAAACGCAGGCTGCGAAATCGAAGCGGTTCCGTCCTCCAGGAGGCGCTCGCTGCAGTGGGCATGGGGGCCATCGTGGTCGCCAGCATCGCACAATTGCTGGCGGTGGCATCTCGTCAATGGGTCGCCTCCGAGCAGCGATCGCTGGCCGTGCGAGAGACAGGCAACGCGATGGAGGAAGTTCTTTCGCGTCCCTGGGCGGGAGTGCAGAACGACAAGCTGAGCGACATCGGGCTATCGCAGACCGGAAAGGAACTCTTGCCGGACGCGAAGCTGAAAGTGACCGCGATCGCGTCGGAAACCGAGAAAGACAGCCTGCAGATCCGCATCGAGCTCGACTGGCGCAATCCGGCCGGCCAGCGTGCCGCGCCGGTTCGCCTGGTCGCCTGGCGCTATCGCAGCGAAGATTGACGTGCCACGGGGAGTGATGAGCGATGAAACGCCGTCGGGATGGTTTTACATTGATCGAATTGATCGCGGCCATGGCCGTGCTCGGGGTCGCGATGGCAACAGTCACCCTGGCGCTGCACGTGCTGTACCGGGTTGATACCCGCGTGCGCGATTCACTTGCCTGGCAGGCGAATCTCGACCGATTCACGGTCGCCTTTCGCCGGGACGCACACGAAGCGGAAGAGGCCCAACTGCCGCCGGCCAAAGGCCCCGCGAAGAATCCGGATGAACTGCTGCTGCGAATGCCGCAATCGACTTCGATCTCGTACGTGCTCGGGTCAAGGAGCATCGACCGCATGGTGCGGCAGGGAGACAAACTGCTGAGCCGCGAGTCGTTCCGTCTGCCGGCCGCGTCGGCCCAATGGAATGTGACAACAAATTCCGGCGTTACAAAGGTCACGCTGCGACTCCTGCCCCTCGGTCCTGCGACCGACGGTTTGCATCAGCGGCGTGAAGAGAGCGTCTCAGCCGTAACACGGTTGTTTCGAGTTCAGGCGGGTAAAAAGGTTGGGTGAAAAGAAGGAGAGGCAGGCGAAACAGGCTGACATCTGATCACCGGCGATTGCATCGCGAGCGGATCGAGTTAGAACGCAGGTTCAAACCGCGTTCTGGTGTGGCAGTGCTCGCGGCAATGGGCTCGTGCAAAGCAACGTTGATTCGTGCAAGCTTGCACGCCCTGCGAGTTGCCGACCTGCCGCATCACACAAATTGCCGCAGCCCCATGCCAGTCCACGAGGGAGCAAGAAAGTGCCGAGAAAACGAAAACATCCTGGAGTCCGTCGCGCCGGCCTGATGCTGGCCGCCGTGCTGGCAGTCCTAGTGGTTGTGGCCCTCGTCGGCGCAGCGCTCACGATGTCGCTGGTGAACAACACTCGACAGGTGCGCAAGTCCGAGCAACGGCAACAGTCGCTGTGGCTGGCCGAATCGGGCATGCAAAGGGCCTTGGCCAGAGTTGCGGCAGCGCCGGACTACCGAGGCGAGCGGTGGAGCATTCCGAAAGAATCGCTCGACGGAAAGAACTCGGCCGTCGTCACAATTGTCGTTGAACCGGCCAAGGAGCCTCAACAAGGCCTGTTGATCCGGGTGGAGTCGAGTTACCCGGATGATCCCGTACACAAGGTCATTTTCCACCGCGACCGGTTCGTGCCCGCGGCCAATCAAGGAGCATCGTCATGAAATACCAGTCGGAAACTCGAACAAACAGACGCAAAACTACTTCCATGAGAGTCACAATGCAAAATGCACATGGGCAGAGCAATGATCGATCGGGGTTCACTTTGGTGGAACTGCTGGTGGTGATCGCGATCATCGGAATACTGGTCGCGCTACTGCTGCCCGCTGTCCAGGCTGCGCGAGAAGCAGCGCGGCGCATGCAGTGCACGAACAATCTGTCGCAACTGATCATCGCCAATCAGAACTACGAAATGGCGTACCGGACCTATCCGCCGGGAACAATCAACCCGACGGGCCCGATCGTGAACAAACCCGACGGCTACCACCACAACTGGCTCGAGCAACTGCTGCCGTACATGGAGGAAACGAACCTCTACCGGCACATCGATTTTTCCGTGGGAGTTTATGACGACAAGAACTCGCCGGCCCGGAAGATCCGCGTCAACATCCATCGCTGCCCGTCGGACGGATATGGATGGGGAGCGAACGACCAGCCGGCGATCTCGAATTACGCAGGGCTGCACCACGATGTGGACGCGCCGATCAACGCAGACAACCACGGCGTGTTCTTCCTCAACAGCAACGTACATCAGGAGGACGTATCGGACGGCACTTCGCACACGATCTTCATCGGCGAGAAGATCACGCCTCCCGAGCAGGCGGATCTGGGCTGGATGTCCGGAACTCGCTGGACGCTGCGAAACACGGGCGTGGCCGTGAACTACGATACGCACTATGCACGCCGCAACGGGGCGAACCTGCCTCCGCAAGCCAAAGATCCAAAGGAAATCGAGGTCGGCGGTTTCGCCAGTTTTCACCCCGGCGGAGCCAATTTCGCTTTCGGCGACGGCCACGTTCAGTTCATCTCGGCGTCCGTCGAGCCGAAAACGTTCCAACTGATGGGCAATCGGGCGGACGGCGAACTCACGTCGGGCGACTATTGATGGCCGAGGGTTGTTACGACCGTCGCGGCGCAACTGAATCCCAGGCAACCGCTTGATGT
>CAIPEB010000281.1 GCA_903863885.1 uncultured Planctomycetaceae bacterium | reverse complement strand
GCCGTCGCCTCAACGCCGCTGAGCACAAGAGTCAGTTCGCTTAACATCATCGTGCGGCTGGTGTGGGCACTGCTCGCACCCGAGCGGAAGCCGAGCGATTCAGGAAATGGCGTCAACATCATCCGTATCCTGACCTCCCGGCCGTGAAATCGGTCCAAATCTTCGGCAGTATATTACGCCACGCCCCCCCCCCCGAAGCCGCTTCCAACTAGGCACTGAGGCGAAGGCAATTGCAGGACCCGTAAATGTAATCGCGAACAGTTGTGGCCACAATCACTGCGATACAGCTAACCTCCTTCCTGGATTGGACATACGCTGGATAGCGATAATTGGGCATAGCTTCGGGTGCGGATCAGCCGCTTGGGGCGGCGGAAATCCAGCGGTCGAGTCCAAATGAAGCTTTGCTGGCAGCGTTCTTTGATTGTGCAATCTGACGAAATGGGGCGTATCGCTGCGGCGTCTTGAGGGATCAAGGCCATTATCGACAAAGGAACAGCGGGAAGAGTTCCGCGGCCGTTGGACCGCGTTCCGGAACCTGTACGAGTTCCTGTCGCAGGTTATCATGTATGGCGATTCGGACCTGGAGAAGCTCTACACCTACCTGCGGTTCCTCATGCGGCGGCTGCCCCGGCCGACCAATTGTTCTTTGACCAGATCCAGGAGCACGCGACCGAGAACGCGGAACTGCGTCACGCAGCTCTGGCCAACACGATCGACGCGTTCCGTTTCGTGTTCGACAAGGCGCTGGAGGGGCTCTTCATCGACCGTATGGAACAAAACGACGACATCACGGCCAGGTTCCTGAACGACTCCGGCTTCCAGCAGGCCGTGACCAACCACCTGCGGTTGAAAGTCTACGAGCAGATCCGCAGCGAGGCCGCCAAGGATGCGCCGGCGTAAGTCGGCGGCGATCTGACGATCCCCGGGTGTGATGTTCCGTGCCCATGATCACGTGCCGGCTTCAACCAAGCACGGATATCGACCAGACCGGGCGGCCGTATATCAACCTGCCGGCGGCCTCGGATCCCGCATCACGCAAACGGCCGGATCGGTCTCGTCGCGGCACAGATTCCATACAATCGGAAGGAAAGTGAACCCTAGCCAGACATCCACACTCCAGCGCAGTAACGGTCGGTGGCCTGTGACAAGATTCGGCCTCAAGACCGAATCGTGCGGGCCGTCCGGCGGCAGGCGAGCGGGACGGGCTTTGACACGGCAGCCATGCCGAGTGTTCCTGCCGGTTCGACAGGAGTTAGCAGCACTCGCTCCACGGCGTTTGAGTGCAATGGGGGTTGAATGTCCTGAGCGAGCCCCGGCGGCAATCGTGCGGGTATCCGTTGCTGCTGTTTCCTGCGGCCGCGGAAGCGAAAACATGCCGCGATTCAACTTTTAGCACGCTGCCTGCTTTGCCATTCCGGCGAACTGCCCGGAAAGCATCTGCTGTATTGTGCAGTGAAATCGAGCAATCGCCCGCGTCGCAGCGTACCGCATCTCGCGAAGTACACTGGAGCCGTTAAGCGGAGACACGGACTTGCTGGGGCTATTGCACTGTGTTCGCTGGTGCCCGCACGACGACCATCACTGGATTCGAAGATCGCACGATCCCCTGACTGTCCGTGCCGAGCACGGAGAACACGTGGTAGCCGGGCGTCAGGTGCGTCGCCGTGAATTGGGCCGGCGCACCGGTGAGCGTTCCGAGTTTCTTCGCCCCGTCGAAAAACTCCAGCTTCTGCCAATCAGGGAATCGGCGGGCATCGACAACAAGAGGTACATCCGACCCTGGATCGAGAGCTGGCGTCCCGGGACCGCAGGGCTTCGGCGAGGTGATCGTCAGCGGGTTGTCATACGTGGCATATGCCCGGTAAATGTGGGCGATATCCTCATTCTGCAGCCAGCTCGAATGGCCCAGATCACCTTTGAATTCCGTGGACGGGCAGATTTTCGTGAGCCCGCTCTTCCATGTGGTATTGTCAGCCACCCAACCGGTGGCGGAATCGATCGAGACGAGCTCGACCGGCCCTTTCGTCACATCCCCGTCTTTGGGATAGCGTGTGCGAACGGCAAGATCCAGCAACGGCATAACGACCACATCCTGCCGATTTTCGTCATACTCATGGCCAATCCCCTGTCGTTCCAGCCACGCGAGTTGCGCGCCCTTCGGACGATTCGGCACGAACACCTCGTCGGCTTTGTGGCGGCCGTCGACGGCGGGATCGTTCAGTTTCTCCCGCTCGCCTGTGATGAGGGCCGATGGAATACCCAGGTGGGCAGCAAAGGGGCCAGCCGGGCCGCCGGGTCGGGTGAAGACATCGAAATTGTAGCGCGCGCCGTAGATCCCGACGGCAATGGTCTTGTTGGGATCGTGGGTCATGAGCGTGCTGGCAAAACCGCCCCCAGCTGAAAAGCCCACCGCCACATACGGAGCGTTCACCAGTTCGGGGTGCCGGGATGCAATGCTGACTTCCCGCAGAGACTTCCGAAACCCATT
>CAIPEB010000280.1 GCA_903863885.1 uncultured Planctomycetaceae bacterium | reverse complement strand
GCGTGTCGGGGGTTCGAGTCCCTCCTCCGCTACTAGGGCGTTTTCCAGTACGCCCACAACTTCCGAGAAACTCGCGTTTTCCCGCACTTTATGAAGGGTGCGGGTTTTTTGTTGCGAGTCGTCGCGACTCAAAGCGGGCGTTTGCGTCCCCAGTTTATCCCCAGTTTTGGCCGCCATCGCAAAGTCCTCGTCGGTCACCGTCAGGTAGTGCTTGTGGGCGACCGTGGGTGTGTTCCCCAGCCATGCACATACCTTATAGGTGGGGTATTGCTGCTCCAGTTCGGTCTGCCGACTGGAGCGACAATTCTGGAACGGCTTCGGCCACACTTCAACTCCGGCGCGACGAATGATCTTCCGAAACGTCGTGCCGAGATTCTTGTCGGCATCGCCGGCGAGCATCGGGACAACCCAGTTTTCTCTCTCGGCTGCCATTGAAAATGCTTCATCGAGAAACGGTCGCAATGCGGGGAAGATCGGAACATCCCGCGTCGCCTTGCCGTATCGCTTCGTCTTGGGGCTGGTCACCGTGAACCGCTCGGTATCCCAGTGGATATCCGACCACTTCAGCAAAGCGATCTCGGACGGACACCGCAATCCGCCATAGCGTGCAAGTCCAACCACCGTCCGCCATTGCCAGTTCGGGCATCCGTCGAGCACGCGCTGGATCACCTCCCTCGACACGAACAGTCTCCGGTCGTCATTGGTCGCCTTGCCGACCGCAACTCCATCAAAGGGATTCCGCTCGATAAACCCCTTCCGGTAAGCGTGACGGAAGAACTGGGCGGCGATCTGGCACTCTTTGTGGGCCGTCGCGGGGGCAAGCCGCGAAAGCAACCACCGCGAGTACTCGTCAGCCGCACCGGGCGTGACCGTGTCGAGTCTCACGTCGCCGAAGAACTCAAGCACTCGCCCCTTGGCGTTCCGCAACTTGCCCAGGCGACGCTCAGTCACGTCGGAGCGACCGGCAATGTAGGTGTCGATGAACGCGGCGAGCGTGCCTGCCTTCACTCTCGGCTCAATCAACCCGCGTTCCGCCAGCAGTCCGTACAGCGTGTCGTCCAAATCGGCCAGCCAGTTCGACACCTCCCGACTGAACGGGAGGTTGCAGCGATGTTCGTGCAATAGCATGTCGATGTTGTTGGCAAACCGCTCAGCGGTCTTCTTCGCGACTCGGCCAAGCACGAAGGACTGTTTTTCATTGTTGACGTACGCAATCACCCGCGTTGAACGGGCGCGATATTCGATACTTGCCATATCTCACTTTCCTTTCGTCTCAGGCTTGCGCCCGAGGTGAATTGTCAGTTGTAAATACGCCCCCAGGGCGTTCAGGGCTTTCATCGAAAGCCCTCTACTCCCGTTGTAGAACTTCGCCAACGCACTTTCGTCGATACCCGTTTCTTTGGCGATCTGGTATCGAGTCAAGCCTGATGCGTCGATCGCTCGCTTTAATTGATCCGTCAGTGCGTCACTTCGTTTTCGTGCCATGCTATTGTCCTATTCGGTACTGGCCGAATTGTCCAGTACTTTCTCTTGCGATTTCAGCCCGAGCGGGGAGGAAAATCTGGGACCTTCGGCACCTCCACGTGCACTCGAAGGTCCATCGTTCTGAGTCCATTCTGGCTTCGCCGCCCGCATTGCAACGATGTCTTCGGGTGAAAATAGCGGATCCTGTTCCAGCAGATCCAGCGCCGTTTGCCACACGACTACCGCATCCGTCACGTCAATGGCGAGTTTCGGGGGGGGCGGCCCCAGGATCGCCAGCAGTTCAGCCTTGTGGGATCGCAACCGCGTCGCGATCTCGGGAGTCACCGCAGACTGCGGGAAGAACCGAAGCCGCTCGCCGTCAGCTTCCAGACGGATCCCCAGTCGATTGAGGTCGAGAATCAGTTCAGCTGCGCTCATACTTCACCCCACTCGCCGTCAGCCTGAGAATCAGGGGCGTCTGCACTGTCAACGTCAACGGTATTCGGTTCTTCCCCTGAGATTGGAGCATTACCGTTGACGGTTGACGGTCTTGATAAGCAAAACCGTCGTGTCGGCTGTCCTCGACGGCCCGGTGGTGTTGGTATCCAGGTTCCCAGGTCCGCGATCACCAACTGATGTAGAGCTGCTTCTGCAGCACCCGGTTCACGCAGCCACCGGCAACCCATTTGCACTTCACGGGGCGTTGCACAGCCTCCGCGACGTTCCAACCAATCGACAAGTCGTCGCTGGTCACGGTCTTCCTCTGTTTCGCTCAGGATCGCATATACGCGGCGAGTTTCCGCCTTAAACCAGTTTGCGAGCCTTATGCCAGCTTCCATGCTCGCTGCGTCCACCGAGTCCGTGCTCGCCAACGTCGGATCTTCGGCAGCCCATCGAGTGAGATGAACTACCAGCGCCAGACGTGCAGCATATTCCTCCAGCTTGCTCCAGGCCGCCGACAACTCGCCAGTCAAATCGGTTTGCTCGCGAGCGTGGCTGTTGTAATAAGTCTTCCAGGCTTCCTTCGCCTCGGGCGTGAGGCCAAGCACCACGGCGTGTAGTCTGCCATCGTCTCCTACGGTCGGCTCCAAGCCGAATAATCGATCAATCAGACGGGCGATTTCCGCTTCGGCTGCCGGGTCAATATCCGCTTCGGTCCAGTGTTTTACCATACGCGGCGGACAGGCCAGGAGCAGTCGGGCGGCCAAGCCCGATTCCCGATGCTGGATCCCCAGAGCTCGATGGAGAATCGCCGGTTGAATGCCGCCGCACACGCAGACCGCCGCTTGAGGAACGAGTATGGTGCGAGGGGTTCCGGTTTTTCGGTCCACGATGATGGTCTCACCGTTGTGCATCGAAAGCCAGTGAGCTGCATCGGCGCCGCCCGTACCACCGGAATAGCGGTCGAATGAACCGATCCATCCGGCCAGTTCATCGCGGGCCAAGAGTAAACCGCGCGGGTTGGCGAGAAGCAACGGAGCGAGTGCCTCCACAGTGGTGTCGCTGACTATGCAGCGATCGGCCTGCGGAGGTTCGGGTTTTTCAGGCGGTTCGGCGGTTGATCTCGTCTTGCGTTTCCACTCGGCGTGCGATTTTTCGTAGCGGGCGAGATCAGCTTCGTACCGTCGCATCGCCTCAGAATGAAGCTCCAGCGCCGCTTGCTGCCGTTCACGAATTGCCCGCATCGCCAACTTGAAAGCCGGCGTCTTTGCCGTGCCGCTCTCTCCAACTATCGCTGCCCAGATGATCAAAGGTGCCGTCCAACCACGTTTCAGTTCGATGCGTCGTGTGTTGCCACCAGCCGCCGCCAGGACCGTCAGAATTGGCAGCGCAATGTACGATGGGTCGCACCCTATAGCCTTGGCGCCAGCCGCCACGAACCCGCGTACTGGTTGCGGCAGCGCATCAACAGGAAACGGTTCAAAGCGGTCAATCGCGGCCGCCGGTTCGCCGACATTTAATGGCTTCGCCTCGTCCGCCAGTGTCTCTGTGATCCGCCGGAGTTCGTCCAGACTTTTTTCCGCATTGGCGGCAACGAAGTCGTCCGCGTCGCCGTGGTCGGGTAGGTTCGGCAACTCGACGACCTTGACCACGGGGGCCGGCTTTAACTTTGCTAACAGCGCCAGCACGGCGTCCGCATATTTTTCGCCGGGCGGATCTTTGTCCGGCAGGATGATAACTTCCTTGCCCGCGAGTGGCCGCCAATCGGCTTTTCCAGGTGAAGCGCAACCGTGTGGTGACGTAGTAGCCGTGAGGCCAAGCGCGCGAACCGCATCCGCCGCTTTCTCCCCTTCGCAGACGTAAACGCGCTTCGCGTCTCTCAGTTCGGGCAGGCCGTACAGCGGCCGAGGTACTGGCATTCCGCCAATGCGCCACCGATCGCCGTATCGGCTCACAGGCCGAAACTCTTTCTTGCCATCCTGCAGGTTCCTGCGGACCATGATGCCCACCGGCTCGCCCTCGACATCGTGATACGTCCACGATGCCGATCGAGGACCGTGTTGTCGCTCCAGTTCGGCAACTGCGTCGTTTGCTGTGGAGAACGTCTTGCCGGTCGGCTTAGCCGTCAACGGTTTCGTCGTTTTCCTCGGTCCACCGCCATTACCGTTGACGTTGACACTGTTGTCGGGCGGAGTGTGAGCGATGGGCATTAGGTCCGCCACGCGGAGTCCAACCGCCGCGCAGACTTCCTCGACCGTACAGCCAGCATGACACTTCACCAGCGCCCGACCGTCTTCGCCTTCGGAAATACTCAGGCTTGCCCGCTGGTCTTCGTGCGCTGGGCACCGCGTTGACCATCCGGTTCCGGACTTCTTGGCGTCAGGCAATTTCGATAGCAGCTGTTCAACGGGAGTCATCGGTCACCTCCCTTCGCCACGCCGGCGTTCTGTTCGAGCCAGGATTGCAGGGTGGACACGGGGTAGAGCATTGCGCCGCGTTTGCCTCTGCCGAGCCGCACGCACGGAATTAGTCCATCCCGCGTCAATTGCCACAGGTGTCGAGGTGAAATTCCGAGGGACTTGGCTGCTTCTCGCGGTCGAAGGGCCAATGGCGTCTGTTCATTGGGACTTGGCATGTTTTCCGGCTCCTATCAGGGGTGCTTGAGGTGAAGTGCGGCCTGCCTACCCTCAAATCCCCCTGCGGCAACCGGATCCGGTAACCTCAGCGCATAAAAAACGCCGCAAGGCCAAGCACCGTGCGGCATTAATTCGCGCAAAATTTGGGTGTCGGTAACTTGATGGCAACTAGTTGCCGTCGAAATCGTTGTCCCGTCGAATGTCCTTCCCCATCGAGTCCGTTAGCTTCGCGCGTTCTCTTGTCGCCGCCTGTCGCCTGTCAATCAACTCGTCCTTCTGGCCCCTGCGGTTTTCAATCCACCATTGCGTCTTCATTACAGCTTGTTTCGACACCCCGAGCAGTTTACCCAGTTTCTCTGCGGTGGCTGTTGCCGGGAATTTCAGCAACGAATTGATCTTCGTCAGTTTGTCGTTCACCGTCAGCGATTCGTCGGCGAGGAGCGATTCTGCGTTCCTGAACCGATCGTCGCTGACGCCGTTAGTGAATACAGCGAGTAGGTCCGCCATTCCCGAACAGGCTGGCGTGTCCTCCCTGGCGTCTTTCGCCCTCGCCGTCAAGTCGCTGGACTTACTGGTCACGTCCATGAGTGCCGCGGCGGATTGAAGATGTTCAAGG
>CAIPEB010000279.1 GCA_903863885.1 uncultured Planctomycetaceae bacterium | reverse complement strand
GACCAAGGCTTTAAAAGCACGTAAGTTCTCAGATACTGATTGGCCCTTGGTGTAACGGTAGCACGACTGACTCTGGATCAGTTAGTTGGGGTTCAAATCCCTGAGGGCCAGCTTCCGCCAGATACCGCCGATTGTCGTCTAGTGTGTTGATGCTGAACACTTTACGACAATCGGCGTTGTCGTTTCTTGGGGGTGTGCTATCGCCCCGTTCGGCTGGACCCTGCCGGTCCCATTTCTGAATCGCGATACCCCCAACCGCCTTTCGCAGTCGGCGTTTCGTCCGTGCGGGGGTATTGGCGGCGTCGTGTCGTCGGCGATCGGCCGCGAGTCGGGGCATGTTCTATGAGTGCCGGCATTGCCAGCACTTGTGGGTGCTGTCGTCGCAGGTTGGTTTGCAACGATGGAATTGATTTTCCTATTTGCGGAAAACCATCCGGCGGATCGAATCGGGGTGCAGTGCGGGGCGGCGAGTGGTCGATGTCAGCAGTTGACGTCCAGGCTCGGGCCGGCGTCCAGGATGGATCCCGCGACATGATGGGACGGAGTTCCCCGGAGGTCGTTCACAGGGGCCGCAGGATTCGGCCGCGGAGGGGAACCTTGATGAATTGCCTGAAACAGGAAAAGCCGCAATCGCCCGACGAGACAGCCACGGTGAACGACCAGGCACAGTTGCGCAGGCAATTGCTGGAGATGATCCGGCGAAATGAAGAAATGCGGCGTGTGAAGTCCAAGTAGCAATCATGTCGTATTTGCGCTCAACGTGTTGCGCCTTCGAGCCGGGGGCACGCGTTCCGGGCAGCGCTGCTCGCGCCGCTCCGTTGCATTGCGCGATCATCGCCGTCCTGGGTCTTTGCGCTGCGCAGACAGTCGCCGCGGCTCCGCCCCTGATTCCGTCGTGGCTTTCGAGTTTCGGTTCACAATCCAGCACCCCGCACCCGGCCGTTGCGCGGATTGTAGCAACCGAGCGCAATTCTCTCGCGCAAGGCTCGGGAACACTGGTCGCAGTAAGCGAACAGCACGGTATGGTCCTGACCAATTGGCACGTCGTGCGAGACGCGAGCGGGCCGATTTCCGTCATTTTTCCAGACGGGTATCAAAGTGCGGCGCAGGTTTTGAAACTCGACGATCAATGGGACCTTGCGGCGTTATTGATATGGCGTCCTCGGGTGCAGCCGGTCGCGCTGGCAGCGCTGCCGCCGCGCCCCGGCGATGCGATGACCATTGCCGGATACGGCCCCGGCAACTATCGGGCAGCATCGGGGCGATGCACGCAATACGTCGCGCCCGGGCCGAACATGCCCTACGAGATGATCGAGGTTTCCGCTTCCGCGCGCCAGGGAGACTCGGGGGGACCCATGTTCAACGAGCGTGGAGAACTGGCCGGGGTTCTGTTTGGTTCGAGCGGCGGGACGACTTCGGGCAGTCACTGCGGCCGGGTACGCACGTTTCTCCAGCCTCTGTGGCCGGATGTTGCGGGCCCGAACCGACAGATGCCCGCGAGTCCCGCAACGGCGCCGAATGAAGTCCCCAACGACTCGACGGCACCGCTTCCTCCTCCGCCCCTGGACGCAGCCGATCCTCCTGATTTCGCGTCGGACAGCACGCTGCCGGCCGTGGAGTCGACGCTGGCCGCCACGCAAACGACATTATCCCACGGACCGTTTGCGGCTCCGCGCGTCGATCTCTCCCCGTCCGCAAATCAGCAATTGCTGCAGTACGCGGGAAAGACTCCCCTGGAACAGGCGAAGACGGCATTGGCCGGCATCGGCCTGCTGGCGGTCGTTGTGCAGTTGTCACGATGGTTGTCACGCGGTCAAAAAAAACAAGGCGAAGGAAAATGACCCTCGCCTCGCCGCAGTTGACAGTCAGGTGTTAATGCCCGAACGGGCATCTTTGCGTCACGGGGTAATGGCCCGGAAGAAATTCCGAACCGGCTGACCGACCACGTAGACTTTCGGGCGGACGACTACGGTTCCGTAGCCCACCGGCGCGGCGTACGGTGCGTATCCGGTGATCACCGGCGAATAAGCGACAACCGGAGCCGCTGGGATCACGGGCGAATATGCAACCACCGGTGCTGGAGCATAGGCGGTAACGACCGGAATCGGAGCAGGAGCGTAAGCGGTAACAACCGGTACCGGCGCGGGAACCGGTGCATAAGCCGTCACCACGGGCGCTGCCGGAGCGATCAGGGGCAGCGGTTCGTAGTTCGCAACGACTGGTGCCGGGGCGTAGGACGTGATTACGGGCGCCGGTGCCAGAACGGGAGTCGGCATGTACGCGGTGACGACCGGTGCGGGTGGCGGCAGCACAGGGCTGTAGACCACTACCTGCCCCCACGCGCTGCTCTGCAAGAACGCCGCTACGGCAACGGCGAATAGGACAAGATTGGACGTTTTCATACAGGTCCCCTTTGCTGTATCCGGGTTGTTAGTTGCGACGAGTCTACTGCAGGGCCAAGTTGTGTGTTGGGGTATGCGTGCCGCGGTCTTCATCCCACTTATGACCTATACGCATGCCGCTCCGTCGGCTCGGCATCAACGGTTCCACCCGCAATTCAAGTATGGTGTGAATAACCGTCAGCAGCAAGTACGCTGTATCTGCAAATTCACACCGCGCTTGAGCGCGCCGATGCGAGGGGAATCCCCCTCCGAATCATCCTGCGAATTCAGCCAATTCCACGGCCCGATGTTGGGCTGCTGACTGATAGCACGCCTCCACCAGAGCCATCGTGCGGAGGTTGTCGCATCCGCTGATTTCGGGTTCGCGGTTTTCTTCCAGGGCACAGAGCAGTTGTGCCATGGGACCGACGAATGCGTCGGGGAACCAGACTTCGCTCCAACGGGGGCGATGCCATTTACCCGGTTGGCGGGTGGTGGTGTAATCGATCGTGCTTGGCGTGCGTTGCGGATAGCTCGGCCAGCCTATCGTGCCCTGAGCGAGGCCTTCCGTCCCCTCGACCCGCCATCGGATAAAGCGATCCGACTCGGCGCCTTCGCGGGCCGGGCCCGTCCAGACGTCGTCCCACGAGGAGGCCCGCAATCCGTTCTCGTATTCGAGGATGTAGAGGCAAATGCCATCCTGATGAGCAAACTTCCGTTGGGTGCGCGGATCGGGCCTGACGCTCGCGAAGACTCGCTGCGGATCACCGAACCAGAACCGGAACGCGTCGAGGTGATGGATCGACATGATGCGGAGCGTGACCCAGCCCAGCGCTTCCTGCCAGGGCATCCAGTGCGGGATCGCTCGCATTTCTATGGTGGCGAGAACCGGCGTGCCCAGGTCCCCGCGTTTCAGCAGGCATTCGCAGGCCCTCACCGACTGGTCGTATCGCATGTTCTGGTTGACAGCCAACGTGATGCCGGCGCTGCGGCACAATTCGACGATCTGCTTTGCCTGGTCATAGTCGATTCCGAGCGGCTTCTGCGCCAGCACGCCTCGAATGTGATCGCGATGCCGTACGACTTCGCGGATCACGTCGAGCTGAATATCAGGCGGCACTGCGATATCCACGACTTCGATGCGTTGGTCGGCCAGCAGTTCGCGGTAGGATTCGTAAACGTGCGGAATCTGGTGCCGCGCGGCAACGCTTTGGGCTCGCTGCGATGATCGCGACGAGATGGCGACAGGATGGAACCCCGCCTGACGGTAGGCCACGAGGTGGCAATCCGCCATGATGAAGCCGGCGCCGATGCAGCCGATGGGCACATCGCGGCGCACAGGCAGCCGAGGCAGATAGGTCACATCGAGCGGGTCTGGCTCGGTCATCGCAATTCCCTTGTCGTTCGCGGGGCTGTGTCGTTCAAGTTCTGAACCGCTATTTTGGCTGCCGCCAGTTCAACTGCTTCATCAGTCGATCCGTCTCGCGATAGGCTTCCTCGACCCATTCGACGATCCTGTCGGGTTCGGGCGAGTATTCGAGTTCGATTGACATGGCACCGTCGATGCCGAGGGACTGAATTTCCCGCAGGTAGGGCTCGAAGGGAACGACGCCGCGTCCGGGCGGCAGGTCTCCGTGTTTCTTTCCGTCGCAGTCCGAAATATGGACGTGAATCGCGCGGTCGCCGAACTTCCGCACTTCCTCCGGTTTCACACCGGCCAGCAGCAGGTGCGAAACGTCGATGTTCGCGCGAATGGCCGGGTGGTCGCAGTCGTCGATGAAACGGACCATCTCGTCGACGGAATTCAGCAGAGACAGGCGAAACGGCTCCAACTCCAAAGCGACCCTGAGGCCGAGTTTCTCCGCATGGTCGCCGATGATGCGGCAATTCGCCACGCCCGTGCTCCATTGCTCGTCGGGCGAAATCACTTCCTGGTTCCACACATATTCGCCGAGAACCAGAAGCAGGTTGCGGGCGTCGAATTGCCTGGCAAGATCCAGATAACGCCGCACACGTTCGACGTGGAAACGCTGCACGCTGGGGTTGAAGTCGATCAGCCCAAGGGCCACGCAGCAAATCGAAACGATCGGCAGGTCGAGGCGATCGCATTCCTCTTTGACTTGTCTGCACTCCTGCTCGTCCGCGTCCAGCGGATCGATAAAGATGTCGACCGAGTCAAAGCCGATTTCTTTTGTTTTTCGCAGGCCGAAAACCGTGGGTTGGTTCGCTTGCACCCAGGCGGAGTTGATCAGGCCGAGTTTCATGGGCCGTCCATCCTGCGGGATCTGGAAAAGTGAAGTCTTCGACGGGGTGAAGAACATGGCGAACGCCATGCCCGATGCCACGGCATGATATCGCCGCGACAAGTGGGTTCACAGAGGCACGGCTGCCGATCTTCGGATCTTTCCGGTTCCAGGCCGCCGCGAGCCTGACGTCTTGATTCCGGGAGCGTTCTTCGAGATTCCGCCGGAATTGTTGAGGGGGCCGAGGCCTCGATCACGCTTGACAGTATAGAGGCACGGTGCGGAACAAGGGGCGGGCGGGATTCGATGCAATGGCCGTTTATCAGCCGATGTGGCTAGTTCTCGGATCGCTGTGCTGCGGGATTCTGCTCGATGCCTGCGGCGAGTCGTCCTACTCGGTTCAGTTGCTCGGGGCGTTTGCTGGTCTGGTTCTTTGGGTGTTCCATTGGCGCGCCGGTCGGATGCGGACCGCGACTGCAGCGCTATTGTTGAGTCTGGCGTGTCTGGCCGGCGCCTGGCATCACGCGTGTTGGCGCTTGTTTGCGTCCGACGAGCTGGGACGCTTTGCGACGGAGGCCCCTCAGGCCATTTTGGTGGAGGGAGTCGCGGCCTCCGCGCCGGTGCGTCGGCCGGCACCGCCGCCGGACCCGATGTGCACGCTGGCTCAGGGTGAAAGGACGTTCCTCGTTCTCGATGCGGAACTCCTGAGAGACCGCGGTTCGTGGCGCCGCGTGAAGGGCCGGGCGGCGATAACCGTGGAAGGCGTCTTATCCGCAGTGGCCGCAGGGGACCGTTTGCGTGTGCTCGGGGAATTGTCTGCGCCGCGTACTCCGCGAAACCCGGGCGAGGCGGATTTTGCGGAAATGGAACGGCGCGAGCGGCGATTGTGCCGCATCAGCGTAACGACACCCGCGTGCGTGTTTCGCCTGCCACGCGCCGGACGGCCGACGTTGAGAGACTGGCTCGGCAGTGTGCGGCAGCAGGGGGATGCGCGTTTGTGGCGGTTTGTCGGTCCGGCGAGGGCAGGTCTGGCGTCCGCGATCCTGTTGGGGTTGCGGCAGGAACTCGAGGCGGGGCAGGTGGACGAGTTCTTTCGCACCGGCACCACGCATCTGCTGGCCATCTCCGGCCAGCACGTGGCCATACTGGTTTACGGATTGGGCTTTCTGCTGAGACTTGGGTGGATGCCGCGCCGCGCTTCGCTGATTGCCTCCGTCGTGTTCGTCGTGGCTTATGCGATGCTGACTGACGCAAGACCGCCGGTCGTGCGGGCTGCAGTGCTGGTTGCCGTCATGTGCCTGGCCCGCTGGCTCGGCCGCCGCAGCGATTCGCTGCACACTCTCTGCCTGGCCGCGATCGTCGTTCTGGCTTTGAACCCGACGAGCCTGTTCGACACGGGGGCCCAATTGTCTTTTCTCGCGGTGGCGTCCCTCATCGTCATCGGCGAGTGGCGTTTGACACGCGAATCGGAACGCGCCGTCGATCCGATCGACAAGTTGATCGACGAGAGCCGTCCCGCCTGGATGCGGTGGATTCGCCGGTCCGCCGGGAATGTCGGCCATCTCATCCTGCTCTCTTCGATTGTGTGGCTGGTCACGCTGCCGCTGGTGCTGTATCGCTTTCATCTGGCGAGTTTCGCGGGGCTGCTGGTCAATCCGATGGTTGCCTTACCCATGGCGGTGGTGCTGTTTTCCGGGTTCGGCGTATTTGCGCTGGCCGAGTTTTCCCCGCCGCTGGCCGCGATTTGCGGCATAACGTGCGATCGATGCCTGATGCTGATGGAAGCCGTATTGCAGGGTGGAATGCATGCGCCGGCTGCATATGCATGGGTGCCCTCAGTACCCGGGTGGTGGGTGGCGGCCTTCTATGCCGGGCTCGCAGTGTGGGTCTTTCTGCGAGGGCCGCTCAAGTTCGCCACGGTCGGACTGGCCTGCATCGGAGTGTGGATTGCGTTTGGATTTCTGCTCGCTTACCGGGTCGGCACGGATTCCCGACGGGAGGGGTTTGAATGCACCTTCGTTGCGGTCGGGCACGGAACGTGTGTGCTCATCGAGACGCCCGCGGGCGAAAAATACCTGTACGACGCGGGCCATCAGGGGACGCCGTCGTCGGCCGTGGTTTCGATCTCGGCAGTGCTCTGGGATCGGGGCGTGTGGAAACTGGACGGTATTCTCCTGTCGCATCCCGACGCGGACCATTACAACGCCGTGCCTCAACTTCTCGATCGTTTCCGCGTGACGAGAATTCTCATTGCCCCCGGATTCATGGAGGGCGGGGGGGCATCGCTGGATGCGTTGGACACGGCAATCCGCAACGCAAAGGTCCCCTGCGCTACCGTCGCGGCGGAAGAAGGAGAGGCCTCGACGATCACGGGAGGACTCAGGGTCCTGCATCCGGGCCGGCACAGGACCGCGGGCAGCGATAATTCGCATAGCATCGTGCTGGCCATCGTCAGCGACGGCCGCGGGCTGCTCCTGCCCGGTGATCTCGAGCCGCCCGGAATGGAGCGACTGATATCGGGGCCGCGCGTCGTTTGCGACGTGGCGATGGCCCCGCATCACGGCTCGCAGCGCAGTACCCCCGATGCTTTCACGGCCTGGGCCAGACCGCGGTGGATTGTCATCAGCGGAGGCAACTGGCGTGATACGTCGGCAAGCGAGAAGATCTTTGCGTCGCACGGTGCGGACGTTCTGCACACGGCCGAAGACGGCGCGGTGCGCGTCGTGTGGGAACGCGGCGATATCCGGGTGCAGAGTTGGCTGGATGATCGCTGGTAGCCGTTCCGTGGTCAGCCGCGGAGCAGGAGCCAAAAGTAGAAGAAGACTCCGGACACTGTGAGCAACAGAAGCATCACCGCGGTCGCGATTCGCGAGGGGATTCCATCCATTGCCGGCGGGCATGCCGACTCGCAGGGCTCGAACCGGTAGTCGCAGGCGTGGCACATTTCGTAGAAGACCGGGCGGAAGATCTCATCGCAGATTGCACACCGCAGCAGAGGCACTGCCGGCAATGTCGGTTCACGAACCGCCGGCGGAATCGCAGCGGGCTCGGCGGCCGCTTCGGCAGCGGAGTGCACGGCGGGAATCACGGGAACTTGCGGTGCCGCGGCTTTCTGGTAGTCGGCCAGCGGAAAGTCCGTCCCGGCGGTCTCGCAAATCGGGCAGATGCATTGGCGCGCGGTTCCGCACTGCGGGCAGCAGGGCCATTCTTCCCACGGTTGTCCCTGCGCTCGATTGCGCCTGTGCACTTGGTCGTGTCCGTGAGATCGGTCGTGCCCGTGGGGTTTGCCGCAATTGTGTTCAGGGTCGGGTTCGGTGTTTGTTGGCATGCCAGACCTGTACCGTGCCGGCAAGGGAGTTCGATCTCGCCGGTTGCTGCTTTCTCTGCCGCTTCGTCTAGGGTAAGCTACGCCACACGTTCGTCGTCTGCCAACCCGCAAGAGATAAAGGTATTCACCATGAGTTGTCTGCGACGTGTCGCCCGCCGATCTCTCGGATGTTCATTCTTGTCCTTGGCAGCCCTGCTGATCTTTGGCAGCGGCATGTACGGCCAGCGTTTCGCCGCGGGTGCGGAGTCGTTGCGGGCTTTGCCTCAGGGGCAATTGCCGGCCGACCAGCGCCTCAAACCGTTGAAGGATCTCGATGGCTACTTTCCTTTCCAGCCGCCTTCGAGTCGCGAGCAATGGCAGGATCGGGCGAACCGGCTTCGCTGTCAACTTCAGGTATCGCTTGGGCTCTGGCCGATGCCGACTCGAACCCCGCTGAACCCCGTGATTCACGGACTCGTGGATCGTGACGATTACACCGTCGAGAAGGTCTACTTTGAGAGTATGCCCGGATTCTACGTTACGGGAAGTCTCTATCGGCCCAAGGGCAGGACCGGGAAATGCGCAGGGGTGCTCTGCCCGCATGGGCATTGGGCGGACGGGCGGTTCCACGACGCCGGTGTGGACCAGGTCAAGAAGGAGATCCAGAACGGCGCCGAGCAATTCGAGGAGGGCGGCAGGAGCCCGCTGCAGGCGCGATGCGTGCAATTGGCACGCATGGGCTGCGTCGTTTTTCATTACGACATGATCGGCTATGCGGACAGCGTGCAGATCTCGTTCGAGATCGCACACCGCTTCGCCGAGCAGCGAGCCGACATGAACACACCCGAGCAATGGGGGCTGTTCAGTCCGCCGGCCGAGTCGCACTTCCAGTCGGTGATGGGCCTGCAGACTTACAATTCGATCCGCTCGCTGGACTTCCTCGAATCGCTGCCCGATGTCGATGCCAGCCGGATTGGCGTGACCGGAGCCAGTGGCGGGGGAACGCAGACGTTCATTCTGTCAGCCCTCGATCCGCGGCCCGTCGTGGAGTTTCCCGCGGTCATGGTCTCGACCGCCATGCAGGGCGGTTGCACCTGCGAAAATGCGTGCGGGCTGCGCGTCGGCACGGGCAACGTCGAGATCGCGGCACTGTTTGCGCCCAAACCGCTGGGTATGACCGCTGCGGATGATTGGACCAAGGAGATGGAAACCAAGGGATTTCCCGAGTTGAAAAAGCACTATCAACTCTTCGAGAAGCCCGAAAACGTCATGCTCGCCGCCGCGCTCAGGTTCGGCCACAACTATAACCTGGTCAGTCGTCTGGCAATGTACGGTTGGTTCAACAAGCATCTCGGGCTCGGAGCAACAGAGCCGATTACGGAACGCGATTATCGCCGCCTGTCGCGCGACGAAATGACCGTGTGGGACGCGTCGCACCCGCAGCCGGCGGGCGGAGCCGACTTTGAGCGGAAGCTTCTGCAGTGGTGGACGCAGGACGCGGAACAACAGTTCGCGGCGATGACACCCAAGGATGCGGTATCGTTGCAGAAATATCAGGATGAGGTTGGACGCGCGGTGCAGGCCGTGCTGCACGCGGACTTGCCGTCCGCCGATGCGCTGGAGTACGTGCAAAGCTCCGCGGCCGAGCGCGGAGGTATCCAAGCAACTGTCGGGTTGCTTAAGAACGTTGCCTTGGGGCAGGAACTGCCGCTGCTCACTTTGTCACCGCCGACCCCCAAGGCGTGGACGGTCGTGTGGCTGGATCCGCGCGGGAAAGCCGGATTGCTGCAGGACGACGGCTCGCCCACAGCGGAGGTGAAGAGCCTGCTTGACGCGGGCGCTACGGTTGTCGGTGTGGATTTGCTGTACCAGGGCGAGTTTCTGGCCGATGGCAAATCCGCGGACCCGACGCCGGTCGTCGCTAATCCGCGACAGTCGGCGGCCTACACCTGGGGATACAATCCGACCGTGTTCGCGGACCGCACTCAGGATATTCTTACCGCTGTGCGCTACGTCAGCGGCCGAGGCGGTGCATCGCGGCGCGTCGACCTTGTGGCGCTCAAGGGAGCAGGGCCTCTGGCTGCGGCCGCACGTGCCTTGGCGGGAAAAGCGGTAGATCATGCCGCGATCGACACGGACGGTTTTCGATTCGGCAAAGTCCCGGCTCTGCGGAGTCCGGATTTCCTGCCCGGAGGCGCGAAGTACGGCGACGTGCCTGGAATGCTCGCTCTAGCGGCCCCGGGCAGTTTGTGGTTGGCCGGCGAAACAAGTCCCTCGCTCGTCGAAGCCGCATATCAAGCAGCAGGAAAGCGCGACCAGCTGAGTCTGAACACTGGCCCGCAAGCGGACCGCGGCACAGCGGCTGTGGCTTGGCTGCTCGGCAAGTGAGCTTATGGTCGCGTGGCGGGGCGGGTCAGCGGTCCGGTCAGCATTCCGCGGCCGGATGGAAGTCTGTTGTACTCCAGACTACCCGCCCTACGGACCGAAGGCGTTTAGAATTTCGGGGACACCTTGCGCTTGATGCCCGATCGACTGGCATTCGGCGCCGCAGCATGGGCCCAGTTGGAAACGAGAATTTCGAGGTCGCGATCGAGTCGTAAGTCAAAATCCAGAAAGACATCCAGATCCACTCGGATTTTCCCGAGGGAGTCGTCTTCGGACAGCACGATGCGAGCAGATGGTTGCGACTGCTGGGTCATGGAAAAGGTCATCCCCGAGATGGAGCAGCTAGCACCGTTGCCGACGAAACATCACTGTCGACCCACGTTGTCTCAAAAGGGTGGCCGCAAGCCGTCGTCCACAGAACCGTCTTCATCTGCCTGCGATGCCCGCCTCTCCATCTAATGCAATTTCCTATTCAATGCTTTAGACGCGAAAACCGTCTTTTGGTTCGCGAGCCAAAACAAAGATTCCGACTCGGACTGTTGTATTATCGTTGTCCGAGGTCATTTCGCCCAGGGGCAATACACCCAAGGCGTCGGAAACGAAACTGCCTTGTCGGCCCGGTGTGTCGCACGGGTGGGAAATCTGCCCGACTGACCCAAGTTAACGCAATCGGCAGCCTCAGAAAAATCTGACCTTGTCGAGTTGGACACTTGTGATTACCGTTCGCCGCCCGTCTATCCAATATCAGGGGGGGCTGCGACGGGGTGGATCGCACGGAGGCTCGGCGTGAAATAGCTCCACGCTTGGATCTAGATCATCGGGAAACTGGCAAGAACGAGTTTTGGCCGCGAGGTTATCGACAATGAGCACTGTGTCGCGATTGGCGATGGCGGTTGCTATCGGGATTCTGATCTCGGCGTCGAACGGCTGCAAAATGGCATCCGACGGCCAGAATCTGCAGGGCGTGCAGTTGTACCAGCAGGGGCAATACCAGGCTGCGCTGCAGGAATTCCAGAAAGTACTCAGCACCGACCCGAAGAACGCGGACGCGTACTACAACATGGCCGCCACGATGCATCGCATGGGCGCTCAGAAGGGCGACAAAGCCATGTTGACGCAGGCCGAGACGTTGTACAACCAGTGTCTCGACTTGGACCCGAATAATGCCGACTGCTATCGCGGTCTGGCTGTGCTGCTGGTCGAGAGCGGTCGACAGGATCAGGCCTTTACGCTGCTCAAGAACTGGGCAGCGGGGAACGCAGCATCTCCGGACGCCCGGATCGAGTTGGCGCGTCTGTACGAGGAATTCGGCGACGTTGAAACAGCTAAGGTCTATTTGAACCAGGCGATCATGGCGGACCAGAATAGTGCACGGGCCTGGGCTGCGCTTGGACGCATCCGCGAAAAATCGGGTGATCCGCAGCAGGCATTGGCAAACTACCAGCGAGCTTACAATCTCAACAGTTCTCAGGCAGCGGTTGCTGAGCGTATCGCGGCCCTGAGTCGATCGCTCGCTACGACGCAGGACCCGAATCGCCCGGACGCGACGCGAACGGTGACGACGCCCACTCCGCCGATGCGGTAGTGCATGGTGTTTTCGCGTTTGCATGCGGGGTTCCGGCGGATCGCGTCAGCGGGCCGCCGCATTTCTCTCCCGTGTCGGGCCTCCTTCTCAGGCCTGCTTCAGCAGCGTAAAATCCTGGCTTAAACCGACATCGCTGCTTGCGGCGAGACGTTTCGTGCGGTCGGGAGGGGTTCCCCAGATGTGGCGGCGAAGCCCGCGGATTTACCGCACGGCAGGACGAGGGAGTCGGCACCCCGCGGCTGTATTGGCTGCATCTTGAGCTTTCGGATTGGGGGTTGAGATGACGACGAATGACGTGGCGGAAAGGGTGTTCAATTTCTCTGCGGGGCCGGCCGTGATGCCGTTGTCGGTTCTGCAGCAGGTCCAGCGCGACTTGCTGTCGCTGCCGGGGTGCGGGGCTTCGATCATGGAGATCAGCCACCGCAGCAAGCAGTTCGATGCGATTCATCTCGACGCTCAACAGCGTTTGCGCGCGTTGCTCTCGATCCCGGACAACTACAAGATCCTGTTTCTTCAGGGCGGCTCGCGGCTGCAGTTCTCGATGGTGCCGATGAATCTGCTGCGAGGCACTGGGCTCACGGCCGACTATATCCTCACCGGCTCCTGGGGCAGCAATGCGCTCAAGGAAGCCGTCAAAGAGGGACAAACCCGGAAGCTGTGGGACGGCAAGGCGACAAACTACGATCGCTTGCCCGCCGAGGGAGAACTGCAGGTCAACCCGGGAGCGGCCTACGTCCACATCACCTCGAATGAGACCATCGAAGGCGTGCAGTTCGTCACCGAGCCGGACACCGGCGATGTGCCGCTGGTTTGCGATTCATCGTCGGATTTCCTGTGCCGACCGGTTCCCGTTTCACGCTACGGAATGATTTATGCCTGTGCCCAGAAGAATGCGGGTCCGTCTGGTTTGACGGTGGTCATAATTCGCGAAGATCTGCTGGAGCGGAGTCGGGATGAACTGCCCGGCTACTTGAACTATCGGGTCCACGCCGAGAACGACTCGATGTGGAATACGCCCTGCACGATCGGCATATACGTTTTCGGGTTGATCACGCGGTGGCTGCAGGAGGAGATTGGCGGTCTGGCCAAGATGAAACAGCTCAACGAGGAGAAGGCCAAGCTGCTGTACGAAGTCCTGGACGCGAGTCCCGGGTTCTATCAGGGGCACGCCCGGCCGGATTGCCGCTCGCTCATGAATGTCACGTTTCGTTTGCCGAACCCCGACCTGGAAAAGGCCTTCCTGTCCGAGGCGTCGAAACGCCGCCTCGATGGACTTAAGGGGCACCGCAGCGTCGGCGGCATTCGGGCCTCGATCTACAATGCCATGCCGATGGAGGGCGTGACGGGCCTGCGGGATTTCATGGTTGAATTCCGCGATCGCAATGCGGGCAAGTGAAAGCCGAATGCGGCGAGCGGGTCGGTCGTGATGCGGCGCATCTCACGCGGGGCGTCTTATGCTGTGCGGGGGGCGAGTCGCGCGGAAGGCGATTGGCCGAAAACAGGCGAGGGGCACGTCAACGACCCTCAAACAGAATTCGAAAACGGATTGGCGTTGTTTTCTTCGTCGAGGCCGGTTCATGAACGGCCTCGGCGTTTCCGGAATATAGAAGCGGTTGCGAGGGTGACGAGACGCTTGTCGCCGAGTCGCCGCCGACCCGATTGGAAGGGAAATAACCATGTATCGCGTCATCGTGTTGGATAAGCTTTCTCCCGAAGGGCTCGAGAAACTCAAAGCCGCGCAGCAGATCGAATTCGATGTTCGTACGGGGCTGAAGGGTGCCGACTTGCGCACGGCACTGCGGGAATACGACGGCGCGATCTGTCGGAGCGGCGTGAAAATCACGGCGGACGCTCTTGAAGGGAACCGGAGGCTCCGCGCGATCGTCCGCGCCGGGGTCGGTACCGACAACATCGACCGCGAGGCCGCGACCCGTCTGGGGATCGTGGTGATGAATACGCCGAGCGGCAACACGCTCAGCACGGCGGAGCATGCCTTCGCCCTGATGCTGGCCCTTTCCCGCAGCATCGCGCCGGCTCACCAGAGCCTCGTGGAAGGAAAGTGGGAACGAAACAAGTACATGGGAGCCCAGTTGGCCGACAAGACGCTGGGCATCGTGGGCCTGGGACGGATCGGACGCGAGGTCGCGACGCGGGCCCTCGCGTTCCAGATGCGAGTGATCGGCTACGATCCGTTCCTCTCCGCCGAACAGGCGGCGAAACTGGGCATCGAACACGTTGACAACGTGCGGGCGATGCTGCCGCGGGTCGATTACCTGACCGTGCACACCCCGCTCACTGCCGAAACCGAAAACCTGATCGGCCCGGCGGAGATCGAATTGCTCAAGCCGGGAGTGCGGTTGATCAACTGCGCGCGGGGCGGAATTTACAACGAAGAGGCCCTGGTTGAGGGTTTGAAGAGCGGCAGGATCGCCGGCGTGGCGCTGGACGTGTATCGGGAGGAACCGTGCACGAACAGTCCGCTGTTTCAAATGCCCGGCGCGCTGTGCACTCCGCACCTGGGCGCCAGCACCGAGGAAGCTCAGACACAGGTTGCACTGGAAGCCGTTGAACTGCTCGTGAACTTCCTCACTACGGGCGAAATCCGCCACGCGGTCAATGTCGCGTCGATCGACCCGAAGACGCTCGAATCGCTGCGCGGATATCTCAACGTCGCTCATCGCCTGGGCCGCTTGCTCGCCCAGTGGCACACGGGGGGCGCCGCTCGCTGCATCCTCAGTTACCGCGGTGAAGTCGCCAAGAAGGGCACCCGTCTGGTCACGGCGGCGTTCTGCGCCGGTTTGCTCGAAGGCGCACTCGAGGAAGAAGTGAACATCGTCAATGCCGAAGTGCTGCTGCGCGAGCGGGGCGTCGAAATCGTCGAGGAATCCCGTTCGGATCTCGGCACGTTCAGTTCGTCGATCACCGCGGAACTCGTCAGCGATCGCGGTCGTTTCACGGCCGGCGGCACAATTTTCGGTACGCACATGCCGCGGTTGATCCGCCTTGACGATTACCGGCTCGAAGCCTATCTCGACGGCAATCTGGTCATCGTGAGTCACGAAGATGTGCCGGGCATCATCGGGACGATGGGCAACGTGTTTGGCAGGCACAAACTGAATATCGGCCAGATGGCCGTCGGACGCATGGGAACGGCGCCCGGCGGTGACGCCATCGCAGTCCTGAATCTCGACGAAGGGCCGATCCAGGAAGCTCTGGACGAATTGGCCCAGCAGCAGCATATCAGCAGCGTGAAGGCCATCCGCCTGCCGGCCCGCGGGCAATTGCCCAAGTGGCTGCAGAGCTGATACGGGCCGTTTCTGCGGCCAGCCTTGCACCTCCCGGTCAGGCGGGGCCGTCTTCCGTGGCGATCGGCGCCTGAAAAGCCGGCGATTGGCTGAAGAACTGGACGGGGTTGTCGTACACGATCCGGCGAATCGTCGACTCGCTGTGCCGGCGCCGTCGCATTTCGAAGATGAAATCTCGCACCGCGACCGGACGAGAAGGGCCCCAATCGCCGGCTGAATTGACCATCAGCCGGTCGGTGCCGTAGCGTTCCGCCAGATCGGCTGCTCGCTGCGGCGTGCACTTGGTGGTCGGATAGAGCGTCATGCCGACCCAGAAGCCCGCGTCCAGCGCCGGGCGGATCGTGTGTTCCTCGGCGTGATCGACCAGTACCCGCTCGCGTCGGATACGCTGGTCGTCACACAGCATGTCCAGGATCATCCGAGTGCCGCGCAGCTTGTCGGCGAGGTGCGGCGTATGGATCAGGATCAGCTGATCGTGCCGGATTGCCAGTTCCTTATGCTCCATGAACACGATCGCTTCGTTGCGGGTGTTCTTGTTCAGGCCGATTTCGCCGATGCCGAGCACGTTGCCTCGGTTGAGAAACTCAGGCAGGAACGAGAGGACTTCGCGGGACAACGAAAGGTTCTCGGCCTCTTTGGCGTTCACGCACAGCCAACTGTAATGCTGGATGCCGTACTTGGCCGCCCGCGCGGGTTCGAACTCCGTCAGGTGACGGAAGTAGTCGTAGAACGATTCGGAGTTCTGGCGATCGAGCCCTGGCCAAAAGGCCGGTTCGCTGACCGCCACGCAGTCCATGCGGGCCAGCGCTTCGTAGTCGTCCGTGGTGCGCGAAAGCATGTGGATATGCGGATCGATGTAGTACACGGCCTTTTCCCCGGTGTCGATCGTTAAGCTTGACGCTCGCGGCGCGTGTCGATCTGGAACTGTTCCCGCCAATGTTCCAGGTAAGGCAGGGAGAACTGCCGTTGAACACGCTCGCTGCGATCGGGATCACTCGTATGGAGAATGGCGATGGCCGCATCGATCTGCCGGCGGCGCTCGTCGGCCGCGACCGAGCCGCTTGCCCGGTCGAGACGATCCAGCGCCGCGGCCACTTCAAGGATCTTGGCGCGAATCTCCAGGAACTCGCGATCCAGCACTTCTTCCGCCGTGAGCGGACCCGTTAAGGCAGGCATCTCGTTCTCTCCCCGTCGTGTCAGCCGCTTCCCCACGAAGTGTCGTAGCCGCGACGACGGAAATCAAGCGGGTGCCGGTGACCGGCCAGCGCCTGGCGAGCTGACTCGCGATGGCGCGGCCGCCCAGCAGGTCAGGGCGTGGCCGGTTTCGCCGCCGGCGCCTTGCGGTCCTCGAAAACGTCGGAGACGTTTCCCGACGATGTGCGGGTGGCGTCCGCCGATCTCGGCTTGAAATCGGAGGAACGGCTCGATTGTCCGAGCGGCACCGTGCGGGTTTCCCGCTTGTAGCCGGCCCACGAGAGGAACTGGTCGAGTTGAAGTTTCTGGACGCCCAGCTGCTCCGCTGAAGAGATCAGTTTCGACCATGCGTCGAGAGCCTTGCGGTCCGTGGGCGGCGTGCCGAGGACCAGATATCGAGTCTGCGAAGTGACCTCGCCGGTGACTTGTCCCGTCTCGGTCGTCTCGGCGTCGACTTCCCCGCCGCTGGAGACGATCACGTTGTGCACCAGTTCGCGGTCGCTGTGCCCGTCTCCGTCGACATCCAGCAGTCCAACCAACGCAAAGTGCACTCGCTCGCCCGGTTTCCAAGCGGGAGAGAAGATCTGGTCGCCCGGCAGAATGGGATTCCCCGGGTCGTCGGATACGATTCTCGCTTCCGACAGATGCTCGCTCAGCACGCGAGTGACTTCGATGCTCGCTTTGCGTTCGCTCTGGGCGACCGCTGCTTCCTCCTGGCCGTAGACACTGAACAACGTCTGTCTCTGGAGGCTGTCGGCCGTCCCCAGGTTGATCCAGACCGTGTTTGACCGCTGGTTGACCCACGTGACCAATCCGTCGGCCGCCTCAAACGAGCGGGGGCGGAATTCGTCCAGTTTCTTATTCTGCTTGTCGATCGTGTCCTTCATCTTCTTCATCTCGCCCTTGGTCGCCTCTTCGTTCTTCTGGCTGGACTCGACCTTGGCGGTATACGTGCCCAGGTCCTTCTTGTACCCGGCGAGTTGGTCTTCTTTTTCCTTTGCCAGTTTCAAACGGTCATCCTCGAACTGCTTCGTCTGCGAGGCGAGATCGTCCTTGGCTTTCTGCAGTCCGGCGATCGCTTCCTTAGTGCGGGCGTTCTCGGTCTGCTGCAGTTGGGTCTTTTCCTGCGTCAGGGCGTTGACCTTATCGTTGAGTTCGGTGTTGGCCACGTTGCGCTCGCGCAGCGCGTTCAACATGTTCGGGAGCAGGTTGGCGTAATCCAATTTGTCGGGGCTGAGGCCCTCGCCATACGTCTTCATGTTCTGCTGGTACTGGTCGTCGATGACCTTCATCTGGGGATCGGCGATCGCGCTGTCTCGGACGGGCTTGAATTCCGCATCACCCAGTCGTTCCGCGCCGAGCACGTGCTTCAGATATTGAACTTTGAAGTTTTCCGCATTCAGGCCGTCGCGAGCCGCCTTTTCCTTGCCCTGTGCATCGGCCACGGCCTTGCGCAGTTCTTCCGACTTGCGATAGAACACGAACGTCGTTACCGCGAGGACCACCGTCACCATGACGAAAATGATCAATGCGATCTGGAGTCCCTGGCTTTCCCGACTGGCCATCTTGACAGCTCCGAAGTAATTACCGTCGATCGTTGCGCTTTCCGGCTTGGCCGCTTCATGTGGCACGTTTTGCGGCCGCAACCGTTGGATTCGCCGCCTGGAGGAGACGCTGGTTGCGGAGGCCCCGCCTAAAAGCCGGAAAGAGAAGAACCTACGTCGAGTGTAAATGGGGCCTCCGCGAGTGTCAACTTTTGCCGGTTACGTCAGGCTGGTGATCTTGCGGACTGTGCGTCGCGGGTGACGGTTATGCCGAGAACTCCGTGTGAGTTTCATGAACCGGGGCGGCTCGCTGCCTGCCCGCCGGGCAGGGGAGGCCGGAGCCGACCCGGCCATCTGTTGCTTCTGGTCGCTTGACATCCCCCTGACGTTCACCCTACGATTTGTGATCACCCTCCGATTTGAGGGCACTGATTCGAAAGTCACGCCTCGCCAAGATCCTGTCTTTCCGCGGCGATTGCCGGTCCAATTGCTATTTCCCCGTTCGTTTGCTTCTTTCAGGCAATTTCCCTCCGTTTCTGCCATGACGAAGACGACCCGCCAGCTGCCGTTAGCTGGGTTCGACGATCCCGATGTGCCTATGCCATCGCCGGAAGAGGGTCAGCTCGTACCGTCACCGTGTGTCGTGGAGCAGGCCGCGGAAAGCCTGCTCACCGCGGAGGCGGTTGAGTCGGGCCCGATGGTTCCGGAGGTTGCCGGCGATTCGACCGCTCCTCCGTTCACGCTGGAAGGCCGGACGGTCTACGCGGTAGATGCCAATTCGTTGATCTATCAGGTATTTCACGCCATGCCGGAAATGAGCGGGCCTGCAGGGCAACCGGTCGGCGCCATCCATGGTTTCACGCGTGACCTTCTGGATCTGATCGAAAAGCAACGGCCCGACTATCTACTCTGCGCTTTCGACGGGCGTGGAGACGACAATTACCGACTGCAGTTGTTCCCCGACTACAAAGCCAATCGCTCCGCCATGCCGGAGGATCTGCGATTGCAGATGCCCAACGTGCGGAGGATGACACAGGCGCTGGGCATCCCCTGCCTGGAATGTCCCCGCTACGAGGCCGATGACATCCTCGCCACCATCGCTCGCGAGACGGCCGAATTGGGCGGGGTCTGCTTTGTCGTCACGGCGGACAAAGACTGTCGGCAGTTGATCAACGCCAAGGTCAAGCTGTTCAACATTCGCAAGAACGAGGTCTTTGACGAGCGGGCCGTCGAGGAGCATTGGGGAGTCCGGCCGGATCAGGTGGTGGATTACCAGTCGCTGGTCGGAGATCCGGTCGACAACGTTCCGGGCGTACCGCTGGTCGGGCCCAAACTGGCTGCCGAACTCCTCAGGAAATACGGTACGCTCGATGCCATCCTGGACAACGCTCATGAAGTGAATGGCCAAAAACGACGCGAAAACCTCGTGCGATTTCGCGATCAGGCGCTTATGAGCCGTTCACTCGTGAAACTCGACGATCGCGTGCCGTTGCAAGTCGACTGGAATGCCGGGCGAGTGGGGCGAGTAGACCGCGATACCCTGGAGCAATTGTGCCGCGAGTTCGGATTCCGCCGGTTGTCCGATCGGGTTCTCGCGGTCGCGGGTGTCGCTTCGCCCGCCGGCGAGACGACCGGCGGAGTATCGGCCCCGCCTCGAGACTACAAGACGATCAGCGATCTGGACGAGCTGAGGCAGTTGGCGTCCGCTCTGGCCGGGCAACCGCTCGTTGCCCTGGACATTCAGGCGAGTTCGACCAGTCCGCGCGGTGCCGAGTTGATCGGATGTTCGTTTGCGTGGCGGGAAGGGACGGCATGCTATGTACCTGTGCGCGCTCCCGCGGGCCAGCCGCAGCTGGATGCGGGCGAAGTGTTGCGGATTCTGCAGCCGGTCCTTGAGGCGGAAGTCCCCGGCAAGGTCGGGCAGAACTTGAAATATGCAATGGTGGTGCTGCGAAACTGCGGCATAGCCAT
Source organism: uncultured Planctomycetaceae bacterium (assembly GCA_903863885.1). Classification (GTDB taxonomy): domain Bacteria; phylum Planctomycetota; class Planctomycetia; order Pirellulales; family Pirellulaceae; genus CAIPEB01. Next base: position 12,349 of record CAIPEB010000279.1, on the reverse strand, counting down.
GCGAGGCGTCGCGTTCGACACCTCGGTGGCCGATTATCTGCTGGAATCGGGCGAGCGGAACCACTCGCTGGCGGACGTGGTCCGTCGCTATCTCGGCGATGAACCGAAGCTGGTCGCGGATCTCGTGGGCAGCGGCGCTCGCCGCCAGCCCTTGGATTCGTTGCCGGTGGATGCGGTGTGTCAGCACGCGGCGGCTGAAGCGGATGCCGTCTGGCGGCTTGGATCGCTCCTTGCTGAACGGCTCGCCGAAGCGGGGCTCACCGAGTTGTTCACGCAGCTTGAGATGCCGCTGATCGAGGTGCTGGCCGACATGGAATTCCACGGAATTTCCGTGGATGTGGCTCGCCTCGCAGAGTTGAGTTCCCGGTTTGGCGAACGCCTCGAGGTGCTGCAACGCGAGATCCACGAACTGGCCGGAAGACCGTTCAACATCGACTCGCGAAATCAGCTGGCGGACCTGCTGTTCCAGCAGTTGAGTCTGCCGGTGGTGAAGCGGACGAAGACGGGCCCGAGCACGGATGTCGAGGTGCTCGAGGAGTTGGCACGCATCCATCCACTGCCGGCGAAGATCATCGAGTACCGGCAGCATGCCAAACTGAAAAGCACGTATGTCGACGCTTTGCCCCAACTCGTTCATCCGCTGACGCATCGGATTCACACTTCGTTCAAGCAGGACGTGGCGGCGACCGGGCGGTTGAGTTCCACCGATCCGAACCTGCAGAACATTCCTGTGAGGAGTGCGGAAGGGCGCGAGATCCGGTCCGCCTTCCGTCCCGGATTTCCCGGCTGGGTGCTCGTCTGTGCAGACTATTCGCAGATCGAACTGCGGGTGCTGGCGCACTTTTCGGAGGACGAGGCTCTGCAGCGGGCCTTTGCCGAGAATCGGGACATCCATCGGCAGGTGGCCAGCGAAGTTTTTGGCGTGCCTCAGGAGGAGGTAACGGCCGACATGCGGCGGGTGGCGAAGGTGGTGAATTTCGGCGTCATCTACGGTCAGACGGCTTTTGGTCTGGCGAAGACGCTGGGAATTGACGCCGAGGAAGCGGCTCGTTTCATCGATGCCTATTTCCGTCAATACGCCGGCGTCGAGGCGTTCATGGAAAAGGTACTGGAGGATGGGCGACGCAGTGGCTATGTTAGTACCATTCTCGGCCGCCGTCGCGCGGTTCAGGGGGTGCGAGACCCCGCTCGATCTGCCAACTCCCGCCAAAGGAACCTGCCTGAGCGAATCGCAATCAATACGGTGATTCAGGGATCGGCCGCTGATTTGATCAAGCAGGCCATGATCCAGGTGCACAGTCGGCTGCGGCGTGATTCGCACCGTGCGCGACTGCTGTTACAGATACATGACGAATTGATACTGGAGACGCCGTCCGACGAGTTGTCTTCGCTGGTGCCGTTGATCATCGACGAGATGTCGTTCGCGGGCCGGCTGAAGGTGCCGCTTCAGGTGGATGTGAAGGCCGGGGCTGACTGGGCGGCGTGTGAGAAGATCGCGTGATGCGTGGGGCCAGTGAATGGAAGTGAGTCGGTGTTGGCAGCCGGAGTGAATAGCAACATCCGAGATCTAGATTAACTGAGTAATTCGTTTGCGGAAGATGTCGAGGCAGAGTGCGGTGGCGCCGGCAAGAAGAGTGAGCGGGCCATTAACACGGGCCAGTCAAATGGTGGTCATTGGCATCGTTGGCGGCATCGCCAGCGGAAAGACGCTGGTAACCGGCCAGTTTCGACAGTTGGGGGCGGAGGTCGTAGAGGCGGACCGATTGGGGCATGCGGTGCTGGAGGAGCCGGAGGTGCGGCAGGCCCTGGTGGAGCGATGGGGCGACGAAGTCTTGGATGGGCAGGGACGAATTGATCGGAAGGCGGTCGCTCGACGGGTGTTCGGATCGACACCCCGGGCCGCCGGGGAACTCGCGTTTCTGGAGCGGCTGACTCACCCTCGAATCGGGCTGAGGCTGTGCCGGATCGTGAATGAGTGGGCGTCGCGGAACGTGCCGGTGGTGGTTCTCGACGCCCCCGTGTTGTTTGAAGCCGGATGGGACGAGTTTTGCGATAAGATCGTTTTTGTGGAGACTCCACGAACTGTACGACAACAAAGAGCGCGCCAACGCGGGTGGACGGACGATGAGTTTGCCGCGCGTGAGGCAGCGCAGGAATCTCTGGACGAGAAACGAAAACGCGCGGATTGGGTCATAGACAACTCAGGGTCTCCCCAGGACACGTTCGTTCAAGTCCAGGAATTCTGGCGCTCCCTCCCTCAGGATCTCCCACCCCTCGGGGCGCCGGTATGAATCCCGCCGCTGACGCCGTCGCGCGTTGGCTCGATACATCCTCTTCAGGAGTTTGAACGGTCATGACCAGCATGCGAAGTACACGTCATCGAACCGACCGGCGAAGTCGCGCCGCAGGCACGGAGCCTTCCGAGGCCGTCGGTGAATCAGTTGAGCCGCGAGCCGAACTCGGCGCTCTCGAAGACGAGCACGAACCACTTTCACTTGCCGAGGAAATTGCGGAGGAGGTGGAACGCGGAGGTCACGACGACACGGACGACCGCTACGAGAAGATCAAGCAGGGCGAAATCCACATCGCCGAGCTGCAGAAGATGAGCATGTCTCAGCTCATCGAAGAAGCACGCAAGGAGAACGTGAAAGAAGTCGCCGGGATGAAGAAGCAGGATCTGATTTTCAAGATCCTCAAAGAGCGCGTGAAAATGAACGGGCTCATGTACGGCGAGGGGACGCTGGAGATTCTGCCCGACGGGTTCGGTTTTCTCCGCAGTCCCGATTACCATTATCTGTCCTGTCCCGACGACATCTACGTTTCGCCAAGCCAGATACGCCGCTTCGGTCTGCAGACGGGAGCCACGGTTTCGGGGCAGATCCGGCCGCCGAAGGAGAACGAGCGGTACTTCGCGCTGCTGCGCGTCGAGGCGATCAACTACCAGGACCCCAATCTCCTGTCGGAGAAAGTCAGTTTCGACGACCTGACTCCTCTGCATCCCGACAAGCGGATTGTGATGGAGGCGTCGCCGGAAGAAACCGCGATGCGTGTTGTCGACCTGGTCGCGCCGATCGGATTCGGGCAGCGGGGATTGATCGTCAGTCCGCCGCGGGCAGGCAAGACGATCCTCCTGCAGAAGATGGCCAAGTCCGTTCTCAAGAACTACCCGGATTGTTACGTGATCATGCTGCTCATCGACGAGCGGCCCGAGGAGGTCACGGACATGGAGCGGCAGGTGAAGGGGCACAACTGCGAAGTGGTCAGTTCGACGTTTGACGAGCCGTCGTCCCGGCACGTGCAGGTCTCGCAGATGGTGCTGGAAAAAGCCAAGCGGATGGTCGAGTACGGAACGGACGTGGTCATTTTTCTCGATTCGATCACGCGATTGGCGCGGGCCTGGAACTCGGAGTGCCCCCAGTCGGGCAAGATTCTCTCGGGCGGCCTGGACGCCAATGCTCTGCAGCGCCCCAAGAGCTTTTTCGGTTCGGCCCGCAAGGTCGAGGAAGGCGGATCGCTGACCATTCTCGCCACGGCGCTGATCGATACGGGCAGCAAAATGGATGAAGTGATCTTCGAGGAGTTCAAGGGCACCGGCAACCTGGAGATTGTGCTCGACCATCGGCTCGTGGACAAGCGCATCTGGCCGGCGATCGACATCAACCGCAGCGGGACCCGGCGCGAAGAGATCCTGATGGATCCGGATGAATACCGGCGTGTCTGCGTGCTGCGTCGCGTGTTGAACGACATGAACGCCCCCGAGGCGATGGATCTGCTGGTGTCCAGGCTGCAGAAGACCCGTTCTAATGCAGAGTTCCTCATGAGCATGAATATGAAATAGAGCGGCTTGTTCGGCGGTGCTGAATCCGCGGCCGTCTTCCCTGATCCCCATCGAGCAATTGTCATGCCCAGTGAATTTCGAGGTGTGCCCGGCGACGTAGCGGACCGGCGGTTCGCGATCGTGATTTCCCGATACAACGAGACAATTACGCAGCGGTTGCTGTCCGGCGCGATCGCGACGTTGCGGGCGCACGGCGTGGCCGACGAGGCCATTGACGTAGCGTGGGTCCCGGGCGCGTGGGAAATCCCACTGGTGGCCGACCGCCTCGCGCGATCCCGCAGCTATGCGGCCGTGATTTGCCTCGGCGCCGTGATACGAGGCGAAACGACTCACGATCAGCACATCAACCGGCAGGTCAGTCTGAGCATTGGACGCACGGCCATCGAAACCGGTGTGCCCGTGCTGTTCGGGTTGCTGACCTGTCAGTCGCTCGAGCAAGCCATCCAGCGGGCGGGAGGCAACGTCGGCAACAAAGGGTCGGAATGCGCCGAAGCGGCGCTGGAAATGGCCAGTCTGCTGGCGCGGCTCCCGCGGTGATTCGATGCTGCCTGCGGAGGCTGTTGGCCCGTTGCCGCATGGCCGTCCGCTGCTTATAGTCCTGGGGCAAGTTCACGAGTATTCGTGCGTGCAATTCCCCGCCGAGAACCGGTTGCTTAACAAAGCCGTACACGAAGCCGCTCACCACAACCGCCCACCAAAGCCTATGTCACGCCGCAGTCGAGCTAGGGAAGTCGTCCTGCAGATCCTCTACGAGGACGATTTGAATCCGACTCGCAATTTTGCAGCGAGCGATGACTTTCTCTGCAGGCGACTCCGCCACGAGGAAGCGACGGTCGGATTTGCGCGCGAACTGCTGGCCGGCGTGCGGCGCAATCGCGGCGAACTGGATCAGATGCTCGCCGAGCGCGCGGAGAACTGGAGTCTGCAGCGGATGGCGGTCACCGATCGCAATGTCCTGCGGCTGGGTGCTTACGAAATGCTGTTCACGGATACTCCGCAGCGAGTTGTCATCAACGAGGCGCTGGAATTGGCGAAGCGCTACGGGGCACGGCAGTCTTCGCAATTCGTCAACGGCATTCTCGATCGCCTGCTTCGCGATACAGAAAAGAAACAATAAGACTCTGCGGAGCTGGATGCGTTGCCCGCATCGGTCAGCCCGAAACTCTTTCAGCCGCCCTTTTCGGAGCAGTCAACATGGGCCTCCTGAATCGCTTCATGCAAGGTCTGCAGAAGACGAACCGGTTGTTGAAGACCGACATCCGGGACCTGTTCAAGCAGCAGGGGCGGCTCGTCGACGACCAGTTCCTCGCGGAGTTGTTCGCAATCCTCGTGAAGACGGACATGGGCGTCGGCCCGGCCACCGAGGTTCGCGAGGAAGTGCAACGCACGTACCGCGGTCGCGTGGTGCAGATGTCGGAAGTCCTGGCCACGATCCGCGAGAAGATCCGGCAGCTGCTGGCTCAGTCCGGAGAGCCGATCCGTTTCGCGCCATCCGGGCCGACCGTGATCATGATCGTTGGCGTCAACGGATCAGGCAAAACCACTTCCATCGCCAAGCTGGCCAGCCTGCTGCAGCAGCAGGGCAAGCGGGTCGTCCTGGGCGCGGGCGATACGTTTCGCGCCGCGGCCGTTGAACAGTTGGCAATCTGGTCGGAACGGCTCGGCGCGACGCTGGTTAAGGGCGATTCGGGCGGTGATCCGGCAAGTGTTGCACATCGGGCGCTGGCGCAGAGCATCGAACAGCAGGCCGACGTGTGCATCATTGACACGGCCGGACGACTGCAGACGCAGACCAGTCTCATGCAGCAACTGGGGAAGATCCGCCGGGTTCTGAGCCGCCTGGTGCCGGACGCACCGCATGAAGTGCTGCTCGTTCTCGATGCAACCGCCGGTCAGAATGGGATCAGCCAGGCGAAAGGTTTCTCGGAAGTCGCGGGCTGCACCGGGATCGTGCTGGCGAAACTCGATGGAACTGCCAAAGGCGGTGTGGTGATTCCGATTCGACAGCAGTTCAACCTGCCCGTCAAATTCGTCGGCGTTGGCGAGAAGGTCACGGATCTGGCTTACTTCGATCCGGACGAGTTCGTGCAGGCACTGTTTGCCGATTTCACGGAAACCTGAAGCCGCAGGCGTTCGCTGGAAGGTTGCGTCCTGCGCGAGGCCGACCGATCCACGATCGGGGCCGCCCGGTTGGCGGCCCCGACCGCGTCGGTATTCGGGTCACCAGGACACGATGAAGTCGCAATTCGCCAGGAACTGCGAGTTCTTCGTGTTGTCGTCGTATGGCATCGTGCCTTCGCCATTGAACCAGTCCCAGCGGACTTCGGGGCGGACGGTGACATTGCTGAACCGAGTCCAGTTCAGGCCGAGGCTGATTTCGTAGAAGTCGCCGGCCGATCCGCCTTTGTACGGGTTCGTCGCGCGGACGCCGGTCACTCGCGTGCCGTCGGCGTCTTTGAACCACTCGCCGCGAATGCCGGCCTTCCAGTTATCGTTGAGCGTATAGAGCAGGTACTGGTTGAGGCCGTACCACCGCGTGGTTTCGTCCGTGCCCAGTCCATTGGCCTGCCAGCCGTTGTCATGCTCGATCACGTACTGCAGCTTTTCGGTCAGATTGAGGCTGACGACAAGGCTGTAGACCGTGCGGTTGCCCAGGATTGGCGGGAGGGCACCGTCTTCCTCGCCCGTGATCAAAGAGAATGCCACCGTGTAGAGTTCGTGGTCGGGAGTGAAGTTCACGCCGCCGAGAAACGCCGCCCGATTGGTCACGGCATCCCATTTGTCCCAGCCATTGACCAGGCCGCCCGTCAATGACAATTCATCGGTCATTGCATAGGAAGCCCGACCGCCCGTGTGGGTGAACGGTTCGCCATATTGCATCGTGTAGGCATGCGAGGTGAAGAAGTTGTCCGGAGCCGTCACGACTTCGTAACCGATAATTGTGTAGAAGTGTCCGAGCCGGATGTTGAGTTTGTCGTAAGCCATTTCGCCGTACAACTGCGGCATCGCCAGGCCGTACAGCGGCCCGCTGTTCCATTTCGGGGAGTAATCATCGCGCAATTCCAGTCCGGCGGCCTGAGTGAAGATGTAGTCCGAGCCGAACAACACGTCCACGCGACCGGCGAAGTTCCAGCGGCCCTCTTCCTCGGAGAGCGGCTTCTCGATGACCGCGTACAACTGGTTCATTTGAAGTTCGTTGCGATCGTTGAACGATACCGGACCGTTGTAGCGGCTGACGGGATTTCCTGAGTTCGCCGTTACGCCGGCATCCACCCAGCCGTACACTCGAATCGCACCGTCCTGGGGAAGCAGGTGCCACGCCTCGTCATCGGCCGCCTCTTCGGTTTCCGGGATTTCCGCTTCCACCTCCCTGGGGGCGTACTCAGGCCTCGGCTCGGATTCGGGTGCCGCCTGGGATTCTCGCGGTTCCTCGCTTGCAGAGGCCTCGGCCGACGCCGTACTGCTGGTTGAGTAATCGCTGAGAGAAACTCGGGTGGGTTGCTGATTCGTCGAAGACTGCGCGTAAGCGGGCGCGATAATTCCAAGTCCGGTCAGGAAGACCAGACTCAATACGGTTCGTTTCATGGCGGTGACACTCCCTTGTTTTCCTGGCTTTCCTCAGTCGGGCTCTCTGCTCGCTCTAGCCGCCTGATCGCGAAGCAGTCTGGACTTTGTTCCGCAAACCTCTCTTCGTCCCGCAGGCGAGACGCTCTGCCAACTGAGCTCCTGGTCAGTACTGTTTGCGCTGCAGACATCCGATTCCGCAGCTTTGCCAGAGAGCCGCCTGCTCCTCGGGCTTCTTTGAGGCTCATCGGTTGCCCGTTTGGTTCCGGTTTATCTGAAGATGCGGGAAATGCCGCGTTTGCAGGGTGATTCAACGCGATTCTTGGCGGAGTTTTACGGTTATGTCGCCTGTGCGGAGCGCTGGAGACTGGTCTGGAGTTTGGAGTCCGGAGTCTGAGGGCTGGAGCGATTGCGATTACCGATTGCCGGCATCCGCCTTTACGCCCTGGGTCGGGAGGTCAACGTCCAGTTCGCTCTGCACGCCGGCGCGTCGCAGCGTGCCTGCGGATTGAGCAGCGGGTCGAAGGGGATTGCTCCGCCTAAATGTGGTTGGGTCTGTTCTAAGCCCAAGAAAAACAAGTATTTGCGGTGGATGATATTGTTCTGGGGGAACATGCGGTCGGGTCTGGCACATTCGTTGCTAAGTGGGGAGGACAAGATGTGGCACGGGTCAGATGTTTCCCCCCCGCATCGCACGCTTCAGAGACCGGCTTTCACGTCGTTGCCGGCGACTTGGGAGCCCCTGATCTGGGAGGGTGTTTGTTCGTCGCTCAATCTCTCCGGCATGTTTTGAAGTGCGTTGATCCGTGCCAGCGGTTGACCACATGGCTCTTGCGTGGGCCAGAAGGAGACCCCTTAGGCTTGGACTGGCGTCCGCCTCGCTGGTCCAGGCCGGGGGTTTTTGTTTTGCCCGCATCGGGCTTCGGGCTTGTTCCTCGATGTTTGGCGGGCTAGACTCGGAACACCTTACTGCCGCCAGGCAGTTGTTGGCCGGGGGCTGACAACGCCAAGGCTCTGATTCTCCTGAACTCATTTCTGTTCGCGGGTTTGGAGTTTACCGGAGCCCGAAAGACTCGGAGAGCCACGACGGATGAAGCTGATCATTGCGATTATCAAGCCGGACAAACTGGAGGATGTGAAAGCGGCCCTGACCGAGGTGGAAGTCTTCCGTCTCACCGTGATGGACTGTCAGGGGTTCGGAAGGCAAAAGGGTCAGACGGAGGTCTATCGCGGCCACGAGTTCACGGTAAACCTGCTCCGAAAAGTCCAATTGCAGATCGCGGTGAACGACAATTTTGTCGAACCTACGATCAATGCCATTCTCAAAGGTGGGCGAACAGGCGAAAAAGGCTCGCTCGGCGACGGAAAGATCTTCGTGATTCCCATGGAAGACTGCATCCGCATTCGCACGGGTGAACGCGGTTCCGACGCGATTTGATCTTTCGCCGGATTTCCGTGAGTCTTCCGTCGCAGAAAGATCTGCATCTGCGACCGCCCGATGCGCTCGGTGCGTTCTCGGTATGTCCATGTTCGGCCGCATGTCGGCCTGCCAAGGACCGCGGGCTTTCTACAGATCGTAGCTTTCAGCGAACGGGTTCTTATTCCTTGGCAACCACTTGCACAGGCCGACGCCAAGGAAGTAAAGGCCGGTAAGCGGCACGGCCATCAGCAGCATACTGATCGGGTCGGCCGGGGTGAGCACCATCGAGATGACGAAAATGGCGAGAATCGCAATCCGCCATTTCTCCAGATAGGCTGGCACCGACAAAATGCCCACGCGGTTAAGAAAGAGCATGACCAGCGGCAATTGAAAAGCGATCCCGAATCCCAGGGGGAGGACCAGGACGAACGAAATGACTTCGCTGATGCGCAGGTCGGGATCGATGTTCATCATGCGGTTGAAGCTGAACAGAAACTTAAGTACGGGCCCGAATGCAAAGAAGAAGGCCAATCCGGCTCCGGCGATGAACAGGCCGATGCTGAAGGGCAGGAATATGTGCACGAATTTCTTCTCGTGCGGAAACAGGCCGGCGGCGACAAACAGCCAGAGTTGATAGAACATGTAGGGCGACGCAATCAGCGTCCCGCTGACGACCGCCGCCTTCATCCAGATCATGAATCCCTCTTGCGGGCTGAGGGCCGTGATTCGTTCTCGTGCGGGGCGCCAGAGTCGGACCTGTCTCATGCCGAGTTCCGAAAGATCGCCGCTTTCCTTGCTGTCCGCTGTCGCAGCCTTTGCTGCCGCCGCCTCCGGAAACAGCCGGGCCAGTTCCGATTGCTCGATGTAGAAATCCTCCACGAGCAGCCCTTTTTCCCGGGCGATCGACTCGAAGTCCTTCGGCTGCTTTCCTGGGTTCCGGATCTTCATCTCTTTGGCGGCCGAAATCGAGTAATGCTCTTTCAGCGCGTCGGTCAGCGGCTTCTGGATCCAGTTCACCACGCGATCAGCCACAAACAGACCGAGGAGGATGCCGATGACCAATCCCACCACAGCGCGAAACAAACAGATACGCAGTTCTTCGATGTGTTCTCCGAACGTCATCGTCGAATTGGCAAAGAGATCTTCTTCGGTGGGCTTGGACATTGCTCGTCTCCCGTAGAGAATCGCTCAGGTGGGTCGGTGATGCACCGCGTGTGCCACCACGAACCGGTCGCCGCGGCATGATTCATGCCGCCCTGTCCGGTCGTGGCGTACGGCAGTCGCTCGGCCTAACGCCGAGCACAGAACGTACGGTAGGAAGCTGCCGTACCAGCGGGAGATGTCGGGAACCAGTCCCGACGTTGAAGCCATCATAGCATCAGCCTGCCGACGTGGCAATGTTCGAGGCAAAGGAGTTCCAGCCGTGCTGAATCCGGGACCGCTGCGTTTTACCCCCATTTTTCGCCGTTTTCTCTGGGGTGGCCGACGTCTGAAGACACTGCTGAACAAGCCGGTCGGGGACGAACCCGACTATGCCGAGAGTTGGGAAATCGTGGATCACGAGGCGGATCAGAGCATTGTGGCTTGCGGGCCGTTGCAGGGAGCGACACTGGCGGAAGTTATGGCCCGCCACGCGGGACCGCTGCTCGGCCGGCACGCGGGTCTTTCACGATTTCCGCTGCTGTTCAAATTCCTGGACGCGAACAAGACGCTGTCCGTGCAGGTTCATCCCGATGATGCTCAGGCCGCGAAACTCCAGCCGCCCGACCTGGGCAAGACGGAAGCGTGGGTCGTGCTTCACGCCGACCCGGGCAGTGTGATGTATGCCGGGCTGCGGCCCGAAGTCAGTCCCGAGAGCTTTCGTGAGGCTCTGCAGAGCGGATGCGGCGACGCATGTCTGCACCGGATCGCGCCGCGCGAAGGCGATTGCATCTTCATCCCGGCAGGAACGGTGCACGCGCTGGGGGAAGGGCTTGTCGTGGCCGAAATTCAACAGTCCAGCAACGTCACGTTTCGGCTGTTTGATTGGAATCGTACGGGCAGCGATGGAAAGCCCCGGCCATTGCATGTCGAGCAGGGGCTGGCTGTCACCAATTTCCGCCTCGGTCCGATCGAGCCGCAGCAGACGGGCGAAACTGTCGACGAAGGCCGAACCTGCCTTGTTTCCTGTGACAAATTCGTCATGCACCGATGCGAATTCTCCAACTCCATCCGCATCGGCGGCGACCAGCGATTCCACTTTGTTGCGGTGCTGCAAGGCTCCGCCCGGTTGGATCGCGATCCGTCGGGCCGGCCGCTGAACAAGGGCGAAACGGTACTGCTTCCGTCGGACGGCGGGCCGTGGACGCTGGAGACTACCGAGCGCTCGGTGGTGCTGGATATCTGCCTGCCCTGAGTTTCTATCCGGGCGACCGCTACTGGCCGTTCGAATTGTTCCGCAGCGGGCGGCTTCGCACGGGCTCGGCGAGCGGCTCCATGAAATCGCGAGGGCGACCCCCGACGACAGCAGGACCCAACTCGTTGTCTGTGTACGGGTCGTGGATGGATGCGCCGTACTGCTGCTGACGAATGGGGCCGGGAGGCGCAAGCAGCGGGCGGGAGCGGGAGCAACCGCACGAGATTGCCAAAAGAGAAACGCAACAGAATAAAATCGTTCGGCTCACGTCGCTTGCCTCATCCTGGGCCGACCGGCGGAGTCGTCCGTGACTGGAGTCCATTCCGGGCAGGGGATTATAGACCCTAAGCCTGGCGCCGTCCAAGCCGAATTGGGTCACCCCACGCTAGCTTCCTAATCTGCAAAATCGTCGAATGCGGTCCTGGCACTTGAGGTGACACGGCCGGTTTGCCGATCGGGTTTGCTGCTCAGGAAAGCTGTCGCGTGCGTGCTGATGATCTGTGCTGATTGGCTCGGATCTGTCGGTTCTCCCAGGCGGCAAGTCCAGTGCGGCCTGTGCCGCCGCTGGGCTGTAGCACGAGATGCCGCTATCATGACGTCCGGACGAATTCTGGCACTTCGCAAGCGGGGGGACTCCGATGGCAAAACGCAAGACAACCGAAGCGGGGCCCGACGCCGCATCCGAGCCAGGCGAACGGCTGCAGAAGATACTCGCGGCAGCCGGCCTGGGAAGCCGTCGCGAGTGCGAGGAACTGATTGTGACCGGTCGCGTCGAAGTGGACGGACGCGTCGCGGATCAGCTGGGGACTCGCGTTGATCCGGCCACTCAGCAGATCCGGGTGGATGGCACGCCGGTTCGTATTTCGCGGCGAGTCTACTTTCTCGTGAACAAGCCGGCCGGCGTTGTAACCACTAACCATGATCCGAGCGGTCGCCCGCGGGTCATTGATCTGGTTCAGACCGATGAACGCGTCTTTGCCGTCGGGAGGTTGGATCGGTCCAGTGAAGGACTGATACTTGTCACTAATGACGGCGAACTTGCGAATCATCTGACGCATCCGCGCTACGGAGTGACCAAAGTCTATCGGGTCCTTGTGGCCGGCCAGCCCTCCGCCGAGGTCATTCAAAAGCT
>CAIPEB010000278.1 GCA_903863885.1 uncultured Planctomycetaceae bacterium | reverse complement strand
TCCAGACTCCAGACTCCAGACTCCAGACTCCAGACTCCAGACTCCAGACTCCAGACTCCAGACTCCAGACTCCAGACTCCAGACTCCAGACTCCGCTCGCTTGCGGCCCCAACGGGAGGTGAATACCATAGACCTCGTCAGCTGTGTTCGCGCCCGACTGCAGCAATCGAGGTGACGATGTCTCAAGAAGTCGTTCTCCCGGGATCGGAAATCGAGACGGATCGGCCCGCGGTGGAGCCGGACTTGACCGTCCTGCGGGCCATTGCGGATTCCGTACGTCTCGACAGCCGGATTGCTCCCGACGAGTATCTGGATGAGTCGACCGTCCCGTACGGTGGAGAGTAGTGGCGAAGATCTTCAGCCGGTTAATTGGTCTGGAAACGGAGTACGCCATTCGTTTCCGGCCTGCGGATTCCTCCGCGCCGCGCATGTCGCGATACCGGATCTACGAAGCGGTCATCGCGTCGTTGAAGCAGCGGGTTCTTACGGTTCGGGCAAAGCACTTCAAGGAAGGCGTGTTTCTGGCCAACGGCGGCGCCGTCTGGTTCGAGGCCGAGCGTCCTGCCGCAGGTGGCGGCCTGATCGAAGGCGCCACGCCGGAATGCATGACGCCGCGCCAGCTCATTGCACATCAGCGGGCGCAGGACCGTCTGCTGGCCGAAGCGTGCCGGACCGACGAACTCAATGGCGAGGCGTATCTGATCAAGAATGATCGTGATGCACGCGATCATGTCTACGGAGCCCAGGAGAACTATGAGGCGAATCTGGCTTCCGGTTTGATGTTGTGGATCTGGCGCATCGGGCTGGTGCTGCTCTTTCCGCTGGCCCTGATCACCTGGGTTGGAATTGCGGCTTGTCTTCTGGCGACATTGGTGTATTTCCTCCTGTTGTGGCTGTTGTACATCCTGCTGCGGAGGTTGGTTTCCAATCCGCTGCGATTGGCTGAAACGCTGTTCGGCAAGGATCTCGCGGAAGGCGTCCGCTCTCCGGTTTGGCTGGAGTCGCTTCTGCAGATCGTCGCCCGCCTGGTGACGGCCCCATTTGCCCTGGGGTTTGACGCTCTGATTCGAACCACGGTATTTCGTGACGTCCGCGAGCAACTGCTCCCGTTTCTTGTCACTCGCCCGGTGATCGCGGGAGCCGGTCTTGTGGATCGGCAGGGAAACTACCAGTTGTCGGACAAGGGGCCCGCGATCAACAGCGTGCTTGGCTTCGGAGGGTTCTGGGGGAACCGGCCGATTTTCAACGTGGGGCATTTTTTCAAGGCGATTTACGCGAGAGTCTGGTTTTCGCCGCGAGAATACGGCCGGCTGTTTTCGTCGCGGCAGCGACTGCAGATCGGGGTGGGCGACTCGAATATGTGCGAGGTCGCCGAGTATCTTCGCGTGGGAACGACCCTGCTCGTGCTGGACATGATTGAAGCCGGCGGCCTGCGGGTCGTGCCGTACATGTCGTTGCCGGTCGAGGCCCTTCACGCGGCATGCATGGATCTGTCGCTCAGGAAACCGGTATGTCACGTGGACGGAGCGCCGGCTTCTCCGCTGCAGGTGCAGCGGCACTATTACGAGGCCTGCTGCGATTTCGTCGCGAGGCTCGACGACGCGCCCCAGGAAGTTCGTTTTCTGCTCAATCTGTGGCGAGATGTTCTCGACGGACTGGAGTACTTTGCCGAAACGGGCGAGATCCGCATGGCGCTCGTCGGTTCTCTGGATTGGGTCACCAAGAAGTATCTGATCGAGCAGGCCGGCCAGGATGCCGACTGGCAGCAGCGCAAGAAGATCGACATCCGATATCACGAGTTGTCGTCAGCCGGGTACTTCGAGTTGTTGAAGCGCGCGGGCGTCACGGCAACGCTGATCGACGAGGATTCGATTGACCGCGCTTCGCGACTGCCTCCTCCGGGCACGCCTGCGACCGTGCGAGGCCATTACATTCGCGAGTTCTCGGCCGGCGACGAGACAATGACTGCAAGTTGGACAAATGTCATTTTCGGGTCGGGGTGGAATGCGCGGGTCATTCCGCTTGTGGCAGGAGGCCGGCGAAGGACTCGGGGCCGCAAGGGACCGCGATCCCCGCGGTCGAGCGGAAGTCACTGACGGGACGCGCGACGCGGGTATTCGAAGGTGGTCTGGAAACGGGGCCGGGTTTCGGCGGCACTCGGGCAGCAAGACCGAAAGCCGGCAAAAAAAAAGAGCCTGACCCGAATGGGGCCAGGCTTCTTGAATCGGCAGTCGTTTGAATTCGCGTTCGCGAAATTAACGCTTCGAGAACTGCACACCGCGTCGAGCGCCATGCAGACCGTACTTCTTGCGTTCTTTCATACGGGAGTCTCGCGTCAGGAACGCGTTGTCCCGCATCGCCGGGAACGTGGCTTCGTCATAACCGACAAGGGCTCGGGCCACACCCATGCGGATGGCGCCCGACTGTCCGGTTGCTCCCCCGCCGTTGACCCGCACGATCACGTCAACGCTGTTGGTGCGGTTCACGGACTCGAGCACATCGAGAATCCACTTGCGGTTGCCTTCGTCCGGGAAATATTCCTCGAACGGACGGTCGTTGATCGTGATTTTGCCGGAACCGGCACGAATTCGCACGCGAGCGACAGACGACTTGCGCCGCCCGGTTCCGAGGGAATCGCCAGTGAGTCGATCTTTTTTCGTTGCAACCATTGTTTGTTCGATCTGGAGTATCAGTGATGAATGTGGAACCCGCCTCGGCGACCGGCCGCGAGATTACAGCTTCATGGCTTCCGGTTGCTGGGCCTGATGCGGATGTTCGGAACCCGCGTAGATCTTCAGCTTCGCCAACATCTTGGTGGCCAGTTTGTTCTTGGGCAGCATGCGTCGAACCGCGTCTCGCAAGATGCGTTCGGGGTCTTTCTTCAGACGGCGGCCGGCCGTTTCGCTCCGCAGTCCGGGGTAGCCCGTGTACCACGTGTACTGCTTCTGTTCCCATTTTCGGCCGGAAAAGACGACCTTTTCCGCGTTCGTGACGACGACAAAGTCGCCCGTGTCAACGTGCGGCGTGTAGGTGGGGCGGTGCTTGCCCATCAACACCACGGCAATTCGGCAGGCCAGTCGGCCGACGACCCGATCGGTTGCATCGACGTGCCACCACTTCTGCGTAACTTCACCCGGCTTGGCCATGTAGGTTTTGGACGAGACCAACTCACCATCCTCCATCAACGTACTGCGTCACTGTACGGCGTGCTTCAATCGTGTCGCTGCCATCATATCGTCAAACGGCTGAATCAACGAACGGCGGTCATCGAGCGAAGAGGTCGTGCGAGCCCGCTATTCGAATTGCGCCGCCTGAACCGTTCGGATTTCGCCCACTTTGCCGCAACTTCGATCGGCAAAACGAGTGATTCTAACAGTCGTTCTCAGGGGCTTCAACGCCTGTTTCTCTGGCGTGTGGTAATATTTACTGCGGATCCGGCTGCGATCCCCCCCTGCAGAAACGGCCGCTTCGCAAGTGACCTCACTCCTACCTCGTCATTTGCGGCTCCGGACCGTGAACTAGCTGCCGAGAAATATTGACTCCCCCCATTTTCGCCGCCGACACACGGTTTAAAATGGGCGAACTTTGAAACATAGCGCGTTCGTATGGGAAGGTGCACATGAGAATCGCGGTCGCGAAAGAGACGTATCCGGGCGAGCGCCGAGTGGCCCTGATTCCCGCAAGCATCGCTCCGCTGCTCAAGCTCGGAGTGGAAATTGTCATCGAGGCGGGTGCGGGAGTCTCCGCTGGTTTCCTCGATGCTCATTACACGGAAAAAGGGGCGCGCATCGGCGACCGAAACGAAGTGTTTGCCGCCGACGTGGTCCTGCAAGTTCGATCGCTGGGCGCGAATAGGGGAGCTGGGCAGGCTGACCTCAAGTCTTTCCGCTCCGGGCAGACCGTCATCGGCATGTGCGACCCGTTGGGCGAACCGAAGTGCGTTGAACAACTTGCCGGCACGGGTGTGTCCCTGTTTGCGCTCGAAATGCTGCCTCGCATCACGCGTGCCCAGAGCATGGACGTGCTGTCGTCGATGGCCACGGTTGCCGGGTACCGTGCCGTATTGATGGGGGCGATGGAACTTCCCAAGATGTTCCCCCTGATGATGACGGCCGCCGGCACGCTGACCGCCGCGAAGGTCTTTGTCATCGGTGCTGGTGTGGCCGGCTTGCAGGCTCTGGGAACGGCCCGCCGTCTTGGTGCCGTCGTCCAGGCCTATGACGTGCGTCCCGCCGTAAAGGAACAGGTGCAGAGCATGGGCGCTCGGTTCGTCGAGCTTGAACTCGACACGGCGTCCGCCGAGGACCGTGGCGGCTATGCCAAGGAACTTGGCGAGGAATTCTACCGCAAGCAGCGAGAGCTTCTGGCTCGTGTTGTCGCCGAGAGCGACGTGGTCATCACAACCGCGGCGATCCCCGGCAAACCTTCGCCTCGCCTGATCACGGCCGACGCAGTCCGGGGAATGCGTCCGGGCAGCGTTATCATCGATCTCGCGGCCGAGCGGGGCGGCAACTGCGAATTGACGCAGGCGGATCAGCGCGTGGTGGATTCGGGCGTTACCATCCTGGGCCCGACCAATCTGGCCTCGGAGGCTCCCAACCACGCCAGCCAGATGTTTTCCGCCAACTTGACCAACCTGCTGCGGCACGTCGTTCGCGACGGCGCGGTGCAATACGATATGCAGGATGAAATCACTCGCGATACCGTGGTCGCCCGCGGCGGCGAAGTGGTCAATCCTCGCATTCGCGAACTGCTGGGACTGGCGCCGCTGCCGGCCCCTGAAGCGAAGCCGCAGGCTTGAGAGCCGTTGGATCGGGGTTACAGCCCCGGGTTCATCGAAGACAGACTGAAAAGAAATAGAACAGATCCCGCGACGCCTGAGGCCAATATCTGCAACTGCATGTTGGCAGCCAAATCGAGGATGAAGGCATGATCCGGAATACACGAATCGTCCTGTTGCTCATCACCGCATCCTTCCTGACGCTGGTTGCCGCAAGGACGATGTGGGCAGCGCCCGGCGAAGCGACAGGCGATAAGGCTGCCGCCGCGGCGACTGAGGACAACAAAGCCGCTGCGCCGGCGGAAAAAGCGGCAGAGCCCGCGGATGACAAGGCGGCGCCGTCCGGTGAGCCGGCCGCGGCCGCTCATCAGGAAAAGAAGGCGGAGAACGGCGGGCTGGGCGGAGACGTTCTGCTGCTGATCGCTTCGGTCTACATCCTGATTCTGGCGGGCTTCGTCGGATTTGAAGTTATCGGGCGGGTTTCGCCGCTGCTTCATACGCCGCTGATGTCGGCCACCAACGCCATTTCGGGTATTTCCCTCGTCGGTTCGCTAATCGCCGCGGGAAATCCGCACCTCGGCACATTCAGCAATTTCCTGGGCTTCATCGCCGTGACGGCGGCGACGATCAACGTCGTCGGCGGGTTCATGATCACGGACCGCATGCTCAAGATGTTTAAACTCAAGGATCAGAAGTCACACCCATGAGCAAAGCGCTTGTTCTTCAGTCGCTGTACCTCGCGGCTTCCGTGCTGTTCATCCTGGGGCTCAAGGCGCTCAGCTCGCCGAAGTCAGCCCGTCGCGGTATGAACTATGCGGCCCTGGGCATGCTGTTGGCCGTGGTGGGCACGCTGTTCCATCATGATGTCATTTCGTTCAGCTGGATCATCGCCGGATTCATCATCGGGTCGTTGATCGGCGGGGCGATGGCCATATTCATGCCGATGACCGCAATGCCGCAGCGAATCGCGATGTCGCATGCCTTCGGTGCACTGGCGGCAGTGCTTGTCGGCGTGGTCGAGTTCATGCATCGCGAATTCAGCCACGGCATGATGGCAGCGGTCGGCTTTGAAGTCCTGTTCGGAGCGCTGACGGTCACCGGCAGTTTCATGGCCTTTGCCAAGCTCCAGGAACTCGTGCCGGGGCCGCCGATTCTCTATAAGCACCAGAACGCCAGCAACATCGCGCTGTTTGTTCTGACGCTGCTCATGTTCGTTTACCTGATCTACAACCCGACTTCGTGGTTCCTGTTCATCCTGATGATCCTGGCGGGTCTGGCGATCGGCGTCCTGATGGTCTTGCCGATCGGCGGTGCGGATATGCCCGTCGTGATTTCGCTGTTGAACTCCTATGCCGGTCTGGCCGCAGCGGCCACCGGCTTCGTCATCGAGAACAAGGTGCTCATCATCGCCGGCGCGCTGGACGGGGCTTCGGGGTTCTTTCTCTCGATCCTCATGAGCCGCGCGATGAACCGCTCCTTTGCCAACGTGCTGTTCGGCGGCGTCGGGGCCGTACCGGCTGAACAAACCGGTCCGGGCGAAGCTCGCACGGTCATCCGCTATTCGCCGGAGGACGCCGTTACGGCGATGGAGTCGGCAAGTTCGGTCGTCATCATCCCGGGTTACGGCATGGCGGTCGCCCAGGCCCAGCACGCCGTGCAGGAACTGTCGACTCAACTGCAGCGCCGGGGCATCCAGGTGCGGTTTGCCATCCATCCGGTCGCCGGACGTATGCCCGGCCACATGAATGTGTTGCTGGCCGAAGCCCAGGTGCCGTACGATCTGCTGCTCGAAATGGAACACATCAACGACGACTTCCCGCACACGGACGTGGCTCTGGTGATCGGGGCCAACGACGTCGTCAATCCGGCGGCCCGGTACAAGAAAGACAGCCCGCTCTACGGGATGCCGATCCTCGATGCGGACAAGGCCCGCACCGTGATCATTCTGAAACGCAGCTTGAAGCCCGGATTCGCGGGCGAAGACAACGATCTCTTCTACGAACCCAAGACGATGATGGTCTTCGGCGACGCGAAAGATACGCTGATCAAACTCGTCCAGCTGCTCAAGAAGTAGTCGGCAAGCGGACTGAGGACAGAAATCGTTGCGGGCCGGTCTCCCGACCGGCCCGCTTCATTGCACGGCAGCAAGACCTCGCCACAACCCGACGGCACCCCGCAATCGCGCAAGGCCATTTGCCGGCGTGAGTCCGCAGTGATCCGAAGCCGCCGGCCGACGTGGTCTGCCCTGCGCCTGAGCTGTCGGAAGCGGTTTAATCCCACGCTCCGAACTTGATGAGTTTCTGGAGCGTTTTGCCGTCGCGTTGAATCTGAATTGTGACGGTATCGCCGACGTTGTTTTGCGAGATCAGTTTGGTCAACGTCTCAAAATCCGTCACCGGCTGATCGCCGTAGGCAATAATCACGTCGCCCGGGATCAACCCCGCCTGCTCGGCGGCGCTGTTTTCAGACACCGACGTGATGAACCAGGACTGGCCCGGAGCGCTGGGCGTGATTCCGAGGAAAGCTCCGCGACGGCAATCGACGTTGTCCGCTCCGATGGCGGCGGCCAGTTTCTGTTCGCCGGCCGGTCCGATCTTGCTGCCGATCAGCTTCGCCCGCTTGAGTCTCGGGCACTGGCTCAGGTACTCGGCCGTCTTGTCTCCGATGGGCAAGTACAAAAGCTTGACGGCGCTGAGCGTCTCGACCTCTTTCAAGTCGGCGAAAGCCGCGTCGGAGACGGCTGCCTGCTTCACCTTGAGGACCACGAGGTTCTCCATTCCGCGGAGATGTGCGAGCCAGGAGTCCCGCACCTTCTCTCCGACGAATGTGACTTGCTGAACGTCGCTGAGCCACTTGAGCCGCCGGAGATCGCTCTCGTCGCCATGCCATTCCGGGCCGATTTCCAGCGTGCAGAGCGGCACGGCGACCATGTCCCGCTCGAGATGCTCCGGATTAAACGTGGCTCCCAGTCGCGTGAAGATATCGACAGCGCGCTTGCGGCGCAGGTGGTCGAGTTTGGAAAGCGCCTCGGCAGCCCGGCGTGCGGGCTGAGTTCCCCGCGTGGCCGACAGGCGTTCGAGCGCCGCCAAAGCGGCTTGCTCCGTCGCGATGTCCCGGGCGAGCGACAGTTCCTGCAGCACAAAGACGCCGCGGGTCGTAACTTCCCAACTGCCGGATTGAACCGCCTGGCAAACCGGCTGAATCGCCGCGGCTCCTGCCTTGATGAGTTCCTGCGTCGCCGATTCGCGCACCTCGTACCGGTCGGCGTTCAGTTGCTCGGTCCACCGGGCAATGGTCTTGGCGTCGGGAATTCCCGACCCTTCCTCGCACGGCCCTCGAGTCACGAACGCCGCAAGCAGCATGGCGGCGCCGACGACGTGTCGCATCATCCGATCCCTCGTTTCCTCGTAACCGTTCACGCGGTGGGCCGGTTTTCGATAGTGGCGAACCACGTAGCCGCGTCTCTCCGAGACGCGCGGGCTTCGCGTCTCGGAGAGACGCGGCCACGTGGGCCCACCCCGTGAACGGTTACCGTTTCCTCAGACCTGGTTCGGGTGCACTCCGTTACCTCCGTATTGTTGGGGCTGACCGGTTTTTCTGCTAGTCCTTTCCGCCGGCCGTCTTGGGTTCCGGCCAATTCAAGTGCCGGTGCAGGAACTTGAAAGTTCCCTGGCCATTGATCGTATGAGGGCCCACAAACCACTCGATTTCGGTGCGATCCGGCAATCCGAGCCTCGCAGAGTAGAGGTGGCGGATCTTGGCATACTCGAGGCCCACCCGGTCGTCCGGCGCCACTCCGTCGAAATGCCCTCGCTCGACCATGAACGGTCGCGGAGCGATCAGTGCCGCCATTTCGGAATAATTGAAGGTGCTTCCCAGATCGAATTCGAAGATCTCGTATTCGCCTGTCCACACGTAGCTGTAATTGCCCCGGGTGGCGGCGTTTTTCCAGACCCAGTCGTTGAAATCCGCCGAGCAGATCGAGAGGCAGTAGTCCGTGACGAGCGGCGGGATGCGCATGGCACTCTTGCCGCCGTACGACAACCCGTAAAAGGCGATGCGGTTCGCGTCGACGATCGGCAGCGTCTTCAGCCAGTCCACGATCTGCTGATGTTGCGGGACAATCAGTGAAAACAGAGTCTTTTTCAGCGGGTTGGCCTTGCGCTGCAGCGTGCGGAAACGATCCTGGAAGATATAGAGGTTCTGCGGCGCGAACGTGATGAAACCACGCTCGGCCAGTCGAGCGGCAAAGTCGTGGTAGGCCGGGTTGTTCGCGTTGACCACATCCTGCGGTCGGCCCTCCAGCCCGTGCTGGCATACCACGACCGGCCGCTTCTCCCCGGGCGCAATGTCCTTGGGAACGCACAGGATGCCGTACGCGATCAGTTCCGGGTACACGTCCAGCACAACGTCGTAGCCCGTCCACTGCGGCGTTTCGCAGATCTTTCGAGAACGGGGATTCGGCGGCATTACGCGATCATCGAAGCGGCCGATGACCTCGTCGCGAAAGAACTTCCGGTACTCTTCCGACGTCGCCTGGTATTTTTCGGGAGAACTGGTATCGAGTTTGGCCATGAACTGGGCCCGCACGTAGGGACTCTCTTCCAGCAGCCACTGATTGTGGTCGTCGATTTCCGCAACCTGACGCAGTTGCCGCGCGGCCGGATCGAAGTCGGCCACCAGCAATTCGGGCTTCCCTTCCGCGGCGGCCGCCGGTTTTTCGGCGGAGAGCGACTCGAGCAGGCCCGCCATCGTTTCCGCGGAGCCCGGGCCGCCATTTGCCGGCTGTTCCACCAGTCGGAAGGACCAAGCAGGTTTCAAGCCCTCGACCAGCGACAGGGCTCGCTGATGCTCGCGCTGAACGTCGGCCAGCACGGGCGACACGAGCCGGGCCGGCCCGCCGCCCTTTCCCGGGAGTTCAAGTTCCGGGCCGCGGCTGGCTTCAATCCACAAAGCGCGCGGCGCGACAAGCGTCGCCAGTTCCGCATCGCCGAACTGCTCGAGCAGTCCGAACACGTTGCGGTCGAGCGGCTCCTGCCAGATGTTCTGGCGCGAGTTGAAGTACCCGCTCACGCAGGCCGCGTCGATCCGCGTGTCGATCGCGGCGGCGTACAGCGCGAGCATGCCGCCTTCTCCCCAGCCAATCACGCCGATCCGCGCGTCCTTGCCGCCCGCTTCAAGTTCAAACCAATCGGCCAGCGCAAGGACTTTCTGCAGTTCGTAGCCGATCAGGTGACGGCCCAATTCGAAAGCCGATCGGTAGAGATACTCGCGGTTCGTGAGCACCGCGCGTTCGTTGCGCGGCTGCATGTGTCGATCGACAAGCACCGGCACGACGACGCGGCATCCGAGTTCGGCAAGCCGCCTGGCAAACTGAGCGGACGGCGGCGTGCCTTCGACGAGCCCCGCGAGCATTTCCGGCGTCTGCTCGGCGTCCGGGATTGCAATCACGTCGGCCAGCGGCGCTCGGCCCACCGGGCGCAGCAGCAGGCCCTCGCCGTGCATGTTTCTCACGGTCGGCCAGCGGACTTCCAGCACCTCGTAGCTCGCTCCCGTCGCCACGACGGGCGGACGCGAGGTCGTCGCCATGAACTGCAGTCCGCGGAAGGGAACCCGCGCGTCCCGCACGCCGAGTATGTGCGACAGGCGGCGTCGATTCGCGGCCACGGATTCGTTGTACTTTTCGGCCGATGAAAGGTCCCGTTGCCAGAATCTGCCCCGCTCGGCGACCGACTGCTCGAGATGCCGCAGCAGAAACCGATCGGCGCCGTCCACGATCACCGCTGCCAGGTCGCCTTCCATCGCGAGCGGCGCGGTTGAGGGGAACGGCTCCGCGGGCGGCGCCTGAGCAAGGTTCGGGCCGGTCCAGCAGCACAGGCAGATCACGGTGATTACGGCCGATGAGGTTCGCATGAGAGGCCTCCACACAGCACGAGTTCCACACGGTACGGATTCGCGGCGCACTCCGTGGGCGATTATAGCCTCGCGAAATGCCCGCTTGGAGCCTCGCGTATCCCCTGGAGATGCGGCACCGGTCCAGGACGCGGGTGCCCAGACGCTCCGCGAAGGCCGCGGATCAGCTGCCCGAATTCGACGTGGAGAGTGCCGACCTGCCGGCTGCCTGCTGTGGAACTCCCGTGCCAAGAATGCCCATCGGGCCTGGCGCGACGGTCGTCTTTCGTAGGACGGACTGCCTAATCCATCCGAAGAGAGAAATCGAGATGAAAGATACGGGACGGTTTAGGCAATCCGTCCCGCAGGGAAGCCGCGTGCATCGTTGAGATCGTTTGGGGTAACGCGGCGGCGACGGACACGCCCGCCATTGTCGAGGACCAGACCGTCATTCGCGTTCACCCCTTGGTTTTGGCTCTTTCTTCGCGACGCCAGCCACTGGGAATAAACATCAAACGTCGTTTGATCCCCGGGGGCGACACCGCACCACGAAGGACACGAAGAGCACGAAGGGGAATCAAAGCACGAATCGCTTCAGGCCGTCTTTCAATCTCGTCACGTTGAAGTTGACCAGCAATCCGATCTTCACGCCTGCCAGCTTCATGTACGTCAGCAGCTGCGCCTCATGAATCCCCTTGATCTCCTCGACGCTTTTCAGTTCCACGATCAGTTGGCTCTCGATCAACATGTCCAACCGGTACCCGCAATCAAGCCGAATGCCCTTGTACTCGACTGGCTGCGGGAGTTGCAGTTGGAAGGCGATCCCCTTCAGTCTCAGTTCGTGCGCCAAGCACTGTTCGTAGCTGGATTCCAGCAGGCCCGGTCCCAAGACGCGATGCACCTCAATCGCACAGCCGATCACGCGATTGGAGAGTTCGTCGAATTCCATCCTTCGTGCTCTTCGTGTCCTTCGTGGTGCCCCTCTCCGCTGGCCGGCCTCCTCGTGGCGGAACAAATGGAAATGCGGCCTGGTAGGCGGTGTTTCTTTCGCAGCACGATTTGCGTAAGCGGTTGTGCACCTCTCGATCGGTGCACTCTCTTGGGACGGATTAGGCAATCCGTCCTGCAGGGAAGCCACTCTGGTCGTTGACGCCAAAGGGTCAATCCAACCCGCCTGATCGAGCAGTGCTTCAACAGGCTGCCAGACTGTGCATGTCCGAAAAGATGGAACAATGCGATGGCGTTCGGTCCGGTTGCCGTCATTGTCTCGGTCTTGCGAACGGGGGCGCAAGGCACGAACAGTAGACAGCGGAACCGAGGACCATGCACGCCATTCCGCGAGCGCACACCGCAACAGGGACGCACACCACACCACGGGCCCGAGACAACGCAGGCTCGGCACACGCCTCGCCCGGGTCAGTCACGGGTCCATCACGAGTCCGTGGCCGACGGCACGTCGCTATGACAGTCCTTGCCCAGTCGCCGTGTGTCGGTGGATTTTATCTGGGCAGCTTTCTGGTTCTCCCGCTGGATCGCCTCGTACACTTCGCGCCGGTGCACGGGGATGTCCTGGGGAGCGTTGATTCCCAATCGCACTTTGTCTCCGCGGATGTCCACGATCGTTACGACAACGTCGTCGCCGATCATGATGCTCTCATCGCGATGTCTCGAAAGGACCAGCATCGATGGCTCCCTCCCCGTTTGGCACGCCGATGGTCGATAATCTAAGCGGGTATGGTGTGCAGGTTTTCACGATTGTATTGGTGGGTTCCCTTGAGGGGCGCAAGATCATCGATCAACGGGCTCAGCCCGATGCGAGCCACAGCATGGGCCGCTGCCTGCTCGAAGACCTTGCCAAGGGTATGTGGAACCTCCAGGTGCGCACTGGCTCTATCGACGCGATCAGCGCACGATATCGCCGGCCTGAGGCACTCGACGGTTCTCACACAGCAATCCTGGCTCGTACCCCGTTGGGGGCTCGTGCCAGCATTGCCTGTGCGTGTGTTATCGGAAGCGATTCGCTCCCGAAATGAATTGATAGAGAGGCGAGAAGTGTTTTCTCGCGGTCGCGCGGCGCATCACGCGCTTTTGCGCAATTTGAGGGGCGAAGCCAGTAATTCCCATTGTAGGGGCTGGTCGTCGGTCGTGATGACCTGCCGTCCCAGACGCTTCTCGAGGTTGAACAACAGCGGTGCCCGGAGGTTCACCGTCAGCCGGCCGTTCTCGCTCGAAACCACGTTCAGAACATACGCTTCGTCCACAACTTGCAGCTCGAGGGCCAGCAGCTCGCGGCTGGCAATCCGCACGCGGTAATGCGGCACAAATCGCCGCGGACTAATGACCGCCAATGCGGTGTCCGGTTCCGTGGTGCTCTGCAGCCACCCGACGGCCTCGTTCGCTCCGTCTGCCAGCAGCACCCAGTGATGGTGGCCTTCCAGTCCGATCAGGCCGAACGGGAAAAAGAAGACGTCTTCGTCGTTCAACCGGAGGCTGCCGAAGCGGCTGGTGTTGACGTCCATCCAACAATCCTCCATCCCACGCGGAACCCACCATGTTGCCCCGTCCTGACCAATACCGACCCAGATGGCCACCTCTTCGACGGGCTATTCCGCATCATCGGCAGCCGCAACAGAGAAAGAACAGCAAAACCCGCACAATCGGAAAAACTGGAACGGTATCGTCTGCTGACGGGATCGCGGCGCATCAGGACGTGACACGCGGGAATTAGACTTCGCTGTCGACCAACGCACCGGCCGCGATAGTTGCGTCATATCTTCCATGTGTCGGCTGGGCGCGGCCATCGGTGACGACGATCTGCAGCATCTGTGCCAAATGAAGCATCGTGCGCTGTGCCAGCATCCAGTTCGTGAGGCTCTGAAGTTGCTGAGTGCGCATTCGCAGCGAAGAGTCCTGAACCGCTTTCTGCATCTGCCCGCGCCTGCCCTCCTTCAACGATGAGGCCAGCTCTTTCAGACTGTCGTGCGGCAAGCCTTGCTTGGCAGCCAGGGCAAGCAGTTCACCGCGACGATCCTGACATGCCTGCAATCGCTGGCCGAGTTGCCGCTCGCGCTCCTGCAGTGCGTGAATGCCATCGATTTCGCTGCGAGCCATGAACCGGCGTTTCTCTTCCAGCAATTCGAGCAGTTCGGTTTGGACGTTGCTCAGGTCGGACAGCAGCTGCGCCAGTTCCTGTTCCCATTCGATGATCCCGACTCTGTCTTCGCGAATGCTTGTCATGAGAGCTTAGCCAGCGATTGGGTGCAGGAACGGATCCATTCCGAACTCAAATCGGACTCAATTCAACGTGGCGGCCGCAATCTCGGATCGGAACCGGGCCGGTCCTGCCGGCACGGTTAATCCACAGCGTCCGCGAAAGCGGCGGCGGCAGATTTCTGGTGTGCGGTGTTACGCTATTTCTTTACGATGGGGGTGGGCGGTGCCGGAGTGGACGCGATGCGGGGGATGTGAAACCCGGAGGCGTTGACTTCGGCTTCCTGTGGCCCCACGATCCTGGCGGAAAACCGATTCTTGCTCTCCAGGCTTTCGAGCATGATCAGGTCGTCGCGGCCGCCGTCCTCCAGAGCCTTAGCCATCGTGCGGGCGCACTCGCCCTGGACCCGCGAGTGAACCGTGACTGTGTCGCCGCGTTTGATGAGTGCCGCCCGCTGAAGGGAACGGCCATCCGGGGAAACGGAATCGGCGGACGTCCCGCCGGCCGGCGCTGCCGGGACGGCGCCCGCACGGACGCGAACCTGAGGCGAACCGGACCACGAGACCGCGCCCGGATCGGTGCCCTGCAACTCGACCAGTTCGCGGATCTCCTGCACCCGCGCCAGACGCGTCCTGCCCGACGCGGGAGAAGGGAACAACTCGATTTGCCGCAGTTTCTGCTTTAGATCCATTTCCCCGCTCTGGATATCCGCGACGTCGCCGAGCGTTACCAGCGGGCCAGGGGCACTGGCCTGAGGCTTCAGTCGCACTTCGACCGCCTCGGCCGACATGCTCGAACACATGAACAGCAGGAAATACAGCGCAGTCTTACGTTTCATCGCGGAATTCTCGGACTTGCAGGTAATTGGTATCGCTCCCCCTGCGATGCGCTCCCTGCTTAGCAACATGCGTGCCACACCGAGGCGTCAAGCTCTTTTTTCGGCCGCTTGTAATCCAAGCCACTGTGCCGTGGGGATTTATGCATTCGACCCAAAAGTGGCGCTGTCGCCCCACTTGGAAGGGCTCATCGCGCCAACCGGCAGGGATTGCCGATCGAGATTGCCGTAGAGCGGCAGAAATTGACGGCAGGTGCTGCCGATTGGAGGGAGCGATTTGATGGAATGAAGAGAGGTCTCACGCCAAGGCGCAAAGGCGCCAAGGAAGACGGATCAGGCTTGAGCGGACTGCCCACCGGCCGTTCTTTCCCTTTGCGTCTTTGAGTCTTTGCGAGAGAAATCTGTATCGCTGGAGGTATTGCCCGTCGCTGCGACCGGCAGGGATTGCATCAAGGACGTTGCTGATGAGCGGCGGAGTT
>CAIPEB010000277.1 GCA_903863885.1 uncultured Planctomycetaceae bacterium | reverse complement strand
GCCGAAGTCTCGGCGCTCGACCAGGACGGGTTGCTGTGCGGGCTCGTGCAACTTGAATGGAACTATCGGACGGCGCGGAGTGAGTCTCCGACGACTGATTCGTACATCGCTCGGTTTCCCGACCATGAGAGGTCCCTCACGCGGCTGTTCGTGCGCATGGGCTTGATCTCCCGAGCGGGCCTGCAGGCAGGAGCGCGGATAGGCCGTTATGAGATCGCGGGGCTCATAGGAAACGGGACGTTCGGTTCGGTATACACGGCGTGCGATCGCGAACTCGATCGCTGCGTGGCGATCAAGGAGGCATCGTCGGAGTTCTGCGAGACTCAGAAGGACATCGACCGCACGCTTGTCGAAGCTCGGTCGATCGCGAAGCTGAACCATCCGGGAATTGTCAGCGTCTACGATATCATCGACGACGCCTATGGATTCCCATTGCTGGTCATGGAATTTGTGGATGGCCCCACGCTGCTGGAAGCGATGCAGACCGGACAGTTCCCGAGCAGTCGAATTGCCACGCTGCTGGCGGACATTGCGGAGGCGATCGATTTTGCGCACCAGCGAGGGTTCGTCCACCGCGACCTGAAGCCATCGAACATCCGCCTCGACGCGCTGGGCAATCCGAGAATCCTGGATTTTGGACTCGCCATTCACGAAAGCACCCAAAGCCTCAAGGAGGGAGAATCCGCCGGATCACTGGCCTACATGTCGCCGGAACAGGTTCTCGGCCGCGCGCATTGGCTCGATGGGCGCTCGGACATTTGGGCACTTGGCGTCATCATGTACGAAACCCTGACTGGCAGAAGACCATTCCACGGCCAGTCGGTCGCCACGTTGGCCGAGGCGATTCAATTCAGCGATCCCAAGCCGCCTCGCCAGATTGACCGCAAAGTCCCGCGCGAACTCGAACGGATCTGCCTGAAATGCCTGCATAAGGCGCCGGCTCAGCGATACACGACGGCGTCTGATCTCGCCCAAGACCTGCGTCAGTTCGCGGCGTCAGCGGTCCGCCCCCTGTTTTTCCCGACGGTTTCGCGAACGCGACTGTCGCTCATTTTCGCCGCCGCGACACTGCTTGTCCTGATGGCATTCGCGGGCGCGACGCGTATGCTGCCTCGACAGGCCGTCCCGTTGAATGCGACGGTCGACTTGAAAGTCTGGGATCGGACCAATCCCCAGCGCTGCGGCATCGGCCTGCGGGATGCGGAGGCCCTCCCACTCAAACCGGGCGATCAGGTGCGTCTTCAAATCAAGTTGACTGCGCCCGCATATCTCTATGTCTTCTGGATTAACAGCGAAGGGCAAATTTCGCCCGTTTTCCCCTGGAAGGCAGGCGACTGGCGGCGATACCCGCCCGACGTCCAGCCGGTCAGTTCCCTGAATCTGCCGTCGGCCGCGACGGAGGCGTGGCCCATTACGGAGGGTCCCTCCGGCATGGAGACCATCGCGGTGTGCGCGAGCAACTCACCATGGGACAAAGACGATTGGAGCAAATTGGCCAAGCTCAAGCTCGAGCCGCAGACAGGTCCGACGCGCATGCACCTGCTCGAATGGACGAACGGCGAACTCGCTGTTCCGGAACTCCCCCGGACCCGCTCGGTGGACCTGCAACACCCAACAACACTCGATGATGCCGTTATCGAAAATCAGCAACTGATCGACGAAACGCTGGGCAATTCGTTTGCGTTACGTTACTCGATGAACTTCCCGTGCCAATCCTCCAAATCCTCTAACTGATGAGGGTCGATTCGTGCACCACTCGCTCCTCGAGACCCTGGTGGTCCTGCTCTCGCTGCCGTTCACTCTTCTCATTCCAGCCTCGACCGTCCTCGGACAGACCACTCCGGAAAACAGCCGCGATGCAGTCAGGCAAGAAGCCGAAAAAAAACTTGCCGGCATGGAGAGCAAATCGTTAGTACTGTTCGATGAGGGCAAGATCGACGAGGCGATCCAGCTGAATCGCCAGCGGCTGGCATTGGCCCGGGAACTCTACCCGATCGCCGAACACCCGAAAGGGCATCTCCAAATCGCCATGGCGCTCCGGAATCTGGCTCGCGCCCTGCGCACGGCATTCCTCCATGACGAGGCACAGCAGTGCGCCGCTGAGGCGATGCGAATCGCCGAACAGTTGGATGCTCAGGAATCGACCGCCGCAACCCAGGAACTCTTGGCCGATTGCCACATGCAACTCGGCAATCTGGCCTTCAAGACAAGAAACCACGAAGGTCAGGAGCGTTATTACAAGAAAGCAATCGCGATCTACTCCCATCTGCTCGACGCAGGCGCCACCATTGATGACGAGCAGGAGAATATGTTGCGTCTGAAACTGCTGCTCGGTTTGAATGTTCTTGCCCGGACATGCACGTTCAAAGGCGATCTCCCGGAGGCGAAGAAACAGCTTGAGCAACTCGCAGCTCAGTGGAAAATCCGCCTCGACAGGACGAACGGCCGACCGGTTCCCGCGGAATTTGAAATGTATCTGGAGTTCCTCGGCGACTTCGGCGATCTCCTTTGCCGGTCAAGGCAGTTCACTGAAGGAATCGCAATGCACCAGCGGGCGACGGACCTTGCCAGGAACGCCGGACCTGAGTTGAGCCAAGCAAGTCGCGACGCGAGACAGAGCCTCTGCCTGCTGCGACTCGCCAGGGCCCACAGCTCCGCCGCGAACTTCATCAAGGCCGAACAAGCCTACAGCCAAGCGATCGAGATTGTTTATCACCGGACCGACGCCGAAGAGGACCCAGCTGCGCTTTCGATGCTCGTAAACTGCCTGACGGAACTGGCGCAGACCAAGATCCAACTGGCAGATGCCAAGGGAGCCAACGAAACGCTGCTGCAACTGCAGAAGTTGTCCGAACGACTCCACGAAAGCCAAAACGGGAAACTTGACGCCGCAGTGCTCGCGGTCAGGTATTCCCTGATCGGCGCGATGTTCGCCGACCTCAACCAATTGCATGAGGCGCGTCAATCCCTTGAAAGGGCCCTCGAAATCCGCCGAGAACTTGCGAAAAAGGGCACGCCCCAGTCGAAACGGGATCTGTCCGTAAGCCTGTTTAACCTGAGCAGCGTGTACAAAGAGTTATTCGAAGGGGCGAAGGCCGTCGAATGCGCGATGGAAGGCCTGGCGCTGCAGCGCGAACTGTATCCAAGCGACAAGTACCCCGACGGTAATCGGGAATTCGCCAACGCATTGCAGATTTCGGCGAGAATACTGTCGTCCAAGCGCATGACGCAAGAGGCGCTGGCATGCAGCACTGAAGCGGTGGACATGTGGCGTCGCCTTACCCGTCGCAACTTCGAACCCGGGGACCACAACGCGTTCTCGGTCGCCCTGCAGTTTCTCGCCGATCTCAAGGCCAGCAGCGGCGACCAGGAGGAATCCCTGCGACTTCTGGACGAAGCGACTGCGCTTTACGACAGCCTGGGCGATCAGAAGACGGGCTACCGCAGGGAAATCGCGATACTGGAAGCTCGACTCGCCGTCCGCCTCGCGGGCGCCGGCAAGCTAGAGGAGGCGGTCGTGCATTCGCGCAAATCACTGGAACTGAGCACCGCAATCTTCGGACCCGATCAGTTTCCGGACGGGCATCCGACACTCGCTGATTCGTGGTCCAACTTTGGTCTGGTCAATTACGCGGCCGGCCATCTGCCGGAAGCTGCGGACGCGGCGATGAAAGCCGTGCTCACGGGGAGTCGTTGCGTCAACAAGTACATCGTGGGGCTCGCGGAATCCGAGGCGTTGAATTACGCGGCATCCGGTACGGCCCACACCGGTCTCCTGATCGCAGCATGGACCCGATCGGGGCGTCCCGCCGAGGATCTGTATGGCGCACTTTGGCAACGGCGAGGGACGATTCAACGCATGCTCTCGTTCCGGCAGAGAATGCTGCGATCGGCGACTGCGCCGGCGGCAATTGATGCACTGAAGGAACTTCACGCGTTGTCGCAGCAACTGGCCGGGCTGCTCCTTAAGTCGAACGTCAATCAAACCGAACTCGTTGAATTGAATCGCCGCAAAGAGGAACTGGAACGTGCACTCGCCAAGCAGATTCCCGGCTTCACCACGTTCGGCGCATCGCACAGCACTCCCGCGGAACTTGCGTCATGTATTCCGGAAGACCTGGCATTCGTTGACGTGATCCGATTCGCGGATTCCGAACCGAACCAAACGGCAGTCCAAGACATCACGCCTGGCCGCGCAGTCCGATATGCAGCCTTCGTTGTGCAGAGGGAAAAGCCTGT
>CAIPEB010000276.1 GCA_903863885.1 uncultured Planctomycetaceae bacterium | reverse complement strand
CCTCAGTTCATTGACGATCGCTTGCTGTTCGGCGTTGCTGACCGCTCCGCCACCCGCGATGGCTTCGGCATCTGACGGAATGTGTGTCCATTGAAGGCCACCTGCTCCCCCACCACGATGAACCTCATCGGTCATGACGACAAGCGTCTCGCGGTAGAAGGCCGCATTGCAGTAACCGGCGATGCGAGGATGGCACCGATGGTGCTGCCGCAACTGCAGCCTCCGACACAACCGCTCTGCGCCGACCGCCAGATGAAAGGCGGAGGTCGTCCGATAACTGAAACGAACGAGGTCGGTATCCAACAGTTGCAACTGACGGCGCAATTGAGTATCCAGCGCGCCGGAAATTCGGGTAACGTGGGACAGTTGCATCGGATCGCCCACAAACATCGCCCGACGGCAGCGGAACAGCAGCGGAATGACCGAGGCGATGTCACACTGGCTGGCCTCGTCGATTATTAACAGATCCATGAACCCGGCTGTAAAAGGCAGGTGTCGGCCAGCAGACAAATTCGTCGTAGCGAGAAGCGGCACATGATTGACGAGGATCGGAAACGCCTTGGTCATCAACTGTTCCAGTTGACGTTGCTCCACTCCGACGCTGTCCGCCGAAAAGTTCTGTACCCCAGCCCAAAGATCCATCAGTCGGCGGCGTTCGTCGGCAGTCAGTTCCGCTCCCCAAGCGTGCGCCACGGTCTGAAGGCAGTCGCGAGACACGGAAACCGCGTGGTCCACCGCCGTCTGGAATCGCTCGTAGAGCAGTTCCGGGTTGCCAACGGCTTCAAAGTCGTGGCGAAGTTGCTGAACTCGCGTGAGCGCGTCCGTGGCCTGTGCAAAGGGCAGCCAGCGTTTTGGACCGGACGCGACGGCAGCGCGATCGCTGGTCTCGGTCGAGCCGAACGTCGGCGTCGGTGGTCCGCAACTGGAGAACAGCGTCTGGAATACCGAATCCAACTCGGTGGCTCGCACCAGTGCGGTTCGCCTGCGGAGCCATCGCAGCAGGATTGTCATGAGCCAACGGAGGGAGAACCGAAATGGTGGCGCTGGTCCCAGAATGTCGATCAGACCGCCAACCTCAGCAGCGGTGGTCAGTCCCAACGCCTGTGGCAACAGATCGGGGGCACCGGGCGGGAGGCACGCCTGCCTGTCCGCGAGTAGTCGCTCCGCGTCGGTCAGTTCCAGTTGCAGACGCTGGTAGTGATGCTGTTCCGAGCGAATCTGATTCAGACGTTCCAGGGATACGACGAGGCGGCGACGGGCTTCGTCGCGCCGTTCGACTGCATCCTCCCGTGAAGGTCGGCTCACAAGGTCAGCCAGTGCTTGCTGCAAGCCGATGTCGCCGCCTTGGCCGAACGGTCTCGCCAGCCGGAGGATGACCTGGGCAGGCTCGACAAGGGCGTTCAGCCGGGGAACAACCGCTTCCAGTGCCTGATGGTTCCGACTGGCGAACAGAGCGCTGCGTCCAGCGAGGGCGGCTTGCGCCAAGACCGCCTGAACGACGCGCGACTTGCCGGTGCCAGACGGACCCACGACCACCGACAGGTCATCGTTGGCTCCCGCTTGGCAGGCCAAGACTTGCTCTTCGTTCATCGGTTCGACCGATGCCAGATAGGCCAGAGGTTCCAAGGACTTCAAAACATCGGGGGCGATTGTTCTCGCCGTGTCCGAAATGTTGGGGCTATTGGCGGGCTGCGAGTCCCCCAATGCACCTTGGCCCGGAACAGGTCGGTGCGTCCCTTGCGCCGACTTGTGCGGGAAGACATGCCGCAAGGCCGTATGGTCCAAGTCGTCGTCCGGCGTCTTCCATGCCAAGTCGAGCAGTTCTTTGTGCAGCCTTTCCGTGTATCGCCATCTTCCGGGGAGGAATAAGGCAGCTCGATTGTAGATGCCGTCCTGTCGCAACTGCCGGATCGCCGAACCTGTCGTCAGCCACCGAACGTCCAACGGTTCACGGCACCAAGTCGGGTAGAAGTGGGACAGCAGGTCGCAGAATGGCCGGAAACTGCGGTAGAATGGCTCGTCGCCGCTTTGGTCCGACTCATCGAGATCCAGTCCGCACAGTTCGAGAAACACGCGCCGATCGTCCGCGTTGGAGAAACGCTTTTCCAGCCAACCGTCGTTAATCCGGATCGGCCCCAGCAGACGGAGACGCAACTCCGTCTGGTCGATCTCGAATTCAACTGGGGCGAGGAAGACTGGGGACACGAACACGACGTGTTCACCGGACGAGGCATCTCGCCACTTAAATCGATTCAATGGCGCGCCGAGAAACAGGTGCGAAGCCTT
>CAIPEB010000275.1 GCA_903863885.1 uncultured Planctomycetaceae bacterium | reverse complement strand
GTGCGCAACCTCGATGCACGCACATTCTTCTTCTACTACGCGACGGGCATCACCCCGGCGATGTCGATGAAGATGGTCGGTGTCGGTTCGCAATATGCCGTCGCTTTCGTGGATTCCGAGAGCAAGGCGCTCGACGGCAGCAAGACCTACAAGGTGCATCTGCCGCCGAACATCCCGGCGAAAGACTTCTGGTCGTTCGTTCTCTATGACAACCAGACTCGCTCGATGCTCCAGACCGACGCGCAGTTCCCCAGCATCGGCAGCCAATCCAAAGGCATTGTCATCAACCCCGACACGTCGGTGGACATCTGGTTCGGCCCGACCGCCCCGGCGGGGCATGAAGCCAATTGGGTGCAGACCGTTCCCGGCAAAGGCTGGAACGTCATCTTTCGTCTCTACGGCCCGCTCCAACCGTGGTTCGACAAGTCCTGGAAGCCCGGTGAAATCGAGTTGGTGAAGTGATGTGACGGCGGAATTGACGTCTGCCTCGGTTCTGTTAACACCGTCGAGGCAGCACACTCCTCAAACCACCAAAACGGAGGCAGACCCGAGGCAGTTTCCGTTTTCAATGGGCACGACGGGCAAGTGGCGGGATTGCCGCCGCGACCAGGCTTGTTGGTGGCAGCCTGCAGGGCCATGTCTGCGGAGGCAGGTTTTGTGTCATCGGGCGGGTCGCGGCGTTGGACCATTCTCCAATGCACGCGCAGTGTACTGTGCGTCGTTGGGGCCAATCGGGATGCCCTCGACCGGACAGCCCTACAGTTTCATGTTCAGTCGAAGACCGGCGACTGCGGCCCCATCGCCGTCGGTCAGACCGCCTAGCATGCCATATACCCACTGCACGTCGGGTGTCAGCTCGATGGCCGGTGTCACTTGATAGCGGTAGTAGGCTTCTATGTTCTGTGCGTCGCGGGGGCCGAACAGGAAATGAGGGATCGCACCGTACTCGGGGGATGTCGCAATGTAGGCGTAACCGATACCGAAGCGATCTCCTTTTCCGCGCCGGCATTTCAATGGACTGCTGCCGCCAATCCCGGCGCTGGCGAACCATGCGCCAAAGTTGGGATTTCCGGTTCCGCCATCCGCCAGACCAGCCCGTCCAAAGATCCCCCAACCTTCCGGGTCGCCTCGCCTGTCCGGCGGGCCGAAAGTGGTCACGTATTGATCGAAGCCGTAGAAGATGCAATTCGTATCGGAACGAGTGAGGAACTGCGGCGTACCCGGCGGTGCCGGCGGCTCGGGGTAAGTCGGCGGAATAGGTGTAAACCTCAGATCAAGCTGGTCTTCGTGCTTGTAGAATCCGCCCACGTGCTGCTCGCCCGGCAAGCCGCAATACTCCGTATCGACTTGGACTTGGCCAAACAAGATCGCGCCCTGGCTGAACAGGGTGTCGAATTCCATGAACGTAGTGCTGCGATCCACCGGGTCCATTACAGACAGACTGATATTGCCCCACTCCTGCGGCATCAGGGCACCGACGACGAAGGTGGACAGCGGGATTTGAGGGACCATCAGCGGATTCGCGACGAAGACCTGGTTGACAAACTGGTCACTGCCGTCGCCACCGGCGAACTTGTTGTTGTCTGCAACGCCGATCGTCCGCGTCTTGCCCGCAGTCACAACGAACTGCTCCGACAGTGGCTGGATCAGCATGAAGTTCGTGCAGTACAGGTTTCCGCTGGCCGCTGGATCAACCGGCATGGCCGCATTAAAGACGGCTGGTGAGACTTGACCCGTTTCGAACGAGACGTTTCCCCAACGTCCCCAGACGTTTTCCATCGTCACAACAAACTTGCTGTGAGGAAGACCACCGAACTTGTCCAGGGAAACCAGGAGATCATGGCGGGAGTTTCCCGTATACTCAAACGTATCACCACCGGCAATGCCCATGGCGGCGAACGCGGGCGGAACCGGCGGATTGATACCACCGCCGACACCGAAGAAGAACTGGGTGACTCGGCCACGGTAGGCGATTCCGTTTTCCCGCAGACACGATCGATAGCCGCACCAGTCGCCGGTCAGTGTGTTGCGGCAACGCCAGCAGTTGCACTGGTTGGAATCGCTCGCCCCGGCGCCAGGAGCCGCGTCTTCGCTGACTTCCTCACCCGGCTCAGCAGAGTCCTGCGAGACGGGTTCGCGTTCGTGCGTATCCTCGTACCCAGGGTCAGCGGCAACTAACCCCTCATTCCCGTAAGCACTTCGAGCATGAAGTCGTCGTCCCAGCCGCACGCGCGACGTTTCATGACAATACTGTCTTTGCTCGGATGCTGCTTTAGC
>CAIPEB010000274.1 GCA_903863885.1 uncultured Planctomycetaceae bacterium | reverse complement strand
GTCCGGCCGATGGATCGCTGGAGTTGATTGCCCGCGGCGGACCGAACGTACAGTACTCGCTCCAGCGAAGATTTTGCCAGGTTGTGTACGGTCTGGATATTGAGCCTGCCGATCCGTTGCGTCCGGAGTATCGATTGCAGCACGTGCTCGATCCGGATTTCACCTATCCGACGCATCCCCCGGACTGCATCGAACGAGTCCGGCTTTGCCGGATTCTCTTGGGTGCACCCGACCACGAACTTTGCGTCGATGGATTCCAGATCTTCTTCAAACAAGACGCTTGGCGGGGCCAGTGGCTGGAAACGATCAATAACTCCCTGCAATCCATTCACCTGTCCGCATCGGAGACGTTGGTGCAGGAGGTTACCTACCAACTGTTCTTCAAGCCGGCCGGTTGTGCGCCGCACACCACCATGACGTTTGGCTTGGCGCTTCCGGGGTGGTGTGACCTGAAAAGCAAGCCTGACGAATTACGCATCATTGGCGAGCGATGCATCCAACTCTGGGAGATGATTAGTGCTTAACTACGACGAAAT
The DNA here is from genome assembly GCA_903863885.1 of uncultured Planctomycetaceae bacterium. Classification (GTDB taxonomy): domain Bacteria; phylum Planctomycetota; class Planctomycetia; order Pirellulales; family Pirellulaceae; genus CAIPEB01. The sequence continues at coordinate 1,819 of CAIPEB010000274.1, read as the reverse complement.
CCCGTGGAACGCGATGGACCGGCACAACCCGATCTATTCGGACGCCAGCGTGCGAGCGTGGCCGGCGCCCTTGCGTGAATCCTTGTTGACCCTGAAGATCCTGCGAGAGGCCGAACTGTCGACCCACGTGAAGTGCCCGTCGTGTCGGCACCGGCATGAGGAGCCTGTGATTGCCTTTCCTCGCGAGAACGGGAAGACCCAATTCTTCATCTATTGCCCCGAAGAGTTGCGAGTCGAGTTGTCGCCGTCCGATCTCCGGCAATGGACCATCGACATGGGGCAGATGGCCCACCACTTGGCGGCATCGCTCGGCGTTTCGGGTCGCTGTACGCCGCTGGAATCTTCACGATTGTGGCGTTTGGGGCGCATCGTGTGGCAGGGCGCGTCTCGCGACGTGTTGCTCGCCCGCGGACTGACCTGGGATGACGGCACCTCCGTAGCCCGCCAGATCGTGCGAACGACTCGCCCCATCGTCTTCGTGGGAGCTCGCATTCCGGCGCCTGACATCTGGCCGGGCCGGATCCCGCCCGTCGTCGCACTGTCTCAGGTTGCGACCGTGGGCGGCAGCCAGTTGGAATTGGACCGCGATGCGGTTGTTGCCATGGTCCGCGAAGCCGATGACGCCGCGGCCAGACCGCCAGAGATTCTCACGGTCCAGCAACTCAAAGTCATCGTGCGGCAACAGGTGAACGCCGAAGAAAAGTCTGCTCTGTTCGACGACGCCTGCCTGGCGGCCTATCGCAGTGAGGGCTCGTACCGCAAAGCGGCGCTGCTGCTTTCGCAAGAATTGGGACGCGCCGTATCCAAGGACCAAATCGCGCAGGCCATGAAGCGGCGCGGCGGATTGGCGGCCGTTTTGCGTTCAGGCCCGCAAAGTGAAGCGAAATCGGTTCGCGGCAAATCCGGTTAGAAGCGACAGGGATCGCTCATGGACGCTTGCCCAACGGCACGCTCTTGGAAACCGGACTTGCTGCGAGCAGTTTCTTTAACTCCGAGATCACAGCAGCAAGCTGCGGATCGTTCACGCGGTTTCGCGATTCTGCTGGGTCGGCTGTCAGATCGTAAAGCTCGGCGCCGCGACGGCCGAAGTCCCACTCCGTGTAACACCATCGTTCGGTCCGCACTGAACGGCCGAGCCAGTCTTCGCGGGCCACCAGGGTGAACGCGGGCTTATTCCATTCCACCTCAGGATGATCCAAGAGCGGGACGAGGCTGCGTCCTTCCAATCCCGGCGGCATGGTCAGCCTGCAAAGCTCCACGAGCGTGGGGTAAATGTCAACGAATTCGACGGTCCGGCCACAGTGCTGCCCGGCTGTCGAACGCCGTGGATCAACAATGATCAAGGGCGCACGAGCCGAAACATCGAACAGCGAGCCTTTGCCCCACATGCCCTTCTCGCCCAGGTGCCAGCCGTGGTCACCCCATAGTACGACGACTGTGTTATCACGCAGTCCCAGTCGCTCGATCGTGTCGAGTACCTCGCCGAGTTTCTCATCCATGAACGAGGCGCACGCATAATAGGCTGCAATAGCTGCTTGAGCTCGCGTTTGATTCGGGCGTTCCTCGTGGAAGAGATCCAGATTGTAGCGCAGCGCATAGCGAGGGACCGAGACGTCGGCCGTGGGGGTGGGAGCGAAGTCCTTCGGCACCGGCACCTGGTCCGAAGGAAAACGATCGAAGAATCGCTGCGGCGCCACCAGCGGCACGTGCGGCTTGTAGAATCCCACACCCAGAAAGAACGGCTTACCCGATACGGCCCAACGTTCGAGGCGGTCCTTCGCCTCGTGCGCGGTTTTCACGTCGGCCGTCCATTCGTAAG
>CAIPEB010000273.1 GCA_903863885.1 uncultured Planctomycetaceae bacterium | reverse complement strand
GGTTTCCTGCACGTATCTTTTCAGCGTTCTTAAGGGCCTGCACCGCAGCCCGGCCATCTGTGCGGCCGGAGAAAATCCTGGGACTGCGGGGCGAATTGGGGCGGAAAACATCCACTGCCTTATCATCCCGGACGGGTGCATAGGCCTTCCCACCCTGGCAGCCTTGGCCCAAAAAATTCCAGTCATCGCCGTTCGCAGTAATCGAAACTGCATGAAAAACGACCTCGCGGCGCTGCCGGGCGCTCGAGACGGTGTCTGTTTTGTCGATAATTACTTGGAAGCAGTCGGTGTGATGACAGCACTGCGCAAAGGAATCTCTCTCGAATCGGTGCGAAGACCGATTATGGCGACAAGGCTTTCCTACGAATCCGGAGTCTGATTTGGGAAAACCCCGCTTTATCGTTTTTATCAGCCGGCGCGAGGAAATGGCAGGTTATACGCGACTTTTCCCGGATTCGGACTTCGTCTTCGCCTCATTTTCCGACCTTGGCACCGAAGCAGTCAAAATTAATCCGATGAAAATGGAGGACTCCATTGGGACTCTCCGGCGCCTCCACAGGAAAGATTCCTTCACTGCGGTCATCAATCGCAAAGAAAAGTGCGTCGTTCCCGCATCGATCATTGCTTCGGCTCTGGGTTTGCCACCCATCACTTGCGCTCCGGAGTTGGCGAGAGACAAGTTTGCCATGCGCCGCGCCTTGAATGATGGGAATACCTTTCCCCGGACTGTTTTGGTTCGCGACGCCGACGATTTGGTAGCTGTCTATCCGGGCATGTTTCCCAGCGTGATCAAGCCGCGGTTCGGATTCAACAGCCGCTCTGCGGTGATGGTGAAAAACCGGGGCGAGATGGAGCAAGCCTACCGCGAGCAGCACGGACGCTACGCCAAACTCCCAAAAGAAGATTGCACGAACAGCGACTTCGTCGTTGAGGAACTCATTCCCGGCTCGGAGCACACTGTGGAAAGCTTGGTTAAAGATGGCGTGGCCCTATTCCACCTTGTTTCGGACAAACTTCCAATGACGCCTCCTTTTTTCGTCGAGGTCGGAGACAACATGCCGAGCCTACTCTCCCCGGAAGCCCAAGAAGTGTGCCGGGCGGTAACAGACCGCGCCATTCAGGCCATGGAAATCAGGAACGGTTGGACGCACACCGAAGTGAAACTGGATGGCGACAAGGCGACCGTTGTCGAATGTGCTGCGCGAATGGGCGGAGGATACTTCGAGAACCTTTTTCAGGAGGTCTATGGCATCAACCGCATGAAGATGCTCATGGATCTCTTTCTGGAGAGTTCGTCCATCGAGCAGCCGAGACCACGCCAGCACGCCGCTGCGCGCCGCATAGTCGTCTACGGTACTGCTCAACGAAGAAGGCTAACGGGCGCTGAGCAGATTTTCGATGACGCTGCGGTCAAGCTCGTCTGGCCCTCCGCCGTATCGCAGATCGATCGGGAGTTGGCCGGACCGCCCTTCGACTTCAACAACACACTTTGCGAGTTCGTCGTGTCGGGGCTACAGGCCGTGGAAGCGGCGGACCGCATCATTGCCCGGGCTGTCGTACAGAACGG
>CAIPEB010000272.1 GCA_903863885.1 uncultured Planctomycetaceae bacterium | reverse complement strand
TTCGGGCTTTGTGCTCGGCTGGCCTCTCTGGGGTTACCCCAGGGAATCGTGAAGGGTTAGCATTTCGTCGCGTGAGCCTGGATGCGCATTGCGCATGATTGCTCACGCCGGACCGGACTCGTTGGGGTACTCTGTCGCCTGTCTTCCATGAACTCCCATGCCGCAGTAGCTCGGGCCCTTTCCGCCGCGTTCGTCGCAGGCGAACTCGACGTTGATGGTTTGGTGGCACGAGGCCGCGAAGTCTTTGGCCGACGATGGCGATGGCTGCGTCCGGTTGCTCGCCGACTTTCAACAGCGTTTTCTGATCAGACCAGGCCGCGACAAACCGCCATCGCAGACATGCTGCTCGCGGACCGGGGGTTCCGAAACGCATGCAGGAAATATGAACTGCATGTGGCTAACTGGCTTCCGCCGCCTGCGACAATGTGTTCGGTACCCGTTGCGGGAGCGTGGACCGTTCCGTCAATCTGCACCGCCGGTCAGTTGGCGGATTGGCTCGGTGTGTCGGTTGGCGAACTGGAATGGTTCGCGGACACTCGAGGACTGGAATTCAAGCGATGTCAGGAACGGCTGAGGCATTACCATTACCGTCCCGTGGCGAAACGATTTGGTAGTGTCCGACTGATCGAGGCGCCCAAGCCGCGTCTCAAGGAAATACAGCGCCGCATTCTCACGGGCATCCTGAACCACATTCCTGTCCACTCGGCAGCACACGGGTTTCGGCGAAACGGATCGATCATCAGCTTCGCCGCGCCGCACGCGGGAAGAACAGTCGTCCTGAAGATCGATTTGCAGGACTTCTTTCCCTCGATTCGAGCGGCGCGAATTCAAGCTCTCTTTCGCACGGTTGGCTACCCTGAAAACGTTGCCGATCTGCTTGCCGGCCTCTGCACGAACGCGACGCCGTGTGACGTCTGGGACGATTGCTGCGATGCGTCCGATGATCAGAAGCGGCATTCGCGACGGTTGTATGCCGATCCACACTTGCCGCAAGGCGCGCCGACTTCACCGGCGTTGGCAAACCTCTGTTCATTCCATCTGGACTGCCGCCTTGCGGGACTGGCGCGTGCCGCTGGGGCCGTCTACACGCGGTACGCCGACGATCTGGCTTTCTCGGGCGATCACGCCTTCAGCCGTGTGGTCAAGCGATTTCAGTTGCATGTGTGTGCGACCGTGATGGAAGAAGGGTTCTCGATTCACCACCGCAAGACCCGAATCATGCGGCAGGGAGTCTGCCAGCGATTGGCTGGAATCGTCGTGAACCAACGGCCCAATGTGCCAAGAGACCAATTCGATCGTTTGAAAGCGACACTCGTCAATTGCGTTCGCCACGGGCCCGACAGCCAGAATCGGAGCGGCCACGATGACTTTCGCTCCCACCTGGAAGGCCGGATCTCGTTCGTCGAGATGGTAAATGAAGCAAAGGGAAAATGTTTGCGCCAGCTATTCCGTCAAATCAAGTGGCAACTGAGTTAGGAAAACTGCGTAGCGGCGAGTTTGCCATGGGGGCTTGAGCGGACCGGCGGGCCCCCGTGTGATCATTGCCACCTCGAGCGAAGTCGCTGCCCCACAAGAGACACAGCAGTTTTGGTGAAATGGGTCTTTCGTTCACCTGAAAAATGAGGAGATCGGCCAGTGGAGTACGTTAACCGGAAGGACGAACGTTACTACATCTTCCAAGGAAGAACGAAGACAGGCAAACCGAAGTACTTTACCTCGAAGCGTGAGTTCAGCGAGAAAGGCGTGCAGATTGCGTCGTTACCGGACGAATTCGAGATCTTTGAGGACCCCGGCAATGCAACGGTCGTCGTACGACGCAGAACGCGGTCGCGAATACTACCCGAGGAACGCGACTTGGTTCAGCGACTAGCTCTGGAACTGTCAGCCTACTCGTGTGTACAAACGATCGTCGATGGGGACCGCATCGTCGTCTACACGCCGGATAGAGATCCGATTGCAGCGGCGGCGGCAATGGCATACGTCTTTGGGTCTGCACCATCTGAGGCGAGTGACTGGACGCGACGCCACACCCGGTACAACGCGGAAATTCGATTCACGATCCGTGACATCGACGAGCGGACATACGTTTCAGAACGCTATTGTTACAGGAGTTCCTCGGAGGGGTGGATTCGGATTGGCGGTCCGGCGCCGCTGGAGTCGCTCGCAAGAAAGCTGGTGAAGCATTTGGGGAGAGAGTCGTTCTTCGAGTTGTTTTGATCCCGAGTGGAACGACGCGGAGGCCGAAGGTCTCCGTCCCGTCGGCATACGGTATAGCACCACTGGAGACACCAGAGCACCCTGGAGAGCACCAAGACATGCTGGTTTTCTCGGCAGTTTTGAGTGGTCGGGTTTGCGAGCTGAATGAGCCAAAGGCCGAAGGTCGTTTCGGCGTAAACGCTGTGAGATAAGTGTGTTGAGAATTGGCCACACGGAAGGCGGGTTCGAACGCTGGCCTTGCGCTGGCCGCACCTGTGAACAGTGCAGAGGGCACCGTGCGAGTGTCACGGCAGTGCGCTACAAACCGGAGTCTTTCCATGGTCGATCGTCATCGCGTGAGACTATTGGTTGGCTGGTCGGCAGGAATCGCAGTTCTAATGTTCACAGTCGCCGGGATGGCACTTGTGTTCATCGGCCCCACGTCAAACCTATACCCGACAAAGCCCCTTCAGCCTCTGAGCGTTCGGTACCCAGGCGGCAAGGTGGTTGTTCGGAACCCAGAGCTATCCGAAGAGCTTAAAATCCTCCGAACATCCGGTGTGTTCGAGATCGTATCGTCAGACAATGCGACCAGGGTTGTCGAACTTCGACCGCGGCAGGCAGATGGCGTCTGTGGTAATCCTCTCTTGGTCACATTTGTTACCGTTGGCTTGGTGCCGGCAACTGTTTCGAACCCATCCACATTCTCGTTCAGACTCGAAGAAAATGGCACGGTTTCCGAGCGGCAGTTCCGACTCGAAGCAGAACGCCGGGTTTCGCTCGTGCAGTGGGTCTTCAAGCCATTTCACAGCGAACCGCGAACGTTGGGTGCCATACTGGCGTCGGAGTACGAGCGTCAACGGCAGTGGCCTCCGACGGCGTCTTTGGAATTTCCGGCCCGCTGACCCGATATGCTGCCGCTCTTGAAGAGACCAGTGCAATGACCGATGAAAATAACCCTTACGAGCCACCGGGCATCGGTGAAATCATCACCTCGCAACGCGCTTGGAGGACTCGGGTAGGATGGTGTCTCGTAGTGGCGGTGGCAGTGATCTCGCTACTTCTCATGTCGATTCCCGCGTTGATCCTCGTCGCACAGAGAGCCTTCTCCTTCGAGATTCAGCTCGTTGGCGTGGAGATCATCGGTGCGTCGCCATCACCGCTTCTGTTGCTGATTGCGTTCGCGACGCCCCTGGTGATCGGAGTTGTCCTGATCGTATCAGGCTCCAAAAACCGCCGACGGCGCTAAAGGACGACGTGGCGAGACCTGGGCGACGACGTCTGCTATCTCGTCTCGCCGTTGCACCGGCTTGGTGCCGTCACGCACTCACCGCCGCGCTGGCGATTCTTGCCGACCGTGATCGAGGCTGCAACTTGCTGCTCGTTCGGGCTGCGACCGCATTTCAGCGTCTGCTGAGACTGCCGTCCGCAGCCATCGGTCTCCCGCCCGTTCGCCGCGCTGCTTTGGACGTGTTTGGCGGTCCGCCAGGTGGTCTCCACATTCAGGGTTGTCCTCGCTTCCTGTTGGTTGGCGGGCACCCGTGATCAGCTTGCTGGGCCTGCTTTGCGGTTGTAACGATTCAGGGCAGTCGTCCGCCGACCGGAAGGTGGGGCCGCCAGCGCGAATTGCATATGCCGACGGAAGTCCGGTCGATGCGAAGTTGGCTCGGGCAATAGTGGTCACGGTGCTTTCGGAACTGCCGCCGCTGGGAGAGAAACGCCGTCCGTTGGCTGCCGTGCGTTTCGAGCCGGACGGAGCCCAGTTCCCTGCCGGTCTGCGCGTCACGTGGCCGTTGGTCGAGCATCGCGAGCCGGGCGAGATGCTCGCGGTCGTCTTTCTTGACGAGTCGAGCCGGATCTGGGCAGACAGCGGCGAGCGAGCGGTCGTCGATGCGACCGGTCAGGCGGCCGAGGGTCGCGTGTTCCATTTCTGCGTCGGCGGGGTAGCGACGATCGACGACCTTTTGGGCGAGGGCGTGCCGGTGGTGCCGCAACGGGCAACTTCCGTTGCGAGCGCCGGGATAGAGATTCCCACCGGCTCGGTTGCTGCCACGCCGTCCGGCGCGGTTGCCGGCGCTAAGTCGTCCAACGACTCGGCCGTCTCCTCGGTGCCGCAGGACAATCTCTACGGCGTGGCATTTGTTGCCTGGACCAACGGTCGCGGCGATTCGGTGGAACAGCATCTTTTCGAGAACGCTGGCACAATCCCGGAAGTGGACCACATATTCTCCATGGAAAGCGCGGCCGACCTGTTCGGGAAGCTGGCGAGGATCAAGAACCGCGGGCGCAAGATCGATTGCATGGTCCTGGCCGCCCACGGATCGAAAGAAACCCCGGGCCTGACGATGGCCAAGGAGGACATCATTGCCGAAGAGGTCGATATCGCCTGGCGCCGGCAGCAGATCAGCATTGCAGAAGACTATATCCGGCTGCGCAAGTTCGATGACAAGAAGCCGGAAGGTTACTTTCGAGGAGTCATCGCCGAACACCAGAAGGCAATCGCCGTGATGGAGGCCGTTTCCGGCGTGATGGCCAAGGACGGCCGAGTGATCATGATCAATTGTTCGGCCGCAGCAACCGACAGGGGCAAGCGCTACGTCCGCAATCTGGGGCGGATTCTCTTGGGAGAGAACGGCGGCGTTATCGCCGCGTCGCGCAAGGACATCGCCATCAAGGTGATTCCCAGCGTCCTGGCCGGCGCGTGGCATCAGTTGTTCTACGGCCAATGGGTTGGCGAGGGGGATCTCGTCGTCGACGGCGACTGGGTGCGGTTCCGCGTCAAGCCCCTGCGAAAGGGCATTGTCGAGTACCGTGGGTTGGCCAGCTCGAACCGGCTTTGGACGCCGGGCGAGATCATGGATACGGTGAACGAGACGAACACGAATATCGAGTCGTCCGCGGAAGTGACGATCGACGTCGCTGCCGGCACGATGACGGGAGTGATTCGCTACGCAAACAAGTACGAGCCAAAGGGGGTACCGAACGCCAAGCCAACGATCACCAACGAGGTCTGCGAACTCAGCGGAAAGCCGGTTCTCAGTTGGGCGAACCTGCCGGCGTCGGCGCGCGGCGAACTTGCCGTGCGCGGCACGTACGAAAGGACCAGCAAGTATTCGTTCGATGCCAAGCCAACTCGGCGGCGAGGACCATTCGTAGCCCTCTTGTTTCGCGGACCGGATATCGGCATCCCGGCCTACCCCGATTACACCAAGCACTTCTTGGTGATCTTCAATGTCGAGAATCGAGACGCCTCGCTGGTGGAGCACATCCTTGCAAATCGCGCGCCGAGCCCGCTGGATCCGCCGAAGTTCAAGCCATTGCATCAGTTTGTTCTAGCCGTGCTCCACCCGGCCGACGAGACGACGGCGCAAACCAGCGAGGAGTGACGCCGATTTGCGCGGATTCAGAAGCGCCTGTCGCGATGTGCCCGTTGGATTTCTACCCTCTAGAGTCGTGTAACAGGCGCTAGCCCTAATCGACGCTCAAGACAATCGTCCACGAGGCGGTGTGGATTGTGCGAGACGCAACCGAGAAATTGAATGCGGCGGGCCTGAAGGTGGGGCTGGACGAACGAGACACGCTGATCTCGAAGATCTGGAATCTGCTCGTGTTGCTTTGCAGCGGCGAACGTGCTCAACGCTTGATCCCTGCTGGCCGCTTCGCGTAACTGTCTTGTCCTTGACGGCCAGCAAATCCTGTCGGGGATACTTACAATAAATCTCGTCGTAACCCCTGACGCCGCAAGCTTAAACGCCTGCGGCGTCTTGCTTTAGGCGACCTAACTCTCAACGTCGTCGCCACAAGCTTCGGCCCTGGAGGCCGAAGCTCTACACCCGTTTCTCCCCGCCGTCGAGAGGATTTCGGCCCAACACGATGCAAGTTCTCCCAAACCGGCCTTCTGAGTGGCAGAAATCGGAAAACTGTATAGCACCACTGAAGACACCAGAGCACCACAGAGAGCACCGGAAGATGCTGGGCTTGAGCCGCAGGCGGGTGGGCGAAACCGAGTGGTTGAAGACCGAACGTGGTCGCGGGCAAACTGGATCTTGCCGGAAGACATGTTGGGTAGCCGCTACAATGTTCGTAGTGGCGCACCCCCACGGAGATGACCTGAAGGGGTTTTACCGCGCTGGATGAAAAACGGATGCCAGATACCAAGAAGATCCAGTCCGCCGTGGGTTGAAACCCACGTCTACCTTCATGC
>CAIPEB010000271.1 GCA_903863885.1 uncultured Planctomycetaceae bacterium | reverse complement strand
CATGAGTTGTTCAGCAGCCAACCGCCGATTTGCCGCCTTCGGTCTGATCCCGTTCTCGATGCCGTCGGAAAACCCGTCGTCCACGTACCGCCCGCCGGCCGTGGCCTGCGCGGCGCTCTGGACGTCCGACGCGCGTCGTCCGACTTATTGGTACGGCACCAGCGACGCGAACGAATTCGCGCCGTACCTGCAGCGCCGTGAAGTTCGCCGCCTCGTCCAACAACTCGGCGAGTTAGCCGACCGTGGCTACACGCTGCTGACGTGGGATGCCATGCGCAGCGATTGGGACCTGCTGGCCAGTCAGGCTCAGGACCGCGTGTTCTGCCGCCAGTTGGCGTCGCAACATGTGGACATGGTGTTTCACGTCGTGTGCGCTCGCGGTCACCGGCTCAGTTTGGAGCACGCCGCCTATGGGATGGAACTCACACTGGAGCGTCCCGACGCCCACCGCACCACTGCGTCGCAGCGGTGGTCCGAGAAGAACTATCGTCCCGCCTTGGAATCGCTGTCCCAACACGTGCGTCTGACGATCGACTTGGCGCACGTCTGCCAGGAGCAGGGCCTGGTGGCGTGGGAATCACAGAGCGGGCGACGCACGCAATTGGAATTGCCACAAGGCTGGCTGACCGTGGCTGAAGCTCTGCAACTACCGACCCCGGACGTCAGCGGATTGGATCGGCCCTTATGCCGCAAGACGTTCACGGCCTGGATGTCGGGCCCGCAACGGCCGCGTCCGCCTCGTCCGCTCGGTAGCTCCGCGCGGAAGCCCCGTTAGTAACTCGCAACTCTCGTTTCGTCGCCACGTGCATGTCGCATGTGATCCTCGCACCAAGAAGGTACAGCACCATGACACGCCACTTTTCCCTCCGCAAAGTGCTCGCAAACACGCCGAATTGCCTGCTCCGCGAATTCTTCGACAAGATCGGGCACCAGCCGCTGGCTCTCGACTGGAATCGTCTGCCCGGACGAAAGCCCGAGCCCCTCATGCGGGCCATCAGTTTGATGGATCCGGTGGTGCAGGCCCACATTGAAACGGAACTCGCGCGAGTCTTCGAACTTGCCTGCACCAGTGGAATCCAAACGTATCTCGAGGCGTCACGCAACGCGGGATTCTCCGGTACGCCTCCGGGATTTCCCACGAACGTCACCGCTTACCACCAGGCCATGTGGGCCTGGCTGCACTACCCCGAGATCGTGGACCGTGCGACCACGATGCAGCAGGTGGACAACCTGACCCGCTGGCGACATCGCAACGGGATTCCGCGTGTGGAACCTCGCACGACGCCTCAGTCGCTGCTTGACTTCGGTGAAGGTCTGTCCAACTTTCTGCGGCAGTACGATGGCCGAGGAGATCGATGCACGGTGAAACATTTTCGCCGTGAGGATGGCATCGACTACTTTGTGGCCAATCCGGATGACTACTGGCAGGAGTTGAGTTCGCACGACTCGCAGGGCAAGTTCGTGTCGCGCCAGGGGCGCTTAACCTTCGAGATCGTGTTCGCGTACCATCGCGAAGAGGGCACCTTGGGACTGAATGCGCCCAAGATCGCGTCGGATCTGAAGCCGAAACTGGAACAACTGTTCGGCGAGATCGTGCTGGGAGAGGAGCTCACTTCCTGCCAAAACGATGCTCCTTAGGATCTCAATCGTCTGCGAGATCGTTGCTTTGTGCTCGACACCGACCCGGAGGATCGGGTGGTGTTCCAGCTCAGCAGCGTGCGCTTGGGAGCCAAGCGGCGTGGCCGCGTCACATTGGATCTGGTGCAGGACGGCGTGCATCGCGACATCTACGACATGGCCGACGACTGGCTGCATCCGCAGAAAGTCAGTTGGCAGGAAGTCAACATCACGATGGCCACGTTTCGCCTGCAGTTATTGCCCAAGCCGGGGCGCCGCGCGAGAACGTTGGAAGTGGTGGTCACCTTTCCGGACGGTTGTCGGGTGAACAGTCGCGATCCCCGCATCATCGAGTTGATTCGCAAGTATCTCAAGCGTTGGAGAATCCTCCGTGTCTGAATCGCTGCGGCAGATTCTGTGGGCCGTGGAATCCGACGATCTTCCGGTGTTCGACTACGATTGCGTCGTCCGCTGGGAGCCCGGCGAATTGGCCCGCTGCCTGGCCGCGGGACTGTTTTCCCCCGCCGAGCCCAGCCGGTTTCTCACCTGCTACGAGTGCGGGGAACTGCACGATTCGGAAGTCGTGTTCTTCCCCCACGTGGTAACGGGGGAACTCCGCGCGGCGATTGCCTGCACGCTGGGCGAAGTGCTGGTACCGCTGGAGCGGTTGCAGCGGTGGCAGATGCCCATCGGGACTTTCTTGGATGTCGTCTTTGCCCATATCGAACGCAATGGTCCACCAGCGGAAATTGTCTCCGGCCGTGTCTGGCGGCTCGGGAAAGCGAAGTGGGCGAATTCGCAGTGGAACGTGTTCTTCGCCCGGCGTTTGCATTGGTCGGATGCTTGGAAGGTGATCAACCAGGCTCAGTTCCCGGCAAGGTCCGTGGTCTTCACACCGCAGCATGTCGCTGAACTTGATGAGCGTATCATCAGGCGACCGACGATGCTGCCGCTACGCGAGGTTCTCACGTGGGGGGAAGGTCCGAAGTTCGTATTTGACCACGCTTACGTGGAAGACCATCTGGCCGAACTGCTCCGATCGATTGCGGCGCAGACCGTGAAAAAGAAGACCCGCAAACAGGGACCACGGCCCGCCCACATCAATGCGATTATGTCGGAGTTGCAGCAACATCTGCGCGCCGCGCGCGACTACGCCATTACGACCCGAGACCGAACCGGCGCACCGGCCCTGCTCAAGCCTCCGACCAAGGAAACCCTGGCCAAGCTCGTCGGCGTCCACAAGTCCACGGTAACGCATTGTTTCCGGGATGAGTCGGCCGTAATGCTGAATTACCTGTGGAACCTGGCGCACGACGTGGACCGGATTCTGGACTATCGGTCGCCCCCCTCCTGTGGATCGTGAAAACCCGAAGTTGCAGCAAGTTGCGTTTCGCATGGCTGCAACCAACGGTTTTTCTGCCCGCGGAGACACGTTCACGGCGTTGCCCCGTCTCCGGGATGAGATGGCGCTGCTCTGAATTTCCCGTGAAATCCAGCCCAAAGCGTGGCTCGGACCCTGGACTACCGGTCGACCCCCACCTTTGGATTTCGAAAACCCGAAGTTGCAGCAATTCGCATGGAGTTGTTGCAACCAACGGTTTTTTCCGCCGCATCCCCAAGTCCGCGGTGCCGCACCGCCTCCGGGATGACTCTGCGGTAATGCTGAATTACCGGTGAAATCTGGCCCACCACGTGGCCCCGATCGTGAACCACCGAGCACCCCCACCTTTGGATTTCGAAAAGCGGAAGTTGCAGCAAGTTGCATTTCGTGCAACTGCAACCAGAGATTTTTCTCGCCACAAGTCACAGCGGTCAAACAGCTTGCACAGAACGCTCCATCTTTTCGCACTCATTTCGTGCAACTTCGCGGGAGTTTGAACTGCAACGCAACGTGCGTCGCAAGAAGCAGACTGCGGGGAAGACGAAAGATGGAACGTTTCAACGCACTGACCCCAGGCCAGCCCGGCACGGAAGCGGCCGGGATCGACCTGGAACATGAACTCACGCGGGGATTCGCAGCCCGCTGCATCCGCCGCAAAGCCCGCGAAGTGGTGCGGTGCGCCGGATTCAGCCCCTCGGACCGGCAGGACATTGAACAAGAATTGACGCTCGTCCTGCTGCGCCGCCTGGGTCAATTCAATCACCGCGTCGCCCACTACAACGCCTTCGTGACCACCGTCGTCGAACGGTACGTCGCCACGATCCTGGAACATCGCGCGGCGCACATGCGCACGCACCAGCGGGATGGCGGTTCGCTCAACGTCCTGGTCGACGACGGCGACGGCTGCCAGATCGAACTGTCCGCGACGATCCCCTCCACGCAGCACGCTCTCCGCACCGGCTGCCACCCTCGGTCCGCCCTGGAGCAGTCGGATCTGCAACGAGACGTCCGTGATGTGATGGCCACGCTGACGCCTCGGGCCCGCCATGTGGTGCTGGGCCTGGTGGACATGATCCTCTACTGCGACGCCGTTCCCCGCAAAGACGCGGCCGGCAACATCACCATCGACCGCGTGATGCGCACCAAGCCGCATCCGACCTACGAAGCCGGGGATCGCACCGGGCGTCTGCCCGAGATCTTGCCCCTGGACTACGACGCCTTCGTGAAAGCCTTCACGTCCGCTGCTCCCAATTCGGTACCCGGCGTCGCGGCGGACCGTTCCAAGCCGGTTAGCACCTCCAATGGAAAGGGACAGAAAGTATGAATTCCCCAGACAGTTTTT
>CAIPEB010000270.1 GCA_903863885.1 uncultured Planctomycetaceae bacterium | reverse complement strand
TGGCGCGTGCTGCCGCAAGTCCGTCGTCGAGAAGTTGGTCAAGCCTTGCGCATCGGTCGAGGTTCTTCTTCTGAACTTGTTCGATGACATCGGCCAACTGGGCTTGAGTCTCTTTATCCGCAGGGGGTGATTCCATGATCCCCCGGCTCGCCAACTCGTCGGCATAGATACGTTCGATCAAGCCCCGCAAATCGAGGAACCGCTCCTGCGCCTCGCGAAGGGCGATGACGGCAGCCGTTTGCTTTGCAAAGGCGGCGTCAAGGCGGTCGGCCGCCAACTCGGACCGTGCGTTTTCGCATGCATCGGCGGCTTTACTCAAGAACGGCGACGCGTCGCGTACGGTGCGGACCATCTGTTCCGTTCGCGTCTCATCCAGTTGTTTGTCCGGCGGAAGAGGTCCGGCGGGCCGCGACGGGGAACTGCTCAGCATCGCGGCCATGCGATCGGCCAGTTCGCGAGTTCTCTCGGCGACGGACTGCTGCGATTCCTCGAGAAACTCGCGAGTGAGCCAGGTCGGCGGAGGTGTCGGCTTTTCCGTCGGCTTGATGCGGCGGCTTGCGCCGAGGCCATCGGTGAGGGAGGCCAGTTGCGTCATGTCGGCAATCAGCACATCAAGCAACTCAGGCGGTTCGCGAAACTGGTCGCGGGCTCGCTTGAGTTCATCCAACGCCGCTGAACCTCGCCGAAAAGCACGCTCGCCCTGCTGCTGCCGCAGTTGGCTGCGTGTCTGGTTCATGCGCTGTTCTGATTGGCCGAGGTGGTCCAATGCAATCTTCAGCTGGGCGGCACGCAAGGCCTCCTGCGGTTGCTGCGATTCGGACTTCTTCGCGGCGAGAGCATCCAGTTCCTCCCGCGCCGCCTTGCTGATTCCCTGGACGTCGGAAAGGACCGTGCGCTGCTGTACACTCAGGCCGCGAAACTCGGAACGATAACGCGCGGCGGCGTTGGGGTCGGCGTTGCGCACCAACTCTTCGACGAAGCCCGCTGCACTGTTCAACAGTCCGCGCTGCGCTTCCATCGCTGCGTCGATACGGGAGTTTAGATCGCGAGGGTCTTTCTTGCGAAGGCTGTCGGCGAGTTGTTCCGCTCGTCGAAGAACCACTTCAAGGTTGTGGCGCGCATCGCCCGAGTCGGAACGCAGTCGCACAGCGTCGGAGAACCAGTTCGCAGCGGCGCGCAGGTGATCCAAGGCTTGTTGCGGTTCGGCCTTCAACTTGGCATCCGCGCGGTGAACCTCGATCCATCCCAGGTTGTACGTGGCCCGATAACGGACCTCGGCATCCGTTCCGGAATTCCGACGTGACTCGGTCAACAACTGCTCGGCGCGGTCAGGCTGCGATGTCAGGGCGGCCAGAGCTTCGTTGTAGAGTTGCCGCGGATCCTTGCGGCTGGCAGACTCTTTTCCGCCGAGCAAAGCAGCGTTCGGGGGCGGGGGAGATTTCGTCTTTTGGTCAGCATCTGCGTCTTGCCCAACCGCCGACCGGTTGCACGCGGCCAGCACGCATGCCAGAACCGCCGCCCTGGTTGCTCGGCTCGCCATACTGCGGTTACGGTCATCGACCGCCCCGGATCCGGCGACCATCGCGAGAGAACAGAAGAGGCAAAAAAGGCCCGCGAGCAGCGCCCACGGATACCAATCGGGCCGCACCGAAAAATCCCGAGAATCCAGTGTGCTTCGAGTCAGCCGGGCGATGTGTGCGCGGTAGATCGACTCCAGGTCGAGTGCTCCGGTCCCGGCCGGAATGTAGACACCGTCGGTTGCCAAGGCCATCTGTCGCAGCGTCTCGCCATCGAGTCGCGATCGGACCGGCTTGCCGTCCGCGTCTTTCACAACCGACTTGACGCCGGTCCGCGGGTCGGTCACGCGAACTTCGCTGCCGGCCTCATCTCCGAAGCCGACGGCCAGTATGCGAATGCCTCGCTGTGCCGCCTCTTCGGCCGCTTTCAGCGGATAGGAATCCAGGTCTTCGCCGTCAGTCAACAGCAGAATGACCTGCGAAGCGGTAACTTCGGTTCGAAAGCCCTCCACAGCTCGCCGTATCGGCTCTTCAAGCCGAGTGCCTCCTCGTCCCACACTGCCGGGGCTGGCGCCGTCGAGGACCAGCTTGAAGAACCCGAAATCCGTCGTCAGCGGACAAAGCAGCGTGGCTCGTCCGGCAAAAGCGATCAGACCGACTTGATCACCCTGGAGGTAAGCCAGCAGGTCGGTGAGTTCGGCCTTTGCACGTTCAAGGCGATTCGGCGCCGTGTCCTCGGCCAGCATCGACTTGCTCACATCCAGGCAGACCATGATCTGCGCGCCGGTGCGTTGCACCGCGGCAAACGTCGGTGGTCCTTGAGGACGCATCAACGCGACAATCAGACACGAGCAGGACAGCCCCCACAAAATCAGGCTTGCGCGGCGCCGCGCCGGCGACACGCCTCGCATCAGGCGGCCCAGCATGACTCGCGACATGAATTGCTCGATCGCCGCGCGACGTCGCGAATCAAGCCACCAGAGCAGAGCGACAACTACGAGCACGCCCCAGAGGCCGTGTGCCCAGTTCGGTTCGGCGAAGTGGACTCCCATATCTTATTTCCGCGTCTTTCACGGAGTCCTGCGAAACACGGTGCTTGAACTCAACGCCGCCACAACCATCAGCCCCAGTGCGCCAAGCGCGAACGGACCGAAGTGTTCGTGATACTGCAGATATCGCAGCTCATGGATCTTCGTTCTCTCAAGTCGATCGATCTCGGAGTAGATCTTCATCAGGCTCGCTTCGTCGGTCGCGCGGAAGTACTTTCCACCGGTCTTGTCCGCGACGGCTTTCAACGTCGCTTCATCGATCTCGACGTACTGCTGGGCCAGGACGGTGCGCCCCGTGAACGGATCGACGGCCGGCACGGGTGCGATGCCTTCGGTGCCCGCCCCGATGCAGTACACCTTGATTTGCTCGCGCAGCGCCAACTCCGCAGCCTGCAGCGGATCGATCGCTCCGGTGTTGTTGACGCCATCGGTCAGCAGAATGGCGACCCGGGATTTGGTTCGTTCCTGACGCAGCCGCTCGACAGCCAGCGCCAGTCCGTCGCCGAGCGCTGTTCCGTCCTCGTCGCGCCGCGTGACAATGTTCAATTCCTCGGCAAGAGCCACCAGATTTCCGTGGTCCAGCGTCAGCGGGCAGAGACTGTCCGCATAGCGTGCAAACGCCACCAGTCCAATCCGGTCGTCGGGACGTCCATTGCCGGCGTTCTGGCCGCCGAGTACGAATTGCTTGAAGACCTCCTTGACCACGGTCAGACGGTCGATCCGCACATCGTTCGGGACAAGATCGCGTGCCTGCATGGATCCCGAGCGATCAACAACCATCATGATCGAGATTCCCTCGCCGGACGTTTTCGTCTTGGCATCCGGCGTTCGAGGACCGGCCGTGGCGACTGCCAGCAATGGCACGGCAGCGGCCAGCAGCAGCGCAGGCAATCGGGCCAGCCGCCCCCGCACGGATTGAGGCGATCCGCTCAGGAGTTCAAGCGACGAAAAACTGATTCGCGACGGCACCCGCGTGGCAAGCCAATAAGCCAAGGGTGCCAACAGCGCGAGCAGCAGAAACATCGGGTCTCGGAATTCCCAATCAGTCATGCCGGGCCTCCGCTGTCTGAGGCGTTTCGACTGCTGCCGTTTCCATCGGTGCGTTGATCAGCGGCGCGTTCTCGCGGGTCTCTTCGAGGAATCGCTCGGCGGCCTGGATCGATGCCCGGATATCTTCCTCGGTCGGGCGCAGTCCAGCGAACTTCACCAGGTCTGCCTGGCGCAGGAATTCGCGAAGCAACCCCTGATGATCGCGAGTCAGGTCGGCGGAGTGCTGGGCCGATGCCAAAAACTCCTCGGTGGTCAATTCCGGAGCCCGCACGTCGAATCGATCTTCGAGATACCGGCGCACTATTCCCGAAAGTTCTACGTAAAACGGGCCGATCTGTTCGGCACTCGGTGTTCGCCGCGCGAGCAGACTATCCAAACGCGAGCGGGCCACGTCGTAGGCGCTGCGGCGGCGGGCCATTGCACGCCACGCCCGATAGCGGGACCATACCAGCGGGCAGGCCGCGAGGATCGCCGCGGCCAGCGCGATCAGCCACGGCCAACGGGGCCGTTTCGGTGCGGCCAGTTTGTCGAGTTTGCCCAGCGGAGGTTTCAGATCAGCCTTCGCATCCTTGGGCAGCACCGACTGGACCTCAAAGTCGATGCGGTCGGTCAGGATCTCGTAAGCATCGCTTCCCTCGGGGGCCGCCTTCTGGTTCGGGCGGTGATCGATGAACTCGATCAGAATCGGCGGAATCGACTGGGGCCCGGAGTTCGACGGCTGCAGACGGTACTGCTGCGTTTCCACAGTGCGTCCGCGGCCATCGAGTTTCTTTCGCGGCACGAAATCCAGAATGCTGAATCGATCGAGCGCTTCGCCGAATTCCGGCATGAGCAATTCCACGCCCGGTTCCGCTGTAACGGTAATCGTCAAAGTCACCGGATCACCGATCATGGGCTTGGCCGGCTTGATCTGTGCGTCGACACTCACTGGG
Organism: uncultured Planctomycetaceae bacterium; assembly: GCA_903863885.1. Classification (GTDB taxonomy): domain Bacteria; phylum Planctomycetota; class Planctomycetia; order Pirellulales; family Pirellulaceae; genus CAIPEB01. Next base: position 24,451 of record CAIPEB010000270.1, on the reverse strand, counting down.
CCCAGTTTCGCCGTAGCATGCGGAACATCGCTCGACGCTTTCGGCGGAGCAGCCGCACCGCTCATCGTCAACGCCACCGCGGCGATCGCCCAGTACCGGAATCCGGCAAAGCGATTCGCGGCCGGCGACTTTCTCTCTCTGCTCATCGCCGCATCCTCCGCTCCCGCATGCGGAAAAAGCGGATCAGCGGATCAACCACCGACTGCGAAGCATCGATGGCAATGAAGTCGATCTTCGATGCGAGAAACTCGCGCTCCAGCCGCGCGATGCGGTCGCGAGCCGACTTTGCGACGAATTCACGAAACGCCGAAGAGCCGGTGTCGACTTGCCTGCAATTTCCCGTCTCGAGATCGGCGAGGTTCACCAGCCCCACATCGGGCACCTGCAATTCTCGAGGGTCCGTCATCAACACGGCAATTACGTCGTGCTTCCGGCTGGCGCTCTGCATCGCCTGCAGATAGCCGCTGTCCAGAAAGTCGCTGACCACAAAGCAGACGGTCTTGCGCGACGTCACCGACATCAGGAACTCCATCGCCCCGGCAATGCGGGTCGACTGCCTTGCCGACCGCGTCCAAGGCCGGCGCCGCCCGAAGGGAAGCCATCGCCGCCGTCCGGTCGGGATTGCAGTTTCCTCCGGCGCCTCACCCGTACCGTGCGTCAGGACCTCGCGCACGACCCGCAGCGAATGGCGTTGCCCCTTCCGGGCGGGGATGTATTGTTCGATGCGGCCGTGAAAAAGAGTCAGGCCCACTTTGTCGTCGTTGTAGTTTGCCGAGAAGGCCAGCAACGCGCACAATTCGGCCGTTGCTTCCCGCTTGGAACGGGAACCCGAGCCGAAATCCTGCGACGCCGAGACATCGGCCATCAGCATCAGCGTCAACTGCCGTTCTTCGACGTAGCGTTTGACGAACGGTTCGCCCATCCGCGCGGTGACATTCCAGTCAATAGTACGCACGTCATCGCCGGGAATATAAGGACGCACTTCGTCGAACTCGATGCCGCGTCCCTTGAACACCGAGACGTACTGTCCGGCCAGCACATCGGCGACCTGCCGACCGGTGCGGATTTGAATTTCGCGGACCCTTTGGATCACGTCGCGTGCGAGCATAGTGGGTTCAGACCGCCGGTTCAGGGAACGGGCACGTTGTCCAGGATGCGCCGCACGATGTCGTCCGCGGATTTCCCCTCCGCTTCCGCCTCGTACGTCAGAATGAGACGATGACGCAGCACGTCCGGTGCGAAAGTCTTGACGTCGTGCGGCGTGACGTAACCGCGGCTTTGCAGGAAGGCGTGCGCTTTGGCCGCCTTCATCAGATAAATCGACGCCCGCGGGCTCGCGCCGGTTTCGATCATCCCGTCCAGACCGCTGACGCGGTTGCCACCCGAGTTGCGGGTAGCTCGGACCACGTCGACGATATAGTCCCGCACCTTGTCGTCCGCCCAGATCTGGTCCACGACCGACCTGGCTTCGAGCAGTTCCGCCGGTGTCGTAATGCGACGAATCTCGGGGAGCGGTTTGCCGCAGGCCATGCGATCGACGATCTTCTGCTCCTCTTCACGCGTCGGATAGTCGACAAGGACCTTGAGCATGAAGCGATCCACCTGCGCTTCGGGCAGCGGATAAGTGCCTTCCTGCTCGATCGGGTTCTGTGTGGCAAGGACGAGGAAAGGTTCCTCGAGCCGATGCGTTTCGGTGCCGATCGTGGCCTGCCGCTCCTGCATTGCTTCCAGCAGGGCAGCCTGGACTTTCGCCGGAGCGCGGTTGATCTCGTCGGCCAGGATCAGATTCGAGAAGACCGGCCCCTTCTTCACGCTGTACGTCGCTTCGCGAGGATTGAACACCTCGGTGCCGATCACGTCGGCCGGCAACATGTCGGGCGTGAACTGAATGCGCGAGAAACCGGTGTCGATGGCACGAGCCAGCGTGCGCACGGCCAGCGTCTTTGCCAGTCCCGGGACGCCTTCCAGCAGCACGTGCCCGCCGGTCAGCAATCCGACCAGCAGTCGAGTAACCATGCGCTCCTGGCCAACCAGTACTCGGCCGACTTCATTAACCAAATTTGTGCAGGTCTGCGCGTGCCGCGAGATCTGCTGCTCAATCTGTTGAGTAACCATCGCTGGAACAAACGACCCGCAGGTGTGGAAATACCGGAAAATCAACTCGAAAAAATGAACACAGGCAGGCGGATGGCCGCCGCTTTGTCAGCCACCGACGCGACTCCGTCACCGCCCGACTTCAAGCCATCGAACGCCTTTTTCCGCTGGAAAAGGTAACTGCGCAATCGGTGCGCTGGCAAGACGGGCGCTGGCGAAAGTCGCCCGTCGAGTCCGGAGGAGCAGAGGCCACGGATGAACCCGGATCTGAACCGATAAATCAGCTGATATCCGTGAAGCCCGGCATGGGGACCGGATAAATGCCTTTATCGTCGGGCAACACAAAGGGCTTCGTGTTGAAGTCGCAATCAGCGGGGCCGACTGTGTACTTGGACTTCAGTGCTTCCTCCCAGGTGAATTTCCGGCCCGAATAGCAGACCATCTGGCCGATGATGGCCAGCATGGAACTGTTGACCATGTACGTCCCGTTGTTGATTGTCTTGCCGCTGCGGATTGCATTGAACAGCGCGACATGTTCGAGGTCGTACATGCTCTCCTTCGGCCCTTCATACCTCCACTTCGTCACGCCGTCGATCTTGTAGTTCATCAAGTCCGCACGGCCCTTCGTGCCGAGGATGATATCCGAGACCTCGTCGTAACAGCTCTTCTGCGCGCGACCTACCGCGTACATGCGCACGCCGTTGGCGTACTCGTACACGATCGAGTGATGATCAAAGACATCGCCGTAGACGGTGTCGAACGACGCGGCCCGGCCACCCTGGCCAAAGGCCCACACGGGCGGCTCGTCGCGCATCAGCCATGAGCCCTTGTCCATGCTGTGGATCAGCGACTGGGCGATGTCGTCACCCGACAGCCAGTTGAAGTGGTACCAGTTGCGGTACTGGTATTCGATCTCCGACCAGGCGGGGTCCCGCGGAATGAGGCGGTAGGGAGAACGCATGTACGTTTCCTGAATCGCCACGATATCGCCGATCGCACCGTCCATTACCCGCTTGACAGTTTCCTGCATGCCCGCGTCATAACGCCAGCAAAGGCCCGACACGACGTTCAGGTTCTTCTTCTTCGCGTCCTCGCACGCGGCGGTGACGATCGGGATCCCTGCCGGGTCGAGCGCGTGCGGTTTTTCCACAAACACGTGCTTGCCCGCATCGATGGCCGCTTTCAGATACCTGGGATGAAACCGACTCGCACAAGCGATCAGAACCACGTCGACGCCGCTGTCGATCACTTTTTGATAAGCGTCGAAGCCAACGAAGCAGTGGTCGTCGGCAACGGCCACCTGGCCTTCCTTGATCTTCTGCAACTCTTCGCGGCTTTTTTGCAGCTGATCGCCGAAGATGTCCGCCATCGCCACGAGTTTCGCGTTCTTGTCGGCGTTCAGCGCATTGGCCGCTGCTCCCGATCCACGGCCGCCGCAGCCGATCAGGCCGATCTTCAGTGTATCGTCGCCGGCCGCATGGACGGACCGAACCAAAGGCAGAGTGCCGACCATCGCTGCCGCCCCCGCGGCCGCCGTGGATAGTTTGAGAAAGTCGCGACGCGAAGCTTGGCTATTCACGTTGGAACCGCTCTGTGTTGCCATGATCAGTGACTCCCCTCGCTCGAACCCATCGTCGTGCGCTCAGGCCAGAACATCTCGCCCGTGAGCACCGGCAGAATACCTGACCCGCCTGGACGCCGCAACTAATGGCGGAAGTCTCGAGTCCGGCGAGAGTTCACCGGCATCCGCCTGTCGCCTACCGTCTGACCTCCGCCACCAGACGCTGAACGGCTGCGGCGATTCGGTCTTCGACGTCAGACGACCAGCGATCCGCGGGAAGCATGTACTCGAACAGGAAATCAACCTCGTAGCCGCGTTCATCCCAGTTCTTTCGAGAGGGAATGTAGGCCGTCAGGTCGGCGCAGTAAGAGGTGACCCACGTCGTCGCGCCGTATTCGGACTGGAACCGCAGCGAATAATCGACGAGCGCCTCGCCGCCCAGCGCGATCCAAAGCTGATCGCCCAATCGCCAGACCTGAACTGCGTAAGGCTGGGAAATCGCAAACGGAATCTGCTGATCCATCTGTTGCAGCATGCGTTTTGCCCACCGAGCCCGGATAGCGTTGGGGCTGTTCAGAGCTTCCTTGAGTTCATCGCGCGTCGGGTTCTTTTCAAAGGTCAGCGGCACGGATTCGAATGCGGTACGGATCGCAGGCCCAAGCGAACGGCCGGGCTTCTGGAACGACTCGCGCACGGCGATGGCCAGTTGCTTTCCATAGCTCTCGCAGAGAGCGATCGTGCGGCGCGGCAGCGGGTTCTGATCGCCGCCGCAGCCCATGACGAACATGGCTGTCGCCCCCGGATAGTCGCGTTCCAGTTCGAGTTGCGCAAAACCGGCGTAATCGCCGCACCATTGATAGGAATCAAGCGTCGTATTGTGGCACGCGTACGCAAACATGATCGCGATCGGTTTGCCCTCCGGCGACGAGACTCTCAACACGGGCACTCGATGATCCACAGGTCCTTTCGGAGCCTGGCCTTTCGCCAGGATATCCGGGACCTCGGCTTCGCGGTTGTTTCGCCGATTCACCGCAAACGTGCATTGGCCCTCGAACGCCTCGAGGACCGCCGGCTGCATCTTGGCCTTGGCCTCCGCAACCGCGAGCGAAATCTCGCGTTCCAGCCAGTCGGAATAGACACCGACTGCATTGCGCTGTTGTTCGTCCATCGGGTAATAATCTTCCAGCTCACCGCGCAGTGCCGGCGCACAGTGGTTGTGCGAGTACGTAAGACGGATCTGTGATCGATCGACGGCGTACTTCTGCGAGAACTCATCGCACAACTTGTCGTACATCCATTTCGGTATTCCGCACAGATCGGTCGTCACCAGCAAAACGGATTTGCCCTGGGCGTCCTCGAGCCACATCGCCTTGACCCACAGGTCGTGCAGCGTGCCTTCGGCCGGATGCGTCCTTCCTCCGTAACCGGCAAGCCAGAGCGGCGTTTGCGGCGTGATCTTTGCGCGGGAAACTCCGGCTTTCCATCCGCTTTGCGGTGCTTGTTCCGCGGCGAGTGCTCGCAGGCACAGCACTGAAACGGCAAGCGTGATTCCCAATCTGCGCATGGCCGAGATCTCCGAATTGGAAGAGAATGTTCTGCCGCATTGTACTGCGCCGTGTAGACTGCGATACGGTTTTGGTAAATTGCAGCTAATGATCCGCAGGCGGGCCCGCGTTCCGTATCGGCGCCGTCCCGCCGAAACGAACCCCGCCCCCGCAGATCGCAGGGCTTCAGGCAGAAAGTCGCGATCTGACGGTTGACCGTGCCACTAGAATGTCTGGAATCGAGGCCGCCATGATGCAGCAACAGTTTTCCTTGAAGTCTATTTGCTTATTGCTGTCCTGCGCCTTCATTTCGGCGCGACACACCGCGACAGCCGAAGACCGCGCACAATGGGGCGAGCGCAATTCGCGGAACATGGTATCTGACGAAAAAGGACTGCCTGATTCGTTCGACGTAACGACCGGACAAAACGTGAAGTGGTCCGTTGAAATCGGCTCCGAATGCTACGCGACTCCGGTTGTAGCGCAGGGAAAAGTGTTTATCGGCACAAACAACGAGCAGCCCCGCGATCCAAAGCACCAGGGCGACCGCGGCGTGATGATGTGCTTCAACGAGGCGGATGGGAAATTCCTTTGGCAGTTGGTCGTGCCGAAACTCGAGAACGATATCTATCTCGATTGGCCGCGAGCCGGGATGTGTTCCTCGGTCACCGTCGAAGGGGACCGCGTCTACGTGGCGACGAATCGGGACGAAGTTGTTTGCCTGGATATCGACGGGATGACGGATGGCAACGACGGCCCCTACCAGGACGAAGGCCGCCACATGTCACCCGGCGATCAACCGCCGCTCGAGGCCGGACCGCTCGACGCGGATATCATCTGGCTCCAGGATCTTCGCAAGGAGGCCGGAGTCCGCCCGCACGATTCGGTACACGCGTCGGTTCTGATCGACGGACCGTACCTTTATCTGAACACGAACAACGGCTTGAACAGCAAACACGACGGAGTCGAAAAACCGGAAGCGCCCGCGCTCGTCGTGCTCGACAAGGCAACCGGCAAACTGCTCGCCCGCGAGAACGAGGGGATCAGCCGCGGGACGTTCCACAGCAACTGGTCCGCGCCCGGCCTGGCCGATATCCAAGGCAAGCGGTTAATCCTGTTCGGAGGCGGGAACGGAGTCTGTTATGCGTTTGAAAGCTACAAAGCTCCGGAAACCCCCTCGCAGGAACTCGCGTCGCTCAAAACCGCCTGGCGCTTTGACTGTGATCCAACCGCGCCCAAGGAGAACATCCACACCTACATCCGCAATCGCCAGGTCAGCCCGAGCAACATCAAGAGCACGGCCGTGTATCACGACGGCGATTTGTTTGTTACGGTCGGCGGCGATTTGTGGTGGGGCAAGAACGAAGCGTGGCTGCAATGCATCGATGCGCGCCGGACCGGCGATATCACCGGGACCGGTTTGAAATGGAAATACCCGCTGGACCACCATTGCCTCTCGACGCCGTCGGTTCGCGACGGCCTCGTATTTGTCGCGGACTGCGGAGGAAAGGTCCATTGCGTGGATGCGGCGACGGGAAAACCGTTCTGGATTCACGATGCCGGAGGCGAGATGTGGGCATCAACGCTTGTCGCGGACGGAAAGATTTACGTTGGAACTCGTCGCGGCAAGTTCTGGGTTCTGGCCGCCGACAGAACCAAACGCGTGATCGCGTCCTTTCAGTTGGAGTCACCCGTTGTCAGCACTTGCGTGGCAGCAAACGGCACGCTCTTCGTTGGCACGATGACCCACCTGCATGCCGTGAAAGCAGGTGGCGGCAGCCAGTGACCGGAGCAGGCCGCGGATTGACACGGACAATCACGGATTGTCCCATCGTCGCTCCGCGTCCGTTCCGCACCCATCCGTCGCCTCCTTGATTTCGGCGAGCGTCTTTATCGCAGAACGGCCCGGAAAGGAATCTTCGGCATGCAGCGAGTGAGCATCAGGGAATGGTGGAGTCGTCCGTGCGGAGGCAGGGATGTCTGCGTGATGGCACTGCCGCTGATTGTCTCGACCTGCTTCTGGACGATCATGACGTTGACGGATCGCATGTTCCTGTTGTGGTACTCGAATGCGGCCATGGCGGCCGCGCTCCCGGCGGCACTGGTGAGCTTCACGGTGCTGTGCTTTCCCTTCGGTCTGGCTGCCTACATCAGCACGTTTGTCGCGCAGTACTTTGGTGCGGACGCGCCCGAGCGCATCGGATTGGTGACGTGGCAGGGAGTCTGGATCGCGCTGACCGCGATTCCACTCGTGCTGCTGACGATTCCATGGGCTCCTGCGGCGTTTGCGTTGGCGGGCCACTCGCGAGAGATCGCCGGGCTTGAGTCGGTCTACTACCGCATCCTGGCGTACGGTGCAGGCGGGACGCTGCTTTCGACCGTGTTTTCCGCCTTCTTCACAGGACTCAGCCGCACCTATGTCATCATGATCGTCGATGCGACCGCCGCAGCGCTCAACGCAGTACTCGACTACTGCTGGATTTTCGGTTACCTCGGGTTTCCCCGCGCGGGAATCGCCGGCGCAGCGTGGGCGACGGTAATCGCTCAGTGGTTCGCGGCGATTGTGTATCTGTTCCTGCTTTTCATGCCGCATTTCCGCCGTACGTTTCATGTCTGGGACGGCTGCCGGTTTGATTGGCCGCTGATGAAGCGGGTGCTGCGTTACGGCAGCCCGAGCGGACTGCAGATGCTGATCGAGGTCGGGGCTTTCACGCTGTTTCTGCTGGTTGTGGGACGACTCGGCGAATTGCCGCTTGCCGCAACCAACCTGGCATTCAATATCAATACGTTGGCGTGGCTTCCCATGCTGGGGCTCGGGATGGCCGTTTCGGCCATGGTGGGCCAGCGACTCGGGGCCGACTCCCCCGACCTCGCAGCGCGTGTCACTTGGACCGCCTCCGTCATCGCCATCCTGTACATGGCTTTCGTCGCCACCCTGTACGCGTTCTTTCCGGATATGTTTCTGTTCGGTCATGCGAGCGGCATGTCCGTTGAGCGGTTTCAGGCCGTCCGGTCCGTGACCGTTGTGTTGCTTCGATTCGTTGCCGTCTACTGCCTGTTTGACGCGCTGAATCTGGTCTTCTCCAGCGCGCTCAAAGGTGCGGGCGATACGCGGTTTATCCTCGCGACCGCCACAGTCCTCTCTCCCCTGCCCGTCCTGGCAAGCTGGGTCGGCGTGACGTATTTTCACGGCGACATTCTCTGGTGCTGGTGTGTCGTAACGGTCTGGGTCTGCCTGCTCGGAGCCATCTATTTCAGGCGTTTTCTGCAGGGAGGATGGCGCAGCATGCGGGTAATCGAACCTGGACCAGAGTCCGGAGGTAAATAGACACCACTCCGATTACCGATTACCGCCTAACGGTATCCGGAAGCGAGGACAGGCCAGTGCTGCTTGGCCGGATGTATTCACAGCGCGCTGGAGCGACTATGCTGAAGCGACATTATGAAGAAGTCCACGGATTGGCACGGACACACACGGACGGCAGGGGGGATTGAGCTGCTTGAGAATCTGGAATTCAGACGAGAGCTTATGACAGAGAACGAATCGGCCGGTGAACGGATCGAGCGATTTCGCGGTTACCTCACCTTGCTGGCCCGAATGAACCTCGCGGAACGGTTGCGTTCGAAGGTGGATGCCTCCGACATCGTCCAGGACACGATGCTTCAGGCCTACCGTGGTTTCGGTGAATTCCGCGGACAGAATGACGGCCAGATGGCCGCATGGCTGCGGACGATACTCGCTAACAACCTCGCGCATGCCAGACGCGACTTCGGACGCAACAAGCGGGATGTCAGTCGCGAACGGTCGATACACGTCGAGCTGGACAATTCCTCGGCACGACTCGAGGCCTGGCTGGCTGCGGATCAATCGTCGCCCAGCGAAGGAGCGACGCGGCACGAGAACATCCTGCGAGTGTGCGCCGCTCTTGAAAAACTGCCCGAAGCTCAACGCGAAGCCGTCCAGTTGCATTACCTGCACGGCATGAAACTGTCCGAGGTCGGCGAACGACTCGGCCGATCCCCCGCCGCGGTGGCCGGACTATTGAAGCGAGGCTTGACAAAACTCCGCGACGAACTTGACCAGTCGGCGCAGTGAATGCTCGGGGCTTGCCTTCGGGCTCCAGCCAACCGTGAGTACACGCGGCTTGTGCATCCGCATTGCCATCCGGCTGTCAACGATCCGCGTCCCCTATCGTAGATCGCCAGACCGCGCTGGTGCCGCAATAGAACGGCTCAAACGCTGCAAATGACCTGCGGTGCACCGACAACTCTTGTGCGGCTGCGCCGTCAGTTCCGCAGGTACCAGAAATCGAGCGCCCCGTCATCCAGATGAAGCGAGACTGGCGTTGGTGCAACGTCCTGCAGCATACTCGCCCGCTGATAAAGCGAACCGGGACCAGCTTCGCCGTAGAACACCTCAACCGGCTTGCCGTCGAAATCCGAAAACGCAGACGCGACCTGTTCTCCCAGCGGTTTCATGCCGACGACGGTATCGCCCTTCCAGGTAACCATGTAACGGTACTGCCTGAAGCCCGGGTTTCCGATCGTCACTTCCTCGGTCGAAACCGGCACCGGATAACTCACCTCCAGTTTTTCGCCCGCCTTTCTCGCCCCCAGTTCGAGATAGTTCCCCCAGACGCGCGCCGGCACGTCGGCGTGGCTCGACTTGGCGCGCATCTCCTTCGGGTCGACAAACTCCGGAATGCGCACGCGGACATTGCAGGACTCCTTGAGGTCGATGGTCAGGAGCCCTCGGTAGGGCTGCTGCGAGCGGATTTCCGCCTGGGGCAGCAGTTTGTCGATATGCAGGTGAACCGAGAGCGTCGCCTTGTCGAACCGCGCCGCGTTCTTCCAGACGATGAACAAGCCGTGCGTGCCGGAACCTCCGCAGCAGTTCTGGATTGCACGTGTTTTTCCACGGAGTTCCGGACCGCCCCAATGCAACTCCTCCCTCGCCGCGAGAATGTGCGTGGGAGAAGTCCAGCCTGAGTACCCGCCGACCATCCTCTCTCCGACATTCCGCCATGTGAACTGCTCGGTGTCAGGTCTGTCGCTCGATTTCAACCACGAGACATCGGCTACCTGACTCTCCACCATCTGGTTTCGGACCATTCGCTCGATGTCGCCCCAATACTCGGGATGGCCGTTGTTAGCCAGCGTTACGGCAAGCCCAAGGAAGTCCATCAGCGCGCACGTCTCGCACGAAACGATGTCGCCCTTTCGCCCGATCACTTCGGGCAGAAATCCGAACCGGGTTCCTTCGGAGCGAACGTATCGGTAGAGAGCGTCAACGCGGCTGAACAACACGGGGTCGTTCGCGTACAGCGCATAGTCGGCCGCCCCGACCAGCGTCCGCAGATTGCCATGCATGTGCCCGCCCTGGCGAAATGTATTGTCCGGCGTGAACAGCGGACTCTCGTCGAAACATACCCGGACGAGTTTGCCGGCCTGATCGAGTGCGGGCTTCGATCCCGTCAGCCGCACCCACGTCATCAGGCTCTTGATAATGAAGCCTCGCAGTCCATGATTCGGATCGTACAACTTCGGCAGATGGTCCACCATCTTGTCGATCGCGGCCTTCAGTTCCGGATCTTTCGTATCGGCGTAGACGGTCGCCAATGCGAAAAGCGTCAGCGACTGATCACCCAGGTCCGCCACCGGCTCGGAAAACGAGGTCTTGGGCCGCATCAACAATCCTGTTTCCGGGTCGAGATACGAAAGGACCTTCTCGAGCCACAATTTCTCGTTGCGCGCCGTGTTGCCTGTCAGGTGGCGAGCCATGATCGCCCCCTGCAGTTGCCGGCTTGTCACATCGCCGAAATCGGGCCAGTCGTGGGCCGCTTCCGCCGGATCCGTCCAGAAAATGTTGAAGTACGGCAGACCGTCTTTGTCGACCATGTTGTCGAGATAGTTGTACGTTCGCGCAACGTAGGTCTCGATGGCAAAAGCCTGCGACGGGGGTCCGCTGACCGTTTCCGCCGCCGGAGCTGAAACACATCCGGCAACAAGGCCAATCAGGAGCAGGCAACGCGGCATCATCATGGTCGACTCCATCGTCAAACGCTTTGAAGGAACGCTCGCGGCACGCTGTCGGCGAAATCTGGAGTCCAGCGGACAAGGTGAGCCGTGCCAAACGCTCGCCCTGCGTCCTAGGTCCCGTGTCAATTCGTTGCCTTCTTCAGGGGCGTTACGTACAGGTACAGCGTGTGCGACACGTTGTCCTCGTTCGATTTGAACTCAATCTCCTTAGTCGGCTCGACGCCTCCGATCGGGTAATTGTGGGCCACGATGCGCGATCCCGGCTTAAGCTGCTCGAATTGAGGAACGAGCTTGAGAATCATATTGGGCAACAGGTACATGAGAATCACGGTGTTTTCGCGGTAGTCCACCGTGAAGATATCCTTCGACTCGATGCGGACGAGGTTCTCGACTTTGCGTTTCTTGATCAGAGCTTTGGCTTCGGCGATGCGATCCGGGTCGATCTCGTAACCGATTCCCTGGCAACCATGCGCGCGTGCCGCGGCAACGACCATTCGCGCGTCCCCGCAACCCGGGTCGCAGACCTTGTCGTCCTTGGTGATCGACGCCATCTCGATCATCTTGGCGACCACGTCGTTGGGAGTCCCCACGAACACGCAATCGGGCTTCTTGGCTTCCTCCTCGCCACGGCAGGTAAGCACGCAAAGGGTCAGACCGGCCAAACCAACTGACACGATGCACAGACTTCGAAACATGTGATAACTCCAAGGGTCGACGAGAACTGGCTGATCCGCAGCAGCCGCGCGACGTGCTGCATACCTCATCAAGCGATTCATGTCTCAATAGAAGAAGATTGCCAGACCGTCCATTTTGTCTTTGAACTGTCGGGCGTCGTGCTTGGATACCTTCGTATCCTTCAGCCAGATGATCTTCAGGGCCTTCAACGCCTCGAGTTGGTCGAGCGCAGCGGCATCGACATCCAATCCCTTGAGGTTCAGGACCCGCAGGCGCGTCATCTTCGTCAGATGCGCAAGCCCCTTCCCCGTGACTTTGGTATGCTCGAGCGAAAGGGGTTCAAGATTCGTCAAGCCCTCCAGGTGTGCCAGATCAGCGTCCCCCACCTGCGTCCCGCCGAGGTTGAGCACCTGAAGATCGGCGAACGACTTGATATGCGCAAGTCCGGGACCAGCCACCTTAGTTCCCTCAAGACCGATCGCTTCAAGACCGGTGAGTCCGGCGAGGCTCTTCAATCCTTCGTCGGTGACTTCGACATTGTGAAGATACAGCCGCACGAGACTCTTCAGTCCAGCCAGGTGCGCCAGACCGGCGTCGGTGATCTTGCTTCCGCCGATTTCCAGGGACTCCAGTCCGCTCAGCTTTGCGATCTTGGCCAGATCCGCATCGGTCAGTCGACTGTCGAGCGACTGCACGGAATCCACGAAACCGGACGGATTGCGGGTGACCTTGGCTCCGAGTGCCTCCAGATCAGCAGCAATCTGCGAGTCGGCCGTCGCAGCAGTCGCTTCGACGCCCGCAGGTTCGGCACCATCGGCCGACACATCTCCCCATGCGACCTGGAAGCCGATGACCAGCGCCACGATCAGCACACAACGGATTCGCATTTCGGACCTCCCGCGATACAAGACAACTCCCCGCTGCCCAAACACGGAGCTTCAATAGAAAGGCAGCCCGACAGCAGCAAATTGCTCCGGCCGCGCTGCGTCATGTTTTACCTCGCCGGCAGGGCACGTATCAAGCGACTTGCCTTGGCGGCGAAACGGCAGAAGCCATCCATGTGCCGCAGATGGTTTATTGCCCTTATCCGTGGCGATCCGGGGCCCCCTCTTCGTGCATGCCGGATTCTGGGATGTGCGCGCTCGATTAAATGTGCGCATCGCGGTAACACGTAAGCTCGCGTCACCACAGATGCAGACGGAAGGCGGACGAATACCCGACCGGTTACCGGCCTTGAGCTACCGATTACCGGTGACTGGATGCCGACTGCAGGAGCAGCACCGAGTTTCGATGATACAGCTGCAAGAGCCGTTCAATGTCGCTCAAGCTGGCTGGCACACTTAATGCAGAAGGGCGTGTAAGGAATCGCGTGGAGTCGCTTCTTGCTGATGCGGCCATCACATTCCACGCATGAGCCGAAGACTCCATCCTGGATTCGATCAAGAGCTGACTCGATCTGATCCAGCGTCTCTTCCTCGCTTTGCATCATGCTCAACGTGAACTCTTGTTCGTAGTTGTCACTGCCCACGTCGGCCATGTGAATCGGCATGCTGGAAAGGTCGCCGCTGGATTCGCTTCGCGTCTTGCCCAGCGCCGCGTCGGCTAAAGCAATGACATCTCCGCGCAACCTTGCCCGAAGCGCTAACAGGAGGTCCTTGAAAACCTTCAATTCGGACTTGTTCATACCGCCGCTCCCGCTTCGGTACAAGAGATAAGTGCGACGCATAACCCTATCAGGTGATGAGCGGAGTTATCCTATTTAACAAGTCGTGAACTGTCAAATCCCCCGCTCTTCGTCAGGCTGGCCACCAAGCACAACCCGCATGGATATAGGCATTTGCGCGCAGCCGAATATCCAGATTCCGCCCAGAGGAGCGGCTTGAAATGGGTAATTTACCTAACTCGCATTATGGGGTTTATGGCAGAAATTGCTCAGTCGGATGCCAGTCGATATCCGACTCCCTGCTCGGTCAGTAAGTAACGGGGCTGAGCGGAGTCGACTTCGATCTTTCGTCTCAGGTTAGCCATGAAGACCCGCAGATAATGCGTTTCGTGCACCTGGTGAGGCCCCCAGACCTCCTTGAGCAAAAAGCGATGGGTCAAAACCTTGCCTGCGTGTCGCGCCATTGTGGCCAGGAGGCTGAATTCCATGGCGGTCAAGTGGACTTCGCCATCGCGGACAAACACCCGATGGCCGGCCAGATCAACTCGCAGATCGCCGCACGAATACGTGGGCGATTCCGCGCTTCCGCCTTGAGCCGCGTGCCGCAAGGCAACGCGAATCCGCGCAAGAAGTTCGCCGGTGCTGAACGGCTTGGTGACATAATCATCGGCGCCGGCATCGAGCGCCGCGATCTTCTCCCGCTCCTGATCTCGTGCCGAGAGAATAATCACCGGAGCGTGCAGCCACTCGCGCAGCCGATGCAATACTTCCTGGCCGTCCATGTCGGGCAGGCCTAGATCGAGTAGCACGAGGTCGGGCGGCTGTTGGGCCGCCAGCCGCAAAGCCTGCTCGCCCGTCTCGGCTTCGGCAAGGCGGTAGCCTTCCGCGGCCAACGAAGTTCTCAGGAAGCGCCGGATGGGCAATTCGTCCTCGACCAACAGCAGCAGGGAGGGACTGGGAGTCATGCCTGAGTAACTACTCCGGAATCCGGCTCTTCCAATGTGACGCAAGGCGACACGGTGTCGCAGGGCAGATCCATCCGGAACTCCGCGCCGCAGGGCAATCGGTTCCGTGCTCGGATGCGGCCGCCGTGGGCTTCGATGATTGCTTTGCAGATTGCCAATCCCAGTCCGACTCCTCGGCGTCCGTCGGCCGTCGAGGTTGCGCCGCGGAAGAACTTCTCAAAAACCCGGCTTTCGCACCCCGACGGCAGTCCGGGACCGTAATCGCTGAATCGAATCTCAACTCGCTGCTCCACGGATCGGAGCACGATTTCAATCGGGCTGTCGGCAGGCGTGTACCGCAGGGCATTTTCCAGCAGGTTCACGAACACCTGCTCCATGAGCATGCCATCGAGAAAGAGCAGCGGCAAGTCCGCCGGGCTCTCGACCCTCACCGGCCGAGACGCGAGTTCGCGGCGCAGGCGGGACAGCGCGGAACCGACGATTTCTTCCATGACGTGCCACTGACGGTTCAGCGCAACGGCGCCCGACTCCAATCGCGTCATGTCCAGCAGATTATCCACAAGCCGAGCCAGACGGTGCGACTCATCCACAACCGTCTGCAGCAGAAGTTGGCGGGCTGCCGGATCTCCCCCGGACCGATCGTCGAGCAGACTCGACGCCGCTCCGGCCATGGCCGCCAACGGCGTGCGAAGGTCGTGCGACATCGAACTGAGCAGCGAGTTGCGCAGTTGCTCGGCCTGAACCTGAAGCTGTGATTCGTGAGCGTTGAGCACGGACTGGTCACGCTCGAGCGAGAGTGCAATCAGGCTTGCGCAGGTTTCGAGCAGCCGCCTCTGTTCCGGATCGAGCAACCGTGTCGGATCGTTCGGCCGGACGCCGACAGCTCCCTGTGTCCGTTGAAATCCCAGCAGGGGTACGAAGAAGGCCGTTGCATCCCTCAACGTATCCGTGCCGGTTCCCGCTGCCTCGTCGTGTTCGGCGACCCAGTGCGCAGCGGCCACGTTCGTTTCGTTTCGGGCGGTTGCGGTATCCTGTCCGAAACGCACCGCGAGCGATCCATCGCGTTCACGCACGAAGAGTACGATTTCACCGTCGAAAATCTCACGCAATTGCCTGCCCGCGATCCGTGTCAAGAAATCCGAACCCGCGACTTGGCTCAGTTGCCTGGTCAGACGAAACAGTGCAGACGTCCGCCGTTCCGTCTGCTGTGCGGCCAGCAGCTGGTCGCGGATCCGCGTTGTCAGCGTGCTGATCACCACTCCGATGAAAAGCATGACTGCGAACGTCAACAGGTACTGTGCATTGTCGACGCTCAACGTGAGAAACGGAGGCACGAACCAGAAGTCGAAGAGAAGCACACTCGCAATCGCCGCGACAATGGCCGGGCCGCGACCGTAACGGGCGGCCGCGTACGCCACTCCCAACAGCAGCACCATGACGATGTTCGCTTCGGCCAGTCTCCAGTAGTGACTCACCCATCCCAGAAGGCCGCACAGCGCCACGACCAATGCGGTCCGGGCGTAGTTGCCCCAGGCACCTCGAACCGGACGAGTCAAATGCGGACGGGCTTCCGCAGAACCCGCCTCGCCGCGAATGGCATACACATCGATGCTGCCGCTACGGTCCACCAGCGCATCTACAACCGTGCCGAACAGCAATCGCTTCCAGCGAGGCTGGCCGGTCTTCCCCACGACGATCTTCGTGACATTCCGAGAATGGGCAAAATCCAGAAGCGTCTGCGGCACATCGTCGCCGATCAGCGTGTGAGTTTCGGCGCCCAGCCGCTCCGCCAGCCGCATGTGATGCGCAACACGCTCCAGACGGTCATCCCGTGCACTGTCGGCGCCGAACCGCTGAACGGCCACCGCCAGCCATTCCGCGTCAAATGCGGCCGCCATCCGTTTCGCCGCCCGGATCAGCTTCGCGCTGGTAGGACTCGGCCCGACGCAGACGAGCAGCCGTTCGCTCGTGGCCCACGGAGCGCGATCCGCCCTTTCTTTGCGGGCCGCATTCACATCCTGACTCAACCGCTGGGCGGTTTGACGAAGCGACAACTCCCGCAGGGCAATGAGATTCGGCCTCTGAAAGAAACCACTCACCGCGTGCATCGCGTGCTGCGAAACGCACACCTTGCCTGCCTTCAGCCGTTCAAGCAGTTCTTCCGGCGTAAGGTCGATCAATTCAATCTCATCGGCTCGCTCGATGACCAGATCGGGCAGAGTCTCGCGAACTACAACGCCGGTGATCTGGGCAATCACATCATTCAAGCTCTCCAGGTGCTGCACGTTCACCGTGGTGCAGACATCGATTCCCGCATTCAGCAATTCCTCGATGTCCTGCCAGCGTCTGGCATGCCGCGATCCCGGAACGTTGGTGTGCGCCAATTCGTCAACGAGTATCAACTGCGGCTTTCTCGCCAGGGCCGAATCCACGTCGAATTCGTGAAGCGTCACGCCACCGTGTGAGACCCAGCGCGGCGGAAGCTGCTCAAGCCCTTCAAGCAGGACCTCCATCTCGGGCCTTCCATGGATTTCGACACAGCCCACAACAACGTCCATACCCGACCGCTGCGATCGCCGAGCCGCCTCGAGCATGGCGTGGGTCTTGCCGACTCCCGCGGCATAGCCGAAGAACACCTTGAGGCGACCGCGCCGAGGAACAGTCTCGTCGGTCTGAACGCGAGCCGGCAATTCGTCGGTGTTGGAACGAGCGTCACTCATGGCAGCGGGAGTCAACTGTCGAACGGAAGTCAACCGGCGAAACCTCCGTATATTGTAGCGTGGCAACGGCCCGTATCGCGGAGGAACCTCGCCTTCCGCGTTCAATCGTCCGTGACCGACAAGGGCAGACTCCGCCACCCCACCAGCACAGGGCACGGGCACCTCGCCCGAATCACCGACAGCCATTCCTCGCGCGAGTCCAATCCGTCGGAGGCGAGAACCTCCGGTTCGCTGAGCACCACGAGATCGTACCCGCCCTCGGTGATCCGATCGACCAGCGCGGCACCGAGATCGCAGTCCACGCGGTGAAAGTCCACGCGGCGTCGCAGCCGTTCCGCCTGCAGCCGGGCCTGCTCCACCAGGTCGAGATGGCTGTCCTCCGGCTCGAAGGAAGGAATCTGGATCAGCGTCAGGCCGATCCGGTCGTCGAGCATCGTGAGTACCGTTTGATACAGGTCGTGACTCGCCTGGCTTCCGTCATGGATCACAAGCACCCGATTGACTCCGACTCGAGCTGCCCGCAGTTCGGCCACAGAACGGGACTTGCGGTCCGCAAGCGTGGGAATGCGATTGCCGCCCGCCAGATCGAAAGACAGATCGCGATTGCGGCTCACAATCCGGACGGTCAGAGGCACCGGATCGCCTCCGTGCAGACTCAACCAGTAAAGCGTTATCAGGTCCAGTTGCTCTTCGGCAGTGTACTTGTTCGACGCGCCGAAGACGACTTCCTGAGCCCTCAGCCCCGCAGCCGACCTGAGAACCGCATGCAGCGGATTGTTCGTGGGCACGATCAGCGGCGTGAGCTGCTTGCCGGCCAGCTCGGCATTCTGCACCACGGCCGTCATGAGCTGCTGGTCGTAACTGGTCAGATCCGGCGGCGGCGAGAATGCATCGTCGCCGCCCGTCATGCGAGCGGTCATCACCACCAGATCCGTCGTCTCAGGATCCAGTTCATCGAGCGACCTTTTCAGCATCGCCATGCTGTTCGGCGAACGGATGGCGACCAGTTTGCAGAAACGCCGATTCAACCCCAGCAGTTCGCGGGACAGAGACTCGGCGGACGAACAGTTGAACTGCTCGAGGTGCTCGTGCTTCGCGCCGCGCCGCTGACGCTTGTGCAGTCGTTCAGCAATGAGAAAAACGGACAGGAACGCCAGCGTGAATCCCAGCCCCCATTTGGTCGCCGTTTCCTTCGTCAGCAGGTTCGCCAATGCCGACAGGCCAAGGACAAGGAAGATCAGCCCCAGTCCGATCGGTATCTCACGCTGCCCCCACCGCAGATTCAAGGGCACTCGATACTCGCGCGGCATGCGGTTCTTGAAACGGAGCACCAGCATGGACGCCGTCATAAGCACGAAGCTCCAGACAACACCGAAGGCGTAAGCCTCGCCCAGAATGATCACGTCACCGCCGCTCACCAGAATCGTGCCCAACTGCAGGATGACAATCATCGTGAGAATGCGGTGAGTCGTGCCGAAACGGCGATGCGGTTTCTGGAACCAGTAGGGTACGACACCGTCTTCCGCCAGACGATTGAGCACTCCGTTCGAGCCGATCATGGCCGTGTTGACCGCAGCCGACAGAATCAGAAAGCCGACGAACACGACAAACACGTTCAGCAGCACACGAGCCCACATCGGCCCAATTACGCTCATGGCCAGGCCGCCGATCAGATTGTCGGCATAGCGCGGCATCCGCACTTCGTCGGGAATCAGCAGCACGGCCAGCCAACAGATGCCGCCGGTGAATATCAGGCTGTAAAGAAACACAATGAACGCGGATTTCTTGAAATTCAGCAGCTTGGGTGCTTCCACTTCGCGATAGACCTGAGCCAGCGTCTCTTCGCCGCTCATCGCCAGAATCGAGTGCCCGAAAGCCACAAACAACCCAAGCACGCCAAGCAGGCTGAAGAACTGACTCCCGCGCAGCCCCGCCAGCGCATGCCCCAGCCAAGTGTTCTCGATGAATCCCAGCGGACTGTGCTGCTGCCCCAGCGTGTAATTCATCTTCGCAGTCAGGTCCGGCAGCAGCGGCACATGGTTGCGAGGGCCCTGCCAGCAAAGCGTAACCAGCCCCCACCCGATCACGAGCACCGCCATTACCGTGGTCACCTTGAGAATCTTCAAGGCCTTGTCGCTGGACTCGTGAATCCCAATCAGGTTCAAACGATAGAAGTACAAAGTCACCGCCACCGCCAGGAACATCGCAGTCAGATTTGCGAACGTCGCGTGCGCCTCGCGTGTGACCGGATGCCCGGTAAGCAGTGAAGCAAGTTCCAGGATCAGCCCCGACACGTACTGCCCCGCCGAAACACTGCTGATCGGCCCGGTGAGCACGTAGTCGAACAGCAATGCCGAAACAGCCACTTTCGCGGCGACGCCGCCCAGCGCCTCGCGCGTGACGCGGTAGACTCCGCCACGCACGAACATCGAAACGCTTTCGATGTAGACCGACCGGACCGCGTAACTGAAGAGCATCACCGCCAGCACGAACCACGGGGCCGACGGACCGATCGCCTGCTCGACGATTCCGCCGATGTAGTACGCCGTACTCCCCAGATCCGACAGGACAATCGCCGCCGTTCGCCAACTGGAGATGAAGGTGAACATGACGCTGCTGACAACAATCACGCCCGCAGCCCGCACCGCACTTGAAGCGCTCTTGGCTTCAACCGACTTCCCAGCCGAAGACATATATTCCTTTCAGCAAAAGACTTCCGCTCTTGGCTCGGACGTGATTCAGGCCTCAAGACTGGGGCAACGAATTCGATTCGGTGCCGGCACATTGCCGGCGTCCCCTTCGGGTGGTCCTCGGGAGAGCGGGACCTGCACTGTTCCCGGTCAGTCACCGACCGGCCAAGGCTGCCGTCATTCATGCCTGCGCAGAACTCCTCCAAGTTCACGCGGACGGCAATCGAATCGTATCGAAGGCCGCATCAAGATGGTGTCAAAAGCAGCGGGCGAGATATCAAGAAACCGTCAAGAACCATGCTGCGGGCGTAAAACAGGAAGAATAGCTAAATAAAACGCCCACCGAGCTGCTCTAGTGCTCAGAAAACGGTCCGCTCGGGGCTTGAACCTCTGCCGTATCGGTTGGCCCGCGGCATTTTGAAAGGATGGGGCAAATAGCAGGAGTAAGGGACCCAACCGGTACGCAGTTGGTCCGTTTGCAATGAATATGCCGATATGCACAGTTGGGTGTATTGTCCGGATGTCACGGATTCTTCGGGCAAAGCGTACCCATGGACCGGAGTATTCCCGTGTACCCGAAGTACGGAAGCGGTTTTGTGCGACTGCTGATGCTCGCCACCAGTCTGCTGGCATGCGGGGCCTGCACCAGTCCCCGTGAGTATCTGCGAAACGGCTTCAAGGTCGGCCCGAACTTCACGCCGCCGATGGCCCAGGTCGAGGAACACTGGATCGATCAAGCCGACGTCCGAGTGCGTGACCAATCGGATGTCCCGCTCTATTGGTGGACACTGCTGCACGATCCGATGCTGGATGGACTCGTCCAACAGGCAGCAAACCAGAATCTGACCCTTGCCCAGGCCGGGTATCGGATTCTGCAGGCACGCGCCCAACTGGGAATCGCAGTGGGCAGTTTCTTCCCGCAACAGCAGGACACGTCCGGTTCGTATCAGAGGCTGGGAGCGGGTGGGGACTTCTTCAACCAATGGGCCCAAGGCTTCACGCTGGCCTGGGAATTGGATTTCTGGGGCCGATACCGTCGGGCTATTTTGGCCTCCGACGCGCAGCTGGGCGCCTCGATTGCCAACTACGACGATGTGCTCGTGACCCTGCTTGGCGACGTCGCAAACAACTATGTAGCAATCCGCGTCAACCAGGAGCGGATTCGACTGTTGGACAACAACCTGGCAATTCAGGGGTCGGTGCTGACGATCGGAGAGCAGCGGCTGGCGGCCGGACGCATCACGTCGGTCGACGTCGACCAGCTACGCTCCAACCTGGCTCAAAACAAGGGGCAGCGGGAACAGCTTTACATCAACATCCGCCAGGCGGCCAATCGGCTCTGCATTCTGCTGGGAGAGCCGCCGCGCGATCTTGACGAGGAACTTGGCAAACAGCCGATTCCGATCGTGGCCAAGGACGTAGCGGTCGGAATTCCCGCGGACCTGTTGCGGCGGCGTCCGGACGTGCGACGGGCCGAGTTGCAGGTGGGCGCGCAAACGGAGCGGGTCGGCATCGCGATGACCGATTTGTATCCCGCCATTTCGATTCGCGGAACGATGGGATATCAGTCCCGCGACTTGTCGCAGCTGTTCACGAGCGATTCGTTTGTCGGCACGATCGGTCCCTCCTTCCGCTGGAATGTGCTCAACTACGGCCGACTGATCAACAACGTACGCTTCGAAGACGCGGCTCTGCAGGAGACGATTGCGGCGTATCAGCAGACGGTACTCACGGCCAACGGGGAAGTCGAGAACGCCATGGTCGCATTCCTCCGCGCGCAGCGCCGGGCGCAGCTGTACGACGAAAGTGCCGTGGCCGCAGCGAACGCGGTGACGGTAATGCAGCAACAACTCCAGGTGGGACAGATCGACTTTAATCAGTACGCCACGATCCAGCAGAACCTGATTCAGGTACAGGACCTGGGTGCGCAGACCCGCGGTGAAATCGTCTACGCATTGATACAGATTTATCGCGCGTTGGGCGGCGGCTGGGAAATCGCGCGAGGCACCCCGGGGCCGGTGATCGGGGCCATATCCGACGCGGCACCGGCCCCCGCTGAAGAACCCGAGGCCGTTCCCACCGTACCCGCCGATCGATGACTCGGAGTCGACCTTCTGCTCCGATGACGAAACGCAACGCAACTGACTACCGAACAGACTTCATCCTGCTCTGCCTCGATGCCAGCGTCTCGTCTACCTCGGGGACAGCGTCTCAAGAATCGGCTTGAGGAACTCGGCGTCTCGAAACCCCTGTCCTTCGCGCG
The DNA here is from genome assembly GCA_903863885.1 of uncultured Planctomycetaceae bacterium. Lineage (GTDB taxonomy): Bacteria > Planctomycetota > Planctomycetia > Pirellulales > Pirellulaceae > CAIPEB01. The sequence goes on along the minus strand of CAIPEB010000270.1, from coordinate 2,237 downwards.
TCGGTTCGGCAAATCGCACGACAACCAGTTGGTAATCGGGTATCACAAACAAACGCTGTTTTCCCAGCCCTGCGGCCATCTGGATCTTGACGGCCTTGCCTCCGATCGCGATTTCGGCGACGGCTGCTTTTTCCTGCATCCGCTGCCGCAACCTCTGGCGCATTGCCTGCGCCTGGTTCGCCTCCTCGTTCCTTCCTGCGTCCGCTTCCCCCGCCGCGCCCCCCAGCCACCAGGTGAGACCGTAGGACTTGTTGGTCGCCGATGGATGGAAACACTGCCCGAGCAATTCGCTCTTGAGCAACTGTTTCATGGAACCGTCCGCCTGTTTCCATGCGCCCCGCTGCTCGACAAACTGACCGAACTTCGCCCACTCGCGTGCGGTGAGAAACAGGCCACCGGGAATATTGACGTTTCCGGCTTCGTCTTTACCCCACCAGCCGATGCTGATGCCCAGCGGCTCGAAGATGCGGCTTCGCGCATAACCCTCAAACGTCTTCTCCTTGATCTCACCGTGCTGCCCGAGTTTCCGATTGAGCAGTTCCCCGAACGCGTAAAAGTGACTCGGACCGTACTCGAACATCTCGCCTGCGTTGTGCTTCATCGGCACTCGAATTGAGTCCTTGAACCAGTTGCCCGTCGCAAGCTTGCTCAAACCCGTCTTTTCGTCCTGACGCTTGATGCGATCGGCCCGGTCTTGAGCTACGCCTCCCAGTCGCCGCAGGCCCTCTCCGCGCGTGGGAAACGCGCTGTCGGCCGGATCCAGTCCGGACGAAAGTGTGAGCAGGTGGCGAATGGTGATTTCACGCTTCCTCTCGTCTCCTTTCCATTCCGTGATTGTGTCGCACGCCTTTTCGTCAAGCGACAACAGACCTTCCTGTGCGGCGAACATCGCCAAAACGCCCGTGAAGCTCTTCGTGCCGCTGGCGAGCATATGAGGCCGCGTCGCAAGCCAGCCGTCGTATCGTTCGTAAATAACCTCTCCCTTCCGCATGACAAGCACTGCGCGGCCGCTGAACTTCGCGGAATAATCGGCGGCCAGCTCGAATTTCGCCTTACGGACCGTCGGATCGGAAGCCGCGTCCAGCGAAGACTCGTCACTCGAGGTCTGCGCGATGACGGCGTCCCCCTGCACATTCGGTCCGAGCAACACCAGCAGAACCAATCCAACCGAAGCGAGGAACGGACGGTTCGCCCGCCTGCGAACCGCAGCGATAGATCTTTCAAGCATGTCGTTTTCCTACGGTGATGACCGCACACGTGGCGCGGCGCATGACGGATTCCGCGACACCGCCAGCCAGCAGTCGGCTCAAACCGGTCCGGCCATGCGTGCCGATAACAATGACGTCCGCGCCCTCCTGCTCCGCCAATTGAATGATCTCGTCCGCGATGTGCACGTTCTCCGATGCGGGTGCCGGACAAATCAGTCGGTGCTCGCAAGAAACACCCGCATCGCGCGGCACAACCGCATTCAAGCGAGCCACCTCAGTCGGGCTCGGCTCGGGATCCTCGTCGAAAAGCTCCCCGACCGGAGATGCTTCCGTCTCCGACACGTGGACGATGAGCAGTCGGGCATCGCCATCCCGAGCCAGCGACTCCGCCACATGCAAGGCGTATTGACTCGGTTCAGAATAGTCGGTCGCGTAAAGAACTTTCTTCATGGCCCTTGCTCCTGATATTACGAGTCCGCTGCACGCCGCCCCCGAAGTGGGAACGGGAAGGACGACCAGGAACGTTCGGGATGGCCAGCATCGGGCGGAGTCTGATCAACTCCGACGATGCCTTCCCCTATCCGCGAAAATAATGCATTGAGGCCGCGGAAGCCAGTTCGGCAGGTCCATTCGGCGACCGTCTTCGGGCAATTCCCGCATTGCACGGAAAGAGGCTTGCGATGCGGGGCTGCCGCCCGCATATTGCACGACACTCGATACAGCGACTGCTGGACGCGACGGGCCCGATGGATGTGATAGGGAGAATTATCGGCATGGCTACCTTCTTCAACCGCACTTTCTCAACGGCGATCAAGACCGTAATTCTGGCCACCAGCCTGTTCGTTTCCGATGCCGCCGGCATGTTATACCGGCCGTCGGTCGGGCGATTCAAAGACGGGTTCATCTACTGGCACAAGGGCCAGTTCTACCTCTTCAGCATGTACACGCCGAACGACGACGCAAACCTCAGGAACGTGTGGTTGGCAACGTCCAATGACGGCGTCCACTGGAAAGACTTCGGGCCGGTGA
>CAIPEB010000269.1 GCA_903863885.1 uncultured Planctomycetaceae bacterium | reverse complement strand
ATCAAAGCTCCCTTCCGAGCATACCTGGTACGATGTGTTCGACCGGCGTGTGGGTGTGCTGGTCGACACGGACGGCGATAACGACTTCGACGAGGAAACGTACTTTTCCCACGACGGCCTGCGCTCCGAATCGTCCGGCTCCGGCGACCACGTGGCGATCCAGTTCGACGCGGCCGGCCAGGCCACGCACTACTTCTTTTACGGGCCGGCGGTCGATCAGATCTTCGCCGACGAAAATGCGTCGGGCGACATTTTGTGGCCGCTGACCGATCATCAGGGCTCCGTGCGGGACCTGGCAAACTACGATGCGCAGACCGATTACACGAGCGTGACCGGCCACCGCACGTATTCCGGGTTCGGTGTCAGCACGCAAGCATCGGACTTCCTCTTCGGTTACGCCGGTCGCGAAGTCGAATCCGGCACGGGGCTCAGCTACAACCGGGCCCGCTTCTACGATTCCAGGGCTGGCCGGTTCCTCAGCGAGGATCCCAAGGGCTTTGCCGCCGGGGACGCCAACTTGTACCGGTACGTCGGCAACGAACCGACGAGCAAGACGGATCCGAGTGGGATGGAGGAGGCGGTAACGCGGGTTGATGGTGTGTATGGCGATGCCTACCATCTGAACGACAGCTATTTTTCGCCCGAATTCCGCCAGTTGTTCGGTGTCCCGTGTCAGGTATGCCACGGCGTGAGCGGCTCGCTTCGAGTTGGTGGTCCCAATACTTTCCGTTTTGCGAATGGCGGGGTCGAACGACTCCGGAGCACAGTCGAATTGAGGGATGGCACCGCCCGTGCAACGGCCGAGTTAGCGCTATTCGGGCCCGTTTCGCCGCTGGGAATGGTGAGCTTATCCGGACTCAGCGGGTCGGCCGCGGCAGGTGCAGTTGCACGCAATGCTGCGACTACGGGGCTGAAGTTTGCTGCGATCAGCGAGACCTACGGATATGCCGTTCACGGAGAGTCGCCCGATGCCATGCGGTTTCTCGCGAAATCGATTGTCGCGTCGGCACTCGATGGTGGGATAGAGTCGGTGACAGCACGATCGGTGATTGGAAGTGCACCAAGGGGAACACCTTCACCTTGGACCAGTCGTGTTCCGGGAGTTCAGGTCAGACAGTACGGCGATTTCTGGGTAAAGAGAGTCAACCCAGACTCGAGTCCGTTGCTCCAAAGATGGGGCAAGCTAACGATCGAACGCCAGGCGGCTGGCTTGGAGACATTGAGAGCCGCTGGCCGACCTGCCGCAAACTCTCGGCTATTCGAAAGCGGACGCCTTGTAGTTGAGGATGTGGGCACATCGTTGGGGTATCGGGCCTACGTGATACCCAGTTATTGGCGCGCTCGTTACCAGGACTCACGCGCTTTAGGCACTTTCCTAAACGACCTTCGTCCAGGCAATTATGGAGCCGGTTATCGAGCTTTCGATCCAGCGTTAGATCCGTTTCAGGCTACCATCGGTATCGGTGGCGGTATTGGAGTCGCGTATGGCATTTATGAACTCACGGACGGAGACTGAGCATGGGTGCCGCAGGACTAACGCTGTTGGTAATCGCGATTTTAACAATTCCGTTTCAGCCGACCTTAGAACGCAAGGGCTTTGGGCAAATGACCGCTT
>CAIPEB010000268.1 GCA_903863885.1 uncultured Planctomycetaceae bacterium | reverse complement strand
CATCACGGGGGTGCTGACAGGCAACGTCTATGGCACGGAATCGTGTCCGTCACTCACGGTTAGCGGCGACATTGTGGGAAATACCACGGCGGGCCTCTACAACTCGACGTCGGCGAATTGCACCGGAATGTTTTTTGCCAACGGCACGGCCTTGAAGAACTGCACCTCCGCGACGCTCAACGGCCCGACGTTCGTGGGCGGCGATGTGATGACGGGCGGTGCCAACACGACCGTGACCGATGTGACCATGCTCGGGGTGAATAATGGTCTGGCCGGCAACCGTTTCGCGCTGACCAATGTTGTATCGCACGGGGCTTATGGATTTGCGCTGTCGCAGGCCATGCATGCCACGGGCACGTTCACCAGCGTGGGCTGCTATACGGCCGCCGTCAGTTCCGGCTGGCTGAACCTCACCGTCCACTGCGATCAGAACTACGACGGCTTCAGTATGTCGTACGGCGTGGTGTCGGGGACGATCACCCGGGCGGCCAATACGGGGCTGTATGCCTGTCCACAGCTGCAGTTCACAGGCAGCGTGCAGAACCCGCTGGCCGCCGTCTCGGGTTCAGGACCGACCCGCATCGATTTGCGGGGCGTCACGCTGACCGGCAGCACCTACGGCATCAACGGCAACAATCAGGCCGACATCACGGGTTATCAGGTCAAGATCACGGCACCAACGCGGGTGCAGTTGGCATTGACGCCCGCCTCGAATGTCGTGGCCCTCTGGCCGAATCGGGTGTTCCTGTTCGACCCGGTCGCCGCCGACGATACGGTCAAATGGGGCTACATCGAGTGTCATACGCCGGGCGGCTACACCAAGACCTCGGACTATTCGGCCGGCACGCATGGCACGCCGCCGGTGACTCTGGCAGCGGTGCACGAATCGTGGTTCCAGTGGAATGAAACCTGGCAGGTCGTGGAGTGGTCGATCCCCGGCTACAAGAACACGCCCCTGCTGATCGATCTGTACTATCGGGCCACTTCCACCGCCGATTGGACCATCGCGCCCGAACTGGAACTGTGCGACTACGCCAAGGGCTTCAAGGTGACGGGGGAACAACTGCAGACGACCGGACCGCTGGTCGTGTCGGACACGAACTGGCATTCGGCCCAGTTGAGTTACACGCCTGCCAACGGCTCGTTCCTGAAACTGCGGTTCGCCGGGAAAGGTGGCAATGCGACCCGCACCGGCACGGGCGGTGTGTACTGGTGGGCGGCCGTGTCGCTGGGCGGTGGCACCGTGACGCCGCCGCCGGCCACACCGCTCTGGCTGGGGCTGGCCGTGTAGCAAGTCGCACAGCGGCGTGACACTGGTTTCAACGTAACGCTTTCCACTCGATTTCAAGGAGGAATCACAATGGCCACGATTGAGGTGACGGTGCTCGGGCAGACCAAGACGATCACGTACCCGGACGGTCTGGAAGGCAACTTCCTGCCGCTGGCGGCTAAGGCCTTCGGGTATCCCGCTTACGTGCCGAATCCGGCGGCGGCCAGCGATCCGACGCAGCCGCCGATGATGGCGAATCCGAAGGACGCACTGCAGCACACGATGGAGTGTGTGACGAACGATCTGGTGCAACGCGTGCGGAACGTGATCGCCCACGAAGAACGGCAGAAGGCAGAGGCGGCGATCCAGGCCGCCATCAACGCGCAGATCGGTGATGTGACGGTGTCGTGACGAGGCTCGCAGCAGGAAAGGATTCAAGAACGATGCGAATTGATTTCAGCCAGGTGCTCGAGGACTTGAAGGGCACGCCGATCAAGACGGAGGACGCTTCGTTAACGCTGGAGCAAGTGGCGGTGTCCGCGTTGCTGCAACCGGCGAAGGACGAGACGGGCGACTCGAAGTACGCCAAGTACAAACTCATCAAGGCCATTCACGGCGCAACGGAGCCCGTGGAGCTCAAGGCGGAGGAAGTGTCGCAGGTGAAACGGGCCATCGGCGAGTCGCAGTTTACGGCGCTGGTCACGGGGCAGGCCTGGGACTTGATCGAAAGCGCGAAGTCGTAACGCGAGAGGCGGCCATGTCGGCAATCGTCGAAATCATCCACGGTGTTGCGGGACTCACGGGCGTAACGCTGAAGCTGTTCGCCCGGGGCGTGGACACCCTGGTCAACGGATCCGGGGACACGCTGGTCGAGCAGACCAATCGCCAGGGTGTCTACCGTGCCACCGTGGATGAGCCGCTGACGGGCT
>CAIPEB010000267.1 GCA_903863885.1 uncultured Planctomycetaceae bacterium | reverse complement strand
GACTCCGGACTCCAGCCTCCCAACTCCCGCCCCCCCCATCCGATTGGAACACCTGACCCGTACGACCGGACTTGCCGCCCTGAAACGGGGGCGAGTTAGGGAAGGTCATGCGGGGAATCAGGCGCGAACTGCCGATCTGGACTTGAATTCGCGCGGCTTTTCGCCAAAATAGCGCGTTTTGACCACTGAACGGATCTGGACGAGGGCTGCTCCATGGCGGACGTGCTGAATGTGTCCATTCGCAAAGGGCTGGGAAAGCGTGAGTCGCGTCGGTTGCGCGATGAGGGCCGTACGCCGGCCGTATTGTATGGTCACGGGCTGGAAAATGTGAATTTGTCGGTCTGCAGCCACGAGTTGGCAGCCACCGTGCGTCACGGCGCAAAGCTGGTCGAAGTCCGCGGGGACGTTTCGGACAGTGCGTTGATTAAAGACGTGCAGTGGAACACGTTCGGCACCGCGGTGCTGCACGTTGACCTGACGCGGGTTTCCGCAGAGGAAGCGGTGGATGTAACCGTTGCGGTGACGCTGGTCGGAGAAGCGCCTGGCGTAAAGCAGGGTGGCATCGTCGAGCATTTCCTGCACGAAATCGAAATCCGCTGCCCGGCCGGCAAACTGCCGGACCGCTTTGCGGTGCGGGTCAACGAACTGAATCTGGGCGAGGCGATTCTGGCAAAAGATATTGTGCTGCCGGAAGGCGCCGAATTGCTGTCGGATCCGGACGCGGTCGTGGCGACCTGCCAGACTCCGCAGGCGGAAATCGAGGAAGTCGCGGGATCGTCCGAGGGTGCGGAGCCCGAATTGATCCGACGCAAGGAAGAGGAAGAGGAAAGCGAAGACTGATGCTGGTCGTTTCCCCTGGCAGGTCGCACGCAGCGTGGACGCTCTGGGGGACCGGCTCATGAAACTTCTGATCGGGTTGGGCAATCCCGGAAAACGCTATGCGGCGACCCGCCACAATGTGGGTTTCCGAGTGATTGACGAACTGGCCGGCCGTTTCAGTGTCGGCAAGGCCAGATCGAAGTTTGAAAGTGAAGTAACTGAAGCGACTTGGGGCGGCGTGCAGGCACTGCTGCTCAAGCCGCAGACCTATATGAACCGCAGCGGCACAAGCGTTCTGGCCGCCCGCGATTTTTACAAGTTGGACCTGAAGGACCTGCTGATCATCTGCGATGATTTCAATCTGCCGCTCGCTAAATTGCGAATTCGGCTGAAAGGATCGTCCGGAGGACAAAAAGGACTGCAAGACATCATCCGCTGCCTGGGAACTGACGAGGTTCCAAGGTTGCGAATTGGAATCGGACCGCCACCGCCGAATTGGGACGTCGCGGACTACGTGCTCAGCCGGTTTTCGGAAGACGAGCAACAACCGGTAACCGATGCGGTGCGACGAGCCGCGGATGCCACTCGGGTGTGGTCAGTCAGTGGAATCGAAGTGTGTATGAATCAGTTTAACGCTGACTGACCCGACACTGAGCGGGTCCTCACCGGTCGGCGTGACAGTGACGAGACGTGATTTTGACGAGAATCGCGAGGGAGTACCGTCTTGGCTAACAACGTTTACGAGTGTCTGTTCATCTTCGACCCGAATCGCTATGCACGCGACCCCCACGCGGTAGCCGGCACGATTCCCACCATGGTCGAAAACCTCGGGGGCGAGATCCTGGCCAGCCGTCTCTGGATGGAACAGAAGCTCGCGTACCCGATCAACGGACACCGAAAGGGAACCTACTGGTTGACCTACTTCCGCGTGGACAGCCGCAAGCTCACCGAATTCAACCGAGCCTGCCAGCTGAATGACAACATTATGCGTCATCTCGTAATCCGCGTGGATGAACGCCTGGTGGATGTCCTCGTTTCCCATGCCCTTGGCAAACGGGCCGCCGCGCCGGAAACGCCGCGCGAGGGGGCCGAGGCTGCTGCTGGCGAAAGCGCCAGCTAGTACGCCGACCGCTTGCCGCTTGCACGTCCAATCACGCGCTGCTAGGCTGGGAACGTAACATTTGTTCACTGGTCATAGGAAACTCGAGGGGGGAGTGCGATGGCAAGTTTCAATCGAGTGATTCTGGTGGGGAATCTAACTCGAGACATCGAATTGAAGTACCTGCAAAGCGGTACGGCGGTCACGGAAGTTGGATTGGCCGTTAACAATCGACGCAAGAATCAGAGTGGCGAGTGGGTTGATGAGACGCTGTTTGTCGATGTGACGTTGTGGGGACGAACAGCAGAAGTGGCCAGTGAATACCTGAGCAAGGGCTCCTCGGTGCTGATCGAGGGCCGACTGAAACTAGATACGTGGGAGAGCGAGGGACAGAAACGATCCAAGCTGCGTGTGGTCGGTGAAACCATGCAGATGCTTGGTGGCAGAGGTGGAAGTCCGCCTCGGGAACCGGGGGAATCGACGGAACAGCGGGGCCAGCGAAACTGGTCGCGTTCCAACCAGTCGGGACCTCCTTCCCAGATTGAATCGGGACCGCCCGCACCCTCGGAAGACGAGATCCCGTTTTGAGCGGACAGGCAAAGCAGGCGATCTGCGGCCGGTTCTTTCAGCGGGGATTTTAGCAAGCCGTCTTGTAAGCGATTATTGCCGTAGCGTGAGAATCCTGTGCTTCTCGGCTGGTTCGAGATGGCACTTGAAGTCAACAAGTAACAGATACCTGACGATTGATCGATCTGGAGTGGGTGGATCCATGCCGAGGACCAACAGAAGCAAGAGTGGAACGTCAACCGGTTTCAAGCGTTTGCCGCAGGGCCCGAACGGCGGCGTTCAGCTGATGCTGATCCAGTCGGTCGAACACCTGGGACGACAGGGCGACGTCGTCGAGGTGAAGCCAGGATATGCGAACAACTATTTGTTGCCGCAGGGTCTGGCCACCCTCACTTCCGACCATCATCGCCGCATGGTGGACAAGCATCGAGCCAAACTTCTGGCTATCGAGGAATCGCGTCTGGCCGGCCTCCGCTCGCTTGCCGATGCCATCTCGAAGCAGAGCATTACCATCGAAGCCAACGCCAACGACGAAGGCCACCTCTACGGCAGCGTCGGTCCGGCGGACATCGCACTGGCTTTGAAGCAGGCTGAATTCCAGATCACGCCCGACCAGGTGCGTCTGGAGGGTCCGCTCAAGGAACTCGGCTTGTACACCGTCAAGGTGCACCTGCACCGCGACATCGAAGCGGAACTGAAAGTGTGGGTCGTCCCGGCGGCGTCCGACGACGATTCGCCCCGATCCGCCGGCGGATGAGCTTTCGGCTCATCGAATGCTTGTGTCTGAGACAATATCCGAGCGGGATGTCTCGTCGAGATATCCCGCTCGGTTGCTTTAACGCCCGAGCAGGCGTGCAGATCCGCCGCGTCGCGTCTCGCGCGATGTTCTCGATTCCGGTTTGCCAGGGTCAGTGAAGCCTTACGAAAGTGCGTTCATGCGCGTTCCCAGCATGACACTTGGTATCGGCTGTCGAATGGCCGGATTTGGCGACAGCAGCCACGTTTTCATTACCTCGGGTTGCGTCGCACGTTGCGGCACAATCTCTTGACCTGCTGATGGCCTGCACCCTTGCATGAACCGCGACTCCTCGCAATGCTGATCGTGTCGCTGCGCCGCGCGTCCCCCTGGTGCGTGCGGACTCTTTCGACGACCCGTCTCGCTGCCTTACGGAGTTGGCCGGCATGGCTTCCGAATCTCGCGCCGATGGAAAACGCGCTCCCAAGAGTTCCCCAACGGAATTACTGGACCGCCAGCCTCCGTTCAATCTGGAGGCGGAAACGGGGGTTCTCGGCAGCATCATCCTGAATCCGGATGTCTGCGACGACATTGCGCTGATCCTGCGTGCGGAGGACTTCTACGATGACGCAAATCGCAAGATATTCCATCACATGCTGGAAATGCACGTGGCGGGCCGCAAGGTCGACGCCACACTGCTGGCTGAACGCCTGAAGACCGCTGGAGACTACGAACGGATCGGCGGTCCGGCCTATCTGGCGAAGGTGTTTCAGTCGGTTCCAAACTACGCACATGCCGCTTACTACGCCCAGATTGTGCGCGAAAAGGCCACCTATCGTTCATTGATCGACGCGGCCACGGAAATCCTGAGCGACGCTTACCACGAAACGGGAGAAGCGAAGCATCTGCTCAGCCAGGCGGAACAGAAGATCTTCGCAATCCTCGATGACCGCGGTTCGGGCGTGGTCTCGTCGATTCGCGAGATCCTGCACGAGGCAATGGACCGCATGGAAGCCCGCATGAAGGGCGAGCACACTCTGGGAGGAGTCGAGACCGGCTTCTCGGAACTGGACAAGCTCACCGGCGGACTGCACAACTCGGAGTTGGTGATTCTCGCGGCTCGGCCAAGTATGGGAAAAACGGCCCTGGCGATGAACATCGCGGAGCACGTGGCCATGCAGCAACTGATGCCGACGCTGTTTGTCAGCCTTGAAATGTCGTCGATCGAACTGGCCGACCGTCTGCTGTGCTCGGCCGCACGTGTGAACGGTCATCGCCTGCGCAACGGTACGATCTCAAATGACGACCGTTCGCGATTGATTGAAAAGGCCAGCCAGTTGAGCAACGCGTGCCTGTTCGTGGACGATTCGCCGTCACGGACCGTGACGGAAATCACGGCAGCCGCCCGCCGCATCCGCCGCCGCGAAGGCCGGCTCGGGCTGATCGTCATCGATTACCTGCAGCTGATTGAGCCGGACAACAACAAGGACCCGCGGCAGGAACAGGTGGCGCGCATTGCCCGCCGCCTGAAGGGACTCGCTCGAGAACTGCAGGTCCCCGTGCTGTGCCTCGCGCAGCTGAATCGCCAGGCGGAAGACAGCAAGGACCATCGGCCGCGCCTGAGCCATCTGCGCGAGTCGGGTGCTATCGAGCAGGACGCGGACGTGGTCATGTTCGTGCACCGCGAGGAATACTATCACCGCGGCGAAGAACAGGCGCAGTACGCGGGCCAAGCCGAGATCATCATTGCCAAGCAGCGAAACGGCCCGGTCGGCGAGGCCCCGCTGGTATGGCAGAAAGACTTCACGCGGTTCGAGGATCGGGCACCCGATCGGCTGCAGGTCTTCGACGAATACAACTCCGGCGGATTCCGCAGCGACTCGGACTTCTGAGGCCGTTCTGCAAGTCGATTTACCGCGCAGCCCTTTTGCCGCGCAGCTTGCACGACTGACCGGCAGTGCCAACTCGCCAGCTTGCCACAGAGCCCCAGCTTCCGGTTTCTCCTCGCGTCTGCATCGTCAAGTTCCGTGCACTCGCGCGAACTCACCTTGTCGCATTGGGCGACTTTGAGTATTTCTACGCGGCCTTTTTGCGGGAGTGCGGCCTTCTATGCGAAGGCGGTGCGCCGCAGACGGCAAATGGCGATGGGGGATCACGTGTTCCCTCACCGCGAATTGCTCATCCGATCAATCCTCTCGTCCCAGGAAACGCAGCGATATGCTCGGCAACCGAGGGGGAACGCGGCCTGTCAGCAGTCGGCGCGCACTGGCGCTGTGCGTCTGCCTGCTTGCGGCGGCTTGTGCCGCCCAGGAGATTGCTGCGCCGCCCACGGCGCCACTGCCCACCCCACCGCTGCGGGTTCCTCCGGAACAGATGCAGTCAGCTCCGCCCACGGCGCCGGAACTGGTGGCCGATGTCCTGGTCAAGGGAAACGACGCTATTCCCACAGCCAAAGTGCTCGGGTATCTCCGCACGCGCAAAGACCGCCAGTTCGACCCCGAGCTGGTTCAGGCCGACAAGCGGCGATTGGCCGGCACCGGCATGTTTCGCGATGTCCGCATCTTCACTGAACGGTCCCCCCAGGGCGTGGTTGTCACGTTCGAGGTCTTTGAGCGTCCGACGATTCGACACGTCGAGTTCATCGGAAACCGGGGACTAAGCGACAAAGCCCTGAAAAAAGAGTGCGGCATCGATGTGGGCGACGCGCTGAATGTGTACACGGTGGAAGAGGCCCGACGGAAGATCGAGGACTTCTACCGCACGAAGGGCTATCCCGAAGCCCAGGTCACCGTGACCGAAGGAACCTCGCAAGGCGACAGCGGGGCGGTCTTCTACATCAGCGAAGGGCCGTTGCAGCGGCTGTCATCGGTCAGCTTCGTCGGCAACACCATTGCGAGCGACGAGCGGCTCAAGACGCTGATCCAATCCAAGCCCGGGTATTTCTGGTATTTGCTCCGCGGCAAAGTGGACCAGAGCAAGATCGACGAGGACGTGGAGAAGCTGACCGCCTATTACCGCGGCCTTGGGTTCTTCCGGGCGCGCATCAGCCGCACGGAGGAATTCGACGACGACGGCAAGTGGATGAAGCTGCAGTTTGTGATCGACGAAGGTCCTCGCTATTCGATCCGTAATGTGTCGCTTGGCGGCAACCAATTATTCGGCACCGACGCACTGCAGAGCCAACTGCTGCTGAAATCGGGTGACTATTTCAATCTCGACAAGATGAACGCCGATGTGAACGCGCTGCGCGATTCCTATGGCGGCCAGGGATACATTTTTGCGGATATCCGCGCGGAACCGCGATTCCTCGAAGACCCCGGTCAACTCGACCTGGTCTATTCGATCGTGGAAGGCAATCAGTTTCGCGTCGGCCGGATCAACGTGCACATTGCCGGCGAGTTCCCGCACACGCAGGAGAGCGTGATCCTCGACCGACTGTCCATTCGTCCCGGCGACATCATCGACATTCGCGAGGTGCGTGCCAGCGAACGGCGTTTGAAGGCCTCTCAGTTGTTTGTCACCAACCCGTCGGAGGGCGACCCTCCGCGGATCGTGATCAAGCCGCCGAATCTGGCCGACACCGAGCGACTTGCCAGCGGAAGCCGTGGCCCGACGATTCGAGGCCAGAGCCCGGATGAGACCGCGGACTGTCCGAACGGCAAAACGGATCTCGACATTTTTGTTACGGCCGCGCCGCAGCCAGAAACCGCCGGACCAATCCCGGCTCAGGATGGGCAGCCTTGAAGACGAAGCCACGTACCGTCGCCGCAATATTGGGCACCGCGCTAGCGGCGGCGATCGCTGGCTGCGCTGGCACCATGCCTTCGAACAATCCAAGCACTCCGTATCCGTTTGCCGGCCCCGGAGCCACGACTTCGCCAGCTCCGGCAACGGGGGCTGCGATGGGACTCGCTCCGGCGCAGTCTCCTGCAAACACCGGAATTGGCGGTGCTCCGGCATCGCAGAGCCTGACGACACCGAGCACGCTGACAACCCAGCGGACTGCGTCGAACAGCCTGTTTGCGCCGGCGAGCCCCCCGGCCGCCGCGACCACTCTGACTGCCGCCCCCGCCAGTGTGCCGGCCGCGGCCGGCACGCCTGCCAAGCCGACGACCTATTCGCCGCTTAACGACGCTCCGGCCCCGGGAACTCAGGACCTCCGGCGATACCCCATGCCGGTTTCCGGTACTGAGACCATAACGCGAGGCCAAAGCCCCGACAGCGGCTGGACCTCACAGTCATCAACGAACGTACGCATGCAGTCTCAACCCGGGGCGGCCGCGCCTCCGACACCGCCACAGACGGCATTTCCCGGTGTTGTGCCTCCCGAGTTAATCCAGGCTCCGGCCGTGGACGGGTTGGGCAGCGGCCCGCCGCCCGTGGATATTGACGTGCTGGTTGACGAGGCCCGCACCGGCCGCTTCATGTTCGGCGTCGGGGTGAACTCCGAATTGGGTGTCACCGGCCAGATCGTGATCGACGAGCGGAATTTCGACTGGAAGAAATTACCCACCAGTTGGGATGACATTTGGAACGGCACGGCTTGGCGGGGCGCAGGCCAGGGTTTCCGCTTGGAAGCCATGCCCGGCGACCAGGTGCAGCGCTACATGGCCAGCTTCACAGAACCGTATTTCTATCTGCCCGGCATTCCGGAGCCGTTAAGCCTGAATCTCAGCGGTTTCTTCTTCAATCGGCGATATACCGACTGGAGCGAAGAGCGGCTGGGCGGCCGAATCGGCCTGGGTTATCGCCTGACTCATGACCTGTCATTGACAACGGCCTTCCGAGCGGAGAGCGTCGACGTCTACGATCCGCGCGTGCTCGGGTGCCCCCAATTGGACGACGTGCTCGGCAAGAACGAGTTCTACAGCGGCCGCGTGACGCTGACCCACGATACGCGTGATACGGCGTTCGCACCGACCGAAGGCCATTTGATCGAACTCAGCTATGAACAGGCCTTCGGCAGCTTCGACTATCCGCGCGGCGAGTTGGATTACCACCAGTACTTCCTGATGCGGGAGCGGCCGGACGGATCGGGTCGTCACACGCTGGGTTACAGCTTCAATCTCGGATTCTCCGGCTCGCAGACTCCGCTTTACGAGAACTACTTTGCTGGTGGTTTCTCCACGTTACGCGGTTTTGCATTCCGCGGCGCATCGCCCGTGGGCGAATACGGAGTCATCGTCGGTGGTGCTTTCCGTTTCCTTGGCTCCGTGGAGTACACCTTCCCGCTGACTGCGGACGACATGCTCAAGGGCGTTGTGTTCTGCGACTACGGTACGGTTGAAGAAACGATCGGCATCCATGGCGACCAGTACCGCGTGGCCCCGGGTGCCGGCTTGCGAATCGCCATCCCGGCTCTCGGCCCCGCGCCGCTGGCACTGGATCTGGCCTTCCCGGTCGCCAAGGCGGACACCGACGAAGTGCAGAATTTCAGCTTCTTCCTCGGCTTCACCCGCTGATCCCGTGTCCCGCCGCGACGGTCACTGCCCCGAGAATTCGGTGTAGTTGCCGCGGTAGCCAAAGGGTGCCGGAGTGTGGTGCCTTTTCGGCGTCGCCCCGAACCATCCGTACGAGAAAGGTCCGCTCTGCACGGGAACTGCATACCCGGACGAACCGGCATGCAGCGGCCTCATCTGAGCGTTCCCGCCGGACGGCCGCATCAGCACGTACGACGGGAAATAGGAGGGCGGATCCGCCTTTGCCGGCGTGGAAGATCCGGCCGCGGCCAGCAGCAACGTCAGACACAACGCGCGGAAACCGGGTCGGAACATGTTCGCCTCAACAGAATTGTCCACGAGATTTCGCCCTACGCTCATCTCTAGTATGACCGCTGCGGACCGGTTCGCCGGGACTTTGTCCCGGAAGTCCGGCGCGCGACGAAGCGAGGGTAGCGAATGGACCAATTACAGCGAACGAATCGATGATTGCCGATCCGCGCGATCCTGATTCACTCGTCACCGCGGGTGAGTCAGTTGCACAACGCGCGCGGCCAGCCGCCGCAACTCACGCCGCACCGCGGTGGCGGACCCCCCTTCCGCCAACACACTGACAACCGGTTGCTCGGCGTCGAAGTGCTGTCCGACAGCCGGAATGTCGGCCACCCGCGGCCATGATCGACCTGCGTTCATTTCAGCAACCCATTCCGCGAACGGCCGGCCGATCTCGATCGAGTTGCGGGCGTACACGATCGCCTTGCCGCAGCGTAGATCCGCTGGGATTTCCGGCCGGACCACGATCGGTTCATCGCGGCAGGCGGCAGCGTGCAGGGATAAAGCCCCGATTCCGGTTGCTCGCTCGATGACTTCGACCGAGGCTGTGTAGCGGGGATTCACTTCGATCGGCCAGACGCCGCGCCGGTTGACGATCGCATCCACGCCAAACAACCCGCGCAGGTCGAACGCATCCGCAAGACAACGGCCGATGCGAGCGAACTGAGCGGCGTGCGTCTGCGTCAGCCGTGACGAGATCAGAGATCCGGCGTAGCCAAACCTCGGCGAACCCGTCCAGCGGACATTGACCAACTGCTGGGTCATTCCCAGGAGCTGCATTTCCCGTCGGCCGGCAACAAACACTGCGCTTGCGACCATCCCCGGAATGAACTGCTGAAGGTAACAGCGGGTCGGCAAGATCGATTGCGGCGCCGGGCCGGCCGAGGGTGTGCCTCCGGGATGAGGGACAGCCCACTCGCGCACTCCGCGCCCGCCGCCCGAAGACAGGGGTTTGCGAAGCCAGCGTCCGGCCGTCGCCGTTTCGCCGGGAGGCCTGAGCTGCGGGCAGGGCAGTCCCGACTCGGTCAAGACCGCGGCCAATCGCCACGGGTCACGGACCTGCCTCAGCACAGCGGCCGAGTTCCCCCAAAGAGTTCGATTGCGGCTGATTCGTTCGACCAGCTCGGGATCGTTCTCCAGCGGGCCGGTATACATCCAGGGTGAACTCGGAGCCTCCCGCGCCGCGGCTTCCGACTCGTGGCGAAGATCGCCGACCTTCACCGCGGGGCCGCACTCGGCCAAGTCCGTGTCTGCGAACTGGTCGATGGCCACCGGCGAAAATTTCGCCCGACGTGCGGACCACGCCGCGGCTCGCGCCGAACTTCCCACAATCAGCAGCTGCGAACTTTCCATGCCGCCGACAACTCCTGTGACTGCCACGCGGGCCCACGAGCCACGGTTGCATTCGCTCCGTGGTTTGGTAAGTTCACCGCTGCACCGTTCTCATGGTAACCGGTTCTGGGTTGTCAGGTGAGCCTGCCCTGCTATTCTTTCTGAGCCTGTTTCCTCTTTTGAATTGAACACCCCTTTTGAATTTACTATCCCATTTGAAAAGGAGCTCTTGCATGTCGATGTTCGTCGGGGAAGCCCTGTCGGGAAGCGGAAACGAAATCGCTCACATTGACCTCTTGATCGGAAGCAAAGACGGGCCGGTCGGCAACGCATTTGCCAACGCGCTGGCTCGCCAGAGCGAAGGACACACCAACCTACTGGCGGTGCTGACGCCGAATCTCGCCGTGAAGCCCTCCACCGTGATGATCACGAAGGTGACGATCGAGGGCATGAAGCAGGCCGTGCAGATGTTCGGCCCCGCCCAGGCCGCCGTGGCCAAGGCCGTGGCTGACGCTGTTGCGGATGGCGTCATTCCCAAGGGACAGTGCGAGGATCTGGTCATCGTTTGCGGCGTGTTCATTCACCCGCAGGCCGAAGACAACCAGAAGATCTACCAGTTCAACTACGACGCCACCAAGCAGGCGATTATCAATGCCATGGCCTGCAAGCCGACCGTCGACGAAATGCTGGCCGGCAAGGACAAGGCCGATCATCCGTTCAAGGGTTTCTGACCCCGGCCGGCGGATCGCCTCACAAGCCAATGGTTCGTTCTGGGATCGCGTGGCAACCTGACCAGTATCGGTCGGGACTCCGCGTCCCCGAACGGAGGCGTGCCGTCTGAACCTCTCGGCCGCAGTCGTGCGCATCCGCGCCGGATTCGGTCGCGAGTTCATCACCCCAGCGCCATCGGCGCAGATTTGCGGTAAAACGACGAGAGTTTCAGCAAGGCGCTGGACTCTCCGGAAGAACTGCAAGACATAAGGAAAGCAAAACGTGGCCCGGCGACAAATCCTGGTCCAACTGGACAGCGACGATCAGCCCAGCGTATTCGATGCGGTGGTCGCCGTAGACGCCGAAGTCGACGTGCTGTTGCGCCATGGCGGCGTGAAGCCGGACCGCGTGCGGGACCTTGTGTACGGCGCGATGTTCACGCGCGGCCCGGAGGATCTGCACCACACGGCCATCTTCGTGGGTGGCTCGGATGTCGCCGCCGGCGAGGAGTTGCTGCGCCGCGTCACACAGTGCTTTTTCGGGCCGATGCGGGTATCGGTGATGATCGACGCCAACGGCGCCAATACCACGGCGGCCGCCGCTGTACTCGCCGCCGCCCGCCACGTGCCGCTGAACAATGCAACCGCGCTCGTTCTTGCGGCGACGGGACCGGTGGGTCAGAGAGCCGTTCGACTGCTGGCCGGCCAGGGCGCGAAAGTCCGGGTCGCCTCTCGCACTCTCGCCCGTGCCGAAGCGGCCTGCCAGGCCGTGTTGCAGCGGATTCCGCAGGCCCAACTGACTCCGTTGGCTGTCGTTTCGGACGACGAAGTGCGGCAGGCCGTCGACGGGACTCAGGTCGTCATTGCCGCGGGAGCCGCCGGCATCCAACTGCTGCCCGAGCGAATCCGGCGCTCCGCGTCGGACCTGAAGGTGGCCATCGATTTGAACGCCGTCCCGCCCGCCGGCATTGAAGGCATCCAGGCCACAGATCGCGGCCAGCAGCGCGAAGGCGCGGTCTGCTACGGCGCAATCGGAGTCGGCGGAACCAAAATGAAGATCCACAAGGCTGCAGTCCGCCAATTGTTCACTGCGAACAACCTCGTTCTTGACGCCGAGGAGATCTTCGCGCTCGGCCAGGCAATGACTTGAGACCGGCAACTTGAGATAGCCCACGCGGCAGACGAAGACTCAACGACCCGCCAGTCACCACGGTCCGCGATTCACGGCGTCTTCAATCACGCGGTTCCGTCTGCACTTCGCGCCGCGTCTTTGCCGATTTCGACGGATTGGCGACCGCTGCGAGTTCTTCGTCGGTCGGCTTCCATTTGCGACCGGCCAATCGCGGTTGAAAGTCATCGCGCCCAGCCAACTTGGCGATGGCGCGAGCAACGTCGAGCGCCAATTGCTCGACCAGTCCGTCTTCGTGTTCGCGATCGTAGTAGGCCGAAAGATCGATCGGCGAACCGACCACGAGACGCACCCGCGCAGTCATCAGCAGCGGGCTCCACGTCGTGCGATTGAAGGGCGAATTCTCCAGGTAGCACGGCAGGATGGGAACTTTCGCTTTGAGCGCCACCATCACCGCCCCCGGCCGGACGGGCAGCATGAACTCGTCGGTCATGTTGATGCGGCCCTCGGGGAGCATGCCGACCCACTCTCCCTGCGATGCCATACGGATGGCCGCCTTCGTGGACTGAGTATCCACGCCGCCGCGATTCACGGGAATCACCTCGCAAGTCCGCAGAAACCAGCGGAAAGCGGGATGCTCACAAAATTCGCGGGCGACCATCCAGTGCACGGGCCGGCGGACACACGCCTGGAGGAACAGCGGGTCAATGCTGCTGCGGTGATTGCAGACGACGATCATTCCCTGCCCGGACACCAGCGGCAATTCGGTCGGTACCTTGGCTCGCCACTGCACGCGAGTCAGATACCTCGCGAGCATCCACAGGGCCCACTGCGAGAACCGGTACTCGGTGCGCCGGATCGACAGCCAGACGACAATCGCAACCGCGGCCAGCAGCACCCCGAAAAAAGCGAGAGATATCGCCAAGTACATGAGCCGGAATCCTCGCAGATCTATGCAACGGCTGTGCTTCTTATCCAGCCATTCGCGTGCTGCGATTGAACGTTACGGCTGCCTCGATCTCGGACGACGGATGAACGTACTGCATCAAGTAGGCATCCTCGGTGGTATCGTCGTAAAAGTCGCGAAGCACGGAGATTGCCCGGAATCCAGCGTTTCGAAAGAACAGCTGAGCCGAGAGATTTGTCTCGCGCACTTCGAGCAGGATCCGATTGCGGCGCTGATGAGACAGCTTGCTCACCAGCTTCTGCACCATCGCTTCACCCACCCCGCGACGACGATGGTCCGGATGCACGGCGAAATTCAAAACATGCAGACGGGTCTTATGCAGCTCGTAGATCATGAATCCGAGCACTCGCTCGTCGTACTCGGCGACCATTCCGATGCAATTTCGTTGCCGCAGGCAGCGAATGAAGTCCGCGTCCGACCACGGGAACTCAAAGCAGCCGCTCTCGATCTCTTGTACCTCCGGCATGTCTCGCCGGATCATCCACCGGATGTGGACGCAAACGCCTTGTTTTCCCTGGGTACTCATTGCGGACTCCTTCCCTGATCCCTTGGCAAGCAACGCGTTTCGCTGCGCATCGATCTCCTATCGACGGGGAATACGTTACCAAAACCGGCCGGATGCTCCAAGACGAACTCGCAGCTTCAAAAGCCTTCAGCCGGAACACATCTTCCAAAGAAAACTCTGCCTCCGCAACCATGCTGCAAACCGGTCGTCGACGCCGGTTGTCAGAACACGATGGATTGCCGGGAAGCGGGCGCGAAATCCGCCAAAGCCGACTCGGCAAGCGGGCATTCGCTTGCTAGCGGGGCAGGAACGATCCGGCAGTCCGGAACGACGCCACAGCCGACAGCACCAGCA
Organism: uncultured Planctomycetaceae bacterium; assembly: GCA_903863885.1. Taxonomy (GTDB): domain Bacteria; phylum Planctomycetota; class Planctomycetia; order Pirellulales; family Pirellulaceae; genus CAIPEB01. Next base: position 8,515 of record CAIPEB010000267.1, on the reverse strand, counting down.
CGGCCAGCCCCAGCACGCTGGGGGCAAAGAACAGCCACCAAATCAGTCCGGCCAGAGCCGCCAAGGCAAATGGCCATCGGCCACAGAACTCGACACAGATCGCCGATCTGGCAAGTTGCCAACTCAATACCGCCAGCGTGACCAGAACGATGACGAGCGTCAACCGGATCCAGACCGGCCGTAAAGCGTCGGCGTAGTCAACACGCACGTCGGCTTGAGCACCCCGAAACGCGAGCCGAAGCGTATTCCCATCCGCGAAGTCCGTCCATTGCAGGACCTGTGCTGGATCTACGGGCAAGCGTCCGGTCCGCAATTCAGCCGGCGTCCCTGCAGGCGGCGTATCGAACTGAGATGCGGTGCGCAATGCTGCGGAATTCGAGGCAGCGGCCAGAGTCTGAGCGCCCTGATATTGTCGTCGAGCATCCTCCACGTGCCGTCGCCATATCCGCTGCCAGATCGCCGCCTCCTGCGCGGCGTCCTGCGCGACCACGGCAGGCGCGGCATCCGCCAACGCCTGGGCGCTCTCGACTCGAATGCGAAACTGCTCCAATCGATCCACGACCGCCTGGCCTGTTTCAGGGCGTCCGATTCCGGCCTCTCGCGAACTCGATATCGTCCACAGCGTTCGGCTGATCGACAGACCGGTGATTTCCGGCGATGCGAATTCCATCTGGCCCGCCCTGCCTCGTTCGAGCGTTCCGCGATAAATCAAAGCAACCCGCTGCGGCCACTGCTCGGGCCCCAACGGAATCCGCCAGCGACGGCCATTCAGCGACTGGGCCGTCACGGGCAATTCGGCAACGAAGACCTGTAACAGTGCAGACTGCTGCGGCATGACGCACTCCAACTCCGCCAGCCTCGCCGGTTCGAGATCGTAGGTCGCAACCGCGCGGTACGAAAGGTCAGCCGACCACACGACCGAAATATCCGCCAGGTGGACCCGCGGCGCCCCGGCGATCCGTTCAGTGTCACGCACGACGGCCTCCGGATTCTGGCTCACCGCTTGAAAGACCGTTTGAGCCGCCGGATCGATCGGCGGTTGATGGCTTCCCTCGTCGAGAGTCGCCACCCTCAGACCGCTGGTCTGCCAGGTGACCTGTTGCGTCTCCAGCCGCGTCGGCAGGACAAGGAATCTCCGAAGGTCTTCCACGTCGGGCACCCTCAGATCGGGCGCACGCATGGGTTCGCCCGCGGTTCCCTTGAGCGTCGACTTCAGACGGAAGCGGAACAGTCCTTGTATCGCTTGAAGCGGCCTTACCACGATCACTCGCCGCCGCGGCTCCAGGCTCGGAATGACTTCAAACGGCAGGGACGGCTCGAGTTGAAACGGTTCGGCGAGTTTGTCCGGAATCGAAATGCGGAAAGAATCCAATTCGCCGCGGGCAACTCGCAACGTCAATTCCGCGTCCGCCGTCCAACGGTTCTCGCGAAAAACGAGGCTTGTAACAAGCTGTCCGCGCACGTCCGGTCGATTCGGAGTCACGTCCAGCTTGATCTGTGCCGTGGATTGCGGACCGCCGGCGATCTTCATCGCCACGACGAACCGGCCCAGCACCGAATCGTACTGGCCGGCCTTCGCTTCCGCCTGCTGCATCCCGGGCCCGAGCCCCGAAACCGCGACAGCGGCAGCCGGCCGGCGGAACACCTTGATCTGATAGTCGGCGATTTCCGCAGCCTGCAGACTGACCACCGGCAGCACGCTCGGCGTGGGCATCTCGCCCTGCAGCGTCAATTGGTGCTCGCCCGTCAACGGTTCGGTGAAAAACACCGTCAAAGTACCGTTGCCATCGACAGCCCAGCGCTGGGCATGATTGATCCCGTCCCGGGTCACCTTGAGTTCCTGCAGGACCAACTGCGGCGGCACCGATAGACGCTGCTCGAAATATGCCCCGTCCCGCATCGTCATTACCGCACGAAACAGCAACGTTGATTGGCTCACGCCCACTGACAGGTCCATTGCCTGGCGAGCCTCGGTGCGCGGACGCGAGGCCTGAACCGTCACCTGGGACAGAGGCGAGTCGTTCGCAACCCGCGCCGCGAACTGCAGCAACGGTTCCGGCGAACCCCACAGAGATGCGAATTCCGCCAACTGCTTCGACGAAGTGGCATCGCCGTTCTTGGTCTGCAATTGCAGCCCCGGCGTCAGCGACAAGGCCAGCCACGACGCGTCCAGCGTGCAGCCTTCCGGGGCCAGCAGCGGAGGATTGAGCACGCCGAGGCCGCCTGTTTCCGCGCAAAGAAACGAGGCCCGCACCGTGAGCGAGTTTGTGTACGGCCGATCCAGTTCCAGCCGGATTTTCTGGACCTGGCCGCTCTGGATCTCCTCGCGGATCACGGGAGAACCGGCCGGAAAAGGCAGCAACCGCAAGCGAGGATCGGCCACCAGCGACAGCTCTCGCAACTCGCCATCTCGGATCCGCAAATCAAACCGGGCATCGACCGTTACCGCGTTCGGCTGCACCCGCATCAGCAGCAGCGACGTGACGCCGGCATCCACGGGCAGCGACGCTCGTTCCGTGGCCAGATGCCAGCGCACCGCCAATCGATCCGTCGGCCCCAATTCAACGTCCAACTCGTTCCCTGGAGCGTTCCGCCGAATCTGACCGCGAGCGCTGGGAATCTCCACCCCGGGCAACAGCGATGCCTCGCTGACTCGCGCCCGCGCCCGCAGAATCGGCGGAATCGCCAGAGAAAACTGCGAGAGGTTCTCGTCGTGCCGGATCCGCGGATGCATCAGCAGAGTCATCCGCACGCGCCGCGGCAATTCCACGCGGGGCTCCAGCGACAACCCGTCTGCCTCCCAGGTGATCGGCACCGGATGGCCGTCCACGGTCGCTTCGACCATCGTGGCGTCTTCACGCTTCATCGGAAGCAGCACTCGAGCGGCCGGATCGAACAATTCCACTTCGTACTCCGCCGAGACATCGATCTGGCGGTCCCCGCCCGCCGACTCCCGGTTGGGCTTCGGCACGAGCGAATACGTCGCGGATTGGATCAGCCAAGCGCGCGGAGCGACCGGTCGCTCGCCCGACATGCGGTACAGCATGTCGTAGAACGCACGCGGCAGGTACACGTAGTTCCCGGTCGGCTGCCTGTCCTCACCCACCGGCGACAGTATTTCGAACACCCCGCCCAAGCGGGCCTCGCCCGCCGCAGTCGAATCAACGCGAGTGCCCGGAGGCTGGCCGGGTACGGCCATCTGCCCCGTATTCCCCGCGGGAACCGAACCCACTGCGGGCCCCGTGCTCGAGGGAGGTGCTGAAACATTTGCCGGGACGCTCGGAGGAGCCTGGACAGCTGGCGGACTTGTCGGCATGGGCGAAACGGGCCCGGGCGCCGACGGCATGGGAGCGGCAGGCATGACAGGCTCACCCCCGTGCAACGATGCGGTGGCAGTTGCCAAGGCCAGCAGGCAGCATAACCACACAGCCAGAGTAACTGCGCCGGTCGCCGGGAACTCGGACACGATGGTCGAATCGTCACTGGATACCGTCTGCCGCACGGCGGCAGGCACCGCGCGGATCCGCAGCACCAGTCCCCCCAGAACCAATCCCCACAAACATCCCCTCGCCACCGGTATCCAGCTCGCATCACAACACGCAGCAGCCAGCGCCGCTGCGGCCATGAACACGAGATGCCACATTGGGCGAGCTCTCAGCAGCCAGCACGCTCCGCCGAGGCAGGCCAGCGTGGCGGCCCAGCCGCCGAGTTCGAATAGACTCCGGTTGTAAATGTGAAGTGAAGCTGCTCCGCTTTCGCCTCCGACCGGCGTATGGATCCACCCGGTCGCCGGCAGGTGCAGCAACTCGGTTTCCGCAGCAAAACGCCATGGGAACTTCTCCGGTTCCCGCGAGGCAGCCCAAGCTGCAGCACTCAGAAATCCGTCATCCGGACCCTGGCTTTCAGGGGGAGTCTTCCGAGTCGCATCGATCGCGACCACTCGCGGAGTGTCCGTCGGAACCGCAAACCGCGACCAACGACTCAGGGCATTGATGTTGGTCACAACCACTTGGTCAGGCCAGACCGCTACGGCCACCGGCGAACCGGAAAGGAGAGAACCGGCCCGATTCGAACCGTACCGGCTCGAGCGCGTTCGGGCGTCGGCCGCGAGTTCCGCACCGACCCCGTCACGAATCGAGAGGGGTGTCGCCGAGTTAATCCCTGCGGCGCGCAGCGCGGACGAATCGATCAGGAGCGTCCAGCGATGCCTGCCGCGATCCTGTCCGGCACGGCGAACAACGCGAGTGAACAGTTCACCCCACGTTGCCGGAGGTTCCTTCTCTTGCTCCTTCTCGTTTTCGGACGCGGACATCAGGTCCCGGCACGCAGCCTCCACGAGAGACGAGAAGTCATCCGCCGTGCGCCGGGAGACCGCGGTTCGCTCCCACCACCACGATATCTGTCGCCACTCCTGACGGGAAAACGCATCAAACGGAGGCGTGCCGCCCCGCGCCACCGAGAAGCCCAGCCAGCGCTGGCCGAGCGAATCGTCCCCCATTCCGAAGCCCGACGGGTCCGAATCGGTCGCCGCTTCGTCAGCCGAAAAGGATGGCGGCAGCCAGACACTCCAGTTCCAGGCAAGACACGGCAGATCGATTTCGGGCCAAGGCGCAGTCATCTCGCTTTTCAGCCCCAGCGACTTTCCTGGCAGCGTGAAGCTCACGCGCACCGTGGGATAACGCACATCGGACGGCAAAGGAATCGCAAGCCGCTGCGCCGTGGCGCCGGTACGCTGCGACGGCAGTTCGACGTCGTCGACGCTCACACGCCATTCGTGCACGGCTCGCGGCAGCGAGACGGAAAACCGGGTGCGTCCCGTGTTCTCGACGTGATATTGCACGATATGCAGCGCATCACCGGCCGGATCATAGCGCGACATCAATGTCGCGTCCCAAACCCAGGCGGATTCGGCTCGCGTCCGGTCCGTCGGCCGTGAGACGGATACAACCGCATTCCGGGCCGGATCATAGCGCCATGCAGCCCGTTCGTGCGCGTAGGCGCCGTCGGCGGGACTGGCGACCGGAATGGACTTCACATTCTCGGTCTGATAGGTCAGGGCCGCGGCGTCCAGGGTGTCGACGGTCACCGTCGCAGACTGCGACGAGGCTTCAGGCAGCGAGGCCAGGCTCAACCTCTGCTGCACAGCGGCCGCCCGACTGCGAGCCGCCTCGATCTCGAACATCTCTCCCACAGGCGTCAGCAATCCGACTTCCCACATTTCTCCCGAGCCGCCCTCCGTTTCGGGCAGACGACGCGCAGACACGGTCGTCCGCGCACCCGTCAGGAGCCGCCACGACGTATCCCGGTCGCTGGCTTCAGAAAAATGCACCAGCACTCGGGAAACCTGCGACCCGGCCGGCTCGATCCGGATGCGGTATGTCTCTCTCAAGTTCTGTGCCGTGAACGAGGCACGCTGGGCGATCGATGCGGCGTAACGCGGAGCCTCGAAATTCAAACCCAGCATGAATTCCTGCGCCGTGCCGCGGTCCTCATAGGCCAGCGATCCCTCGGACACATCGACGAGCGAGCGATCCTCCGCAGAAAGTTCGTCCGCCCGCAATCGCGCGACATCCGCGTTGCGGGAAACCAGCAGGTGATAGGGTGCATCGGGACAGACGCACATCAAGCTCCGCTCGCGCTGCACGTTCTCAAAACTCAACATGCGGAACTCGCCGCCCGCCAGCGGCAGATTCGATACCCGGCGATGAGCATAGACGAGCAACTGCAGGGGGCGCGAAGTGCTGATGCCCGCCCGCAAGCGAACGCGCAGCTTGCGATCTCTCAGGATCCAAGGAGCAATGGGCTCCAGTGCATCGGCCGGAACCGCCTCGACTCGATCGACGATCCAACCGTTCCGGACCTGGGCCTCCAGCGCGAAGAGTCCCCCTTCTGCTCCCGAGACATTGGCGCGCAGCTGGCCCGTCATTAGCGCCGGACTCAAATGCAACGTCGTTCCCGTCATCAACGCGATCCTTGCCGGCGCCAGGCTGAGCGTCACGTCGATCGCCGCGTCCGGCTTGTACAGCAGCAAACTGCGGGATTCTCCGCCGCGCGCGGGCGGCAGTGCACCGACCGCGGTCTCCACGGCATCGCCCGGCACGATTCGCTTGAGCACGAGTGAACCCGGCACTTCGAGTGTCGCGGTACCCTGCTGCCAGACCACGCCCACAGGACGAACCGAAGGAAGCCGCCAGGCCGTGTCGGTCACCAGCGGCGCAAAGGCAGTTATCGCCAGCTCGCGCGAGACACCTTCCAACTCGTCGGGAAAGTCGACTCGCAATCTCGTCCCTGAAGCCGCCGAGGGATCCGACCGGATCGATAGCTGGCGGTCACCCAAACGCGCGTTCACCACCGTCAAAGGCGGATCAAGATCCAGCGCAAGCCACTTCAGCGGCCGGTGGTGCACATCCAGCCGGATGTCCGACTGGTATTCCAGTCCGGCGTTTGTAAAGCGGTAATGACTGTCTTGACGCGCGAGCACAACCTGCAGCGATCGCACGCTGGACGCGTCGGAAACCAGCCGCAATTCGGCCGATTGAATCCCGCCCAATTGCCACAGCCATTTGCGGGTCGCGTGCGTTCGCGCCCCGGGAGATGCATCAGCCTTCTCGGCCGGTGCGTCAAGCGGCGTGAGCAACCCGGCACTCGATTCGGCAATCCACTCGAGCGGCAGGTCAAGCGTCATTTCGTTCCGCGGCGAGGCCGGCAACTCGACGGCAAACCGCAACTGGCCCTTCCCGGAAACGAGCGATGCGAGCGACCAGTCGAATTGCAGCGTCCCGTTACGATCCACAATGACTACCGTGCGCCCCGACACGTCCGTCCCCAACGTCGCCGAAGCAGCCGCATCGCCCACCCACTGAGCCCGCGTCAATGCCAGATTGCAGGGGGCCAATACAAGCGCCTCGGCAACCTCTCCGCCATGCACGAGATCGAGCTTCCCCTGGCCAACCAGCACGCCGTCGGCACCGAGGCTCGCCTGATATTCGCCACGCACCGTGCGCAACTCTCCCGGACCGGTGCTGCCGGCCACGCGGCGATTGATCTGCCCGATGATCTCGTCAAAGCGTTCCCGACGCAGCGGCATGAGCCCTTGCTGCACTTGCTTGGGAATCTCGGATTCAGGCACCAGTACCTGCCGAAAGCGCAGCGAGGGAGATGTGCCGGGGCTGTCAGCCGGCTGCGCCTGCAGTACGGCTGAGAACAACACCGCCACCGCAGACAGCCCGATTCCGAACTGTTTCACTGGAGACCACGCCGCTCCGCGACGCCGGCCAAGGCGACGCATCGCCGAAAACAATGACAGGGCGGCACGTGCGGTCATGTCTGCGACTCGACGGGCACACGGAAATGGGGCGCGGTTCCGGTGCGGGAGCTTCCCTCGCTCGGACGAGCCGAAACATCGCTGATCCGGGAATCCGACCTGCTCGCCAAGGATGGACGCACTTCGCCCGAGACGACTCGGCGCCGCGAGAATATCCAGCGCATCAACCTCGCCAACGGCACCAGAGCCGCACCCAGCACAGCGGCTTGACTCGCAAGCAGCGCAAGATCCGGATAGAGAAGCCCGGCTGTCACAAGAATCACGGCGGCCACGAGCCACAGTCCCGGATGACGCAACGAGGGAAAATACAGGAGCAGCAACCCCGCAACCAGCACGGTGCCCGACAGAGACAAGAGCACGACCTGCCGCTTGGCACTGACAAAAACGCACGGCGACATCGTGCCCAGCGAACTGAACAGGTACTGGTTCGATGCGACGGGCAGCGGCGGCTGATGCGAGGCAGCCAGGCTGTCCTCCAGTTCCGATTGCTTCAGGTTCGGCTCCCGCCCCCAACCGGCTCCGTGCCATCGCCAAATCGTCTCAGTGGACAATTGCTCGGGCGACCAAAGCAGATATTCGCTGGCGGGCAGCACGAGTTGCCAATAACAGCGATCGGGCCGATCCGCAGTCGTCACCGTCGGCGGCTCGACCGTCAGACGCGCGACCAGCGGGTCGATCGTCTTGAACCAGTAGAACAGCTCAACCGTGAGCTTCCGTTCGCGGTAGTGTTTTGCCAGCGGAACCCTCACCGCGCGATTGCCCTGAACAACCACGTCTTTCATGGGGCTTCCCGCAACCCACACTTCCAAACCGTCGGCCAAGGCTCGCGGAGGCAGATTGAACTCCAATTGCTCCTGGCTGGTGTCCAGTAGAAACACGGCACGGTCGCGCCGCTCGTTCCGAGCCAGCCAGACCTGCAGCCAGACTTTCTCGACGACAGTCGTCTGACGGCGGCGGGGCGGCACGAGCGTCGCATTGAGCGACACCGCGGCGTGCGGACCTTCGGCAACGTACGGAGCGGCCCCCCCCTCGGCTGAATTCAGCCCGCTCGTCTGCACTGTCCAGGAATCATCGACCGACTCGATCGCCACGTTTTCGGCGGGCAACAGATTCAACACGTTCTGCAACACGATCGTCTGAGCATCCGCGCGCGACTGCAGCAACGGAAGTTTCACATTCTGAGGAACGTTC
>CAIPEB010000266.1 GCA_903863885.1 uncultured Planctomycetaceae bacterium | reverse complement strand
TTGCCGCCGAGCCAGTCGCTTGCCTCCGCGATACCAGATATTCTCACCCAAACCGCCGCTTCGTCGCCTCCGAGGACCACAACCGCCCGCCCACTTGCCCCCCTCCGGGCCACTACTGTCCGTCTACAACGCAATCGGCTCGCAATCACCGCCCTTTACAGCACTTTTCTGCCCGGCCTGTTGACTGACCAGCCTGAAAATTACCCAGCCCGAAAACTGTCGCGTCAGACCCTGACGGTGAGTACAATCGCTGTCGCGCCGAACCGACTATTGACGGCTCTCCACAGAATTCTCAGGAAGCAGACGCCATGAGGACTCGCTTCACACTGCTGTCTGCCGTCACGCTGCTCCCGTGGGGGATCGCCATGGCAGTGACTGCATCGATTTCAGCGGCTGAGCCGGCAACGGTTGTCCTGTGGCCCGACGGAGCCCCCGGAGCGGTGGGCAAGGAGGACCCGGATCGTCCCGAGCTGAGGCTCTACCTTCCCTCGCCGGAACGGGCGACAGGGGCCGGCATCGTGGTTTGTCCCGGCGGCGGCTACGGAGCACTTGCCACGGACCACGAAGGCCAGCAGGTCGCGACCTGGCTGAACAGCGTCGGAGTCGCCGGATTCGTCCTCAAGTACCGCCTCGGCCCCCGATACCACCATCCGGCCCCCCTGGAGGATGCCCAGCGGGCGATTCGCTACGTCCGAGCCAATGCCGAGAAGCTCGGCGTCGCCGCGAATCGAATCGGCATTCTGGGATTCTCGGCCGGTGGTCACCTCGCCTCGACAGCCGCCACGCACTTCGACGACGGAGACCCCAACAGCGCCGATCCGGTCAGCCGCGCCGGTTCGCGGCCGGACTTTGCCGTTCTCTGCTACCCGGTTATCAGTCTCCAGGCATCCTATTCCCACGGCGGCTCGCGGCGCAATCTCCTCGGCGACAACCCCGACCCGAATCTGGTCGCATCGCTGTCCAACGAAACGCAGGTCACGGAAAAGACGCCCCCCGTATTTCTGTTTCACACGACCGAGGATGCGGGCGTTCCCGTGGAAAACAGCCTGGCTTTCTACGAGGCATGCCGCAAGTTCCACGTTCCCGCGGAATTGCATGTTTACCAGATCGGCCCCCACGGCATCGGCCTCTCGCCCGGCGATCCGATCACCGGAACATGGAAAGAGCGGCTGCGAGACTGGCTGCAGGCTTCCGGCTTCCTTTCCGCAAGGCCGCGGGCCGCGGTCAAAGGCTCCGTGCGCTTGAATAACAAACCGCTGCGGTGGGGAATGATCAATTTCGCCGCCGACACCTCCGGCTCCGCGCCGGTTGCGTTTGCCATGATCTCCAACGGCCAATTCGATATTCCCGCCGCACGCGGCGCGGCCCTCGGCGTGAATCGCGTCGAAGTCTGGGATCTCGGCTCCGTCGAGCCGCGTCCCACGATCGACCAGGCAAAACGCATTGACGGCGGGAAGATCCAATTCGATATCAAAGCCGGCACCAACGAGATGACTTTGGATTTCGTATCGCCTGACACTAAACCGTGAGGCGACCGACGAGCCGAGCCGGCTTGGGCAGGTGGTTCTTTCCCTGACGACCGTCCGCCTTGAGCCAGCCCAGCGGCCGTCCCCGCCAAACGGCAACAGCCCAGCCACGCGACGCCAGCGGCACGACCTCTCCTCGCAGGTATGCAGCGGCCTGAACGTCGTCGAGAACCGCAGTCCCAGCGGCGGACCAGCGCGAGTCGCGGCGCACGGCCAGCGAATGGGCAGGAAACCACGTGCTTCCCTTCAAGAACGCAATCTCCGGCCCCTCGACTGATTCGCCGAATTCAGCCGGCGGAACTTCCGGCCAGGCGAAACATCGGTCGCGCTCGCAGCGAACCGCACACGCACCCAGTTCGCCCCATTCCGCCAGTGCCGACGACAACCAGGGAGGCATGCCGGCCAACGGCTTTGCATGAGAAGCATCCGCAGCGCGGAGCACCTCATCCGCGCCGGCGGGCGCCCGCTTCCGCAGGACTGCGGCGAACGCGCCGCCGCATCCATCACGATGGGGCCACAGACGGTAACAGCCGTTTAGACTCGACGACGTCCAGGCTTCCAGTCGCGGTTGCGGCGCGATTTCCCAGTCGCTGTGCAGCGAAAGGAACTCCTCCACTCGCGACTCGTTTTCCAGATAAGCAAACGTGCAGGTTGAGTAGACCATTCGGCCGCCGGGTCGCACGAGTCGGCCGGCTGCCTCCAGAATCCGCGACTGCCTGGCGGCGCAGTGCGAGATCGTCGCGGGAAGGAACGACGATTCCGTCTGCTTGCCGCGTCCCAGCAGCGACTGGCCGCTGCACGGAGCATCCACCAGAACGGCATCGAACGCTTCTTCACATCGATCCGCAAGAGTATCGGGATCCCGATTGGACAGCCCGAAGCGAGGCACGCCGTATCGGGCAAGCTGATATCGGAGCAGAGCGACCCGTGAATGAACGGCCTCGTTGGCCAGCAGCCATCCTCCCGCCTCCAGCGCGTCGAGTATCGCGGTGGATTTGCCGCCCGGCGCGGCGCAAAGATCGCAGATGGACTCACCGCCCCGCGCGTCGAGGGCGGCAATCGCCAGCAGCGAACTTGCATCCTGAATGAAATAGTCGCCGGCTCCGTAGTGAACGAACGCGGCCGGACGGACCTGTTCGGAAACAAAACACCCGCGTTCATGCCACTCCACACGCTGCGCGGGAAAGGGCAGGCTGTCCGGTTCCAAGCCGGGACGAAGCCGAATCGCCGGTCGAGGCAATGCCGTCAGCGACGAAGCAAAAGACTCCAGTTCCGGAGCCGACATCCGCAGCGGCCCAAGGGCGTCCTGGATGAGATCCCGATCCATTTTCAGCTAATACCCGATTCGGCTGTGTGCAACTGGATTTTTCGTTTCGCGCGGGAACAACCTGATCCAGCTACGCTTCGGCCGCCATTCGGTCGTGCGTGTTGATCGCAGCCCGCGACAGACGGATCAGTATGATACCCAGCACGAGGATGACTGCGGCAAGCACCGCGTAAATGAGTGCCGGCCACCGTTCGCTGAACGGGAGCGGTTCGGGAACGAAATCAGGATTATCCAGCCGCGGACCGACCTGCCCCCGCGCAGGCTCGGGGTTCAGCCGCTCAGGCAGATTGCGCGCGAAATCATAGGCGGTCGGGCCGGCCTTCGGGTTGCCGAAATACAGCCGCAGCGGCTGGGACGAAGCGGGCTTCGCACAGACCACCTGGCGAACGGGCGCCAGGAAAGTGACTCCACGGATCGTAAGTTCAGCGTTGCGGTTGTCGGTGACCAGCAGCCGCAACCGCGCCGCGCGAGTCTCGTTGAACTCGATCTTCAGCGGCGCAATCTGCTCGCCGGCCCTGCGGCGCAGCACACCGCTGGCAATCGCCGAAAAACGCTGTCTCGAATCGGGAAGCCCGCCGGCTTCGACCGTGTAGTCGCGCACAAAATCCGGATCAGCGACGTCGATCTCCAACTGATCCACGGGAGTCTGGTCCCCGCCCAGGTCCAGAATCCACGCAGATCCCGGCCCGGTTCTCGTTCGAACAGCTTTACGCTCCTCGAGCTTTGCCGACAACCGCACCCGCTCACCCGGCAACTCCACGCGGCGCAGCACCGAAACGCTTTCGATCGTTACGCTGGCCTTGTCCGCCAGCGGATCGCGAAACACGCGCAGCCGCAGGTATCGATAGCGGCTCGGCGGGTAGGAGATCGAGTCGTCGCGCAGCTTCTGCTTGCCCCGCTCAAAGCAGACCAGCGTCTGTTTCTGCACCGGCTGCCATGTTTTCCCATCGTCGCTGCCTTCAAGTTCCGCCAGCCGCCGATATTCGCCGCCGGAAACATGAACGTCCACTTCATTGTGTTCTACGTCCGATCGTTCCAGATCCAACGTCACTTCGCTCGACCCGTCACGCCCCTCGGTGACGTTGTATTGCTTTGCCGGAAATGGCTCTCTCGCGTCCTTTTCCACGCGCACCCGCAGGGCATACGGTGATTCGCGCCCGTCGGCGAGATACAGTCTCAAGTCTTGGAGGTCCATCCTCGCCCTGTCGAACACGGCTGGAGGAAGCACAAAATCGACGAGTGGCCCGGTGGCCTTCGCAGGCGGAGTCAGTTCGACATAGCAGGGCCAGTTGGCGACCGATTCCCGCTCCGCCGTTCCGGCGGCCGGAACCTCGCCCCCCGGGGCGACATTCGACACGACCAACAGTCCGATCAGGATGAAAATACGTTTAAGGTCCGGCATCGCTACTCGCCTCCCCGTTCCCCGCGCGACCTGCCTGCCTGCCCAGCCGCTGATAGACACGCGCTGCCAATCCCAGAAACACGGCCAGCACCAGGAACGCGACGATCCGGTACAGCTGATTCAAGCCGGCCATGTCGAACACGAACACTTTGAAAATGGTCAGCCCGAAGAACCCGATCGCCAGCCACCGCAGGCCCGGCAGTCGCCATTTGAAGCCGATCGTCAACAGCGTCGATGCATACAGAGTCCACAACACCGAAACCGACATCCGGCCGATCCGTTCCCAATCCACGGAACTGTCGACGGCCAGGTCCGCGAGCATATCGAAGTAGTGGTAGATATCGACCGACAGCACCACGCACAACGTACAAATCGCAACGATCGCTTCCGTCCCGATCAGAGCACTCTGCAAAGTGTCCTGTTTCTTGCGCAGCGGCATGGATGCGGCGATCGCCACAAGCAGACACGACGCAGCGCCGAGCGACGGGAGGGCCACCGAATTCAAGATCGGCATGACCTCGTCCGAGGGATACGAGCCGAGATCGATGAACAACAGACGGCCGAGGCTCATTGCGGCCAACACGGATGCAATCACGCGCAGCGGCATCGCCGCAACCCGGACGGACAGCCAGCCGAGGCAAGCCGCGCATGCGCCCCAACCCAGCGCGATCCAGCGCGACCCGGCCTCCAGCGGAATCGCCAGAGCGGTGAAGCCGACAGAGAGCGATACGGCGGTCAGCAGCTCCACCGTGTAGATGCCGCGGAAACGCAGCAGCCGGCCGGCGATCAACGCGTACACGGCGGCCATCACCAGCGCCGACGAACCCATCCAGGGCCGATATTCGGGCTTCAGGATGATGAAGAAAGCCGCGAACCAGCAGATGGCCGCCGCAATCATGCGGGCAGCGCTTTCCCAGCGCACGCCCGATGCGCGCCGCAGTTGCACGCCCAGATCCTGGCTCAAGTACAACAGGTAGACCACGGTTTGAAAGCCGATGGCCCACGCGCGCTTCTCCGGGTGATAGTTCCCCGCATACCAGGACCAGAAGAGGATCTGCGTGAAGGCGAGCGACATGCTCCCGAACCCGGGCCAGCCACGCGCAAGAACCACCAGAGCCACGCCCAGATTCAAGGTCGCCAGGTAAGTGAAAAACGCCTGGTAAGAGTCGTGGTCCGTGGACAGGAGCACCGGCGAAAGAAAACCGCCCACAATGCTCACAAAAGCGATCGCGGCCGAATCATAAAGCACCGCGGCGATCAGCGAGAGCGCCACGATCGCCGCCATGAACCCGCCCGCCTGTGTCTGGGGCAACAGGTGATAAAAGCCGAAATCGCTGTAAGTGGACAGGTAAAGAACAACGATGCCGCATGCGGTCAGCATCCGGGCAAACAGCCGCCAGCCTCGGCGATGATAATTCAACCCCGCACAGGCCAGAACGAGCCCGATCAGCTCCCCGATCGCGACGCGTCCCTGCGGGCCGATCCAGTTGTTCTCGTAAGCGTACCGAAGAAAGAACGATGCCGTGAAAATCCCCAGTACGACGGCAATCCAACCGAGGGCTTTCTGGCCGATGAACATCTCCCACTGGATCGGCTCTCGTTCCGCTGCCGCAGGTTGAATAACGGGTACCGCCTCGATCACTTCCGCGACACAAATCTCCCCGGGTTCCACAACAACCGGCGGAACCGTATCGGCCGGAGGTTCCGAACCCCGAGATTCCAATTCCGCAATCCGCCTCTCCAGCATGGCGACACGGGACGATCGCGACAGAGCTACGATCGACAGGACGATCGCGCAGATTGGCAGCAGCGCGACGAGTATCGCGACGAAGGCCACGATCAGTATGAACGTCCCGTCCAATGCAGTTCTCCTGCCTGGCGGATTACACAGGGCGGCACGACCGCCAGCCAAAGCGGTGCTGCCGCACCGGGCGAATAACCCGCTCCCGTTGGTCGCTGGACTTTGTGCGAAAAACCATCGTTCTGACGGTTAGTGCCACAAAGCGCCGCCGATACCCGCGGTCATGCGATTTTGCGTTCCTCAGCATCCCGCGAGCCGCCGGCTCATTCTAATCATTGGCAACGACACATGCCCCATGCGTGACATGCGTTTCTTGCACACTGTGTCGCCCGACCGCTGCCTATTTCGCCCCATGGGGCCGGCACGATGGCTATTGAACTGAGCCCGCTGGCGTGAAGAAATCGCGATTTGCGGGGACCGGCTCCCGTCCACATCGTTGACACTTTCCGCGCCGTGATTCTACGATCACGACCAAACCCGCCCGCAAATCGAAATACGGAGCGACGCGTGAAGATCGAACAGATCGACCTCTTTCCCATCGAATACCCGACGCTGGGATATTTCAAGTTCTTTGAGGGGCCGAGCGGCCGGCTGGGTCGCCCGGCCGTCGTGGTCCGACTCACGGCGGAGAACGGCATGGTGGGATGGGGGCAAAGCGTCCCCTCGTTTCGCTGGAGCGAGGAGAGCCTGGAATCCGCCATGGCCGTGCTGCGGCACTACCTCGCCCCGGTCCTCCGCGGCGCCGATGCGCTCGACCTCGAAGGCGCACAAGCGGTCCTTGACGGCGCCCTGGGGCGCAGTTTCTCCACGGCGATGCCCATCGCACGCGCCGGGCTGGACCTCGCACTGCACGATCTCTACGGCAAGCTGACCGGCAAGTCGATCGCAGAAATCTGCCACCGAAAACCGGGCGGGCCCGTTGCGCTCAGTTGGACCGTCAACGCAAAATCGCTCGCAGACGCCGAGGCCGTGATCGACACAGGATGGCAGCGAGGCTACCGCAACTTCAACATCAAGGTGGCGCCGGACACCGCGCTGGATGTGGAACTTGCCCGCCTGGTCAAGCGGCGGGCGCCCGAGGGCTTTCTCTGGGCGGACGCAAACTGCGGTTACGATGTCGACGTTGCTCTGGAGGTGGCGCCCCGATTGGCGGACGCCGGCGTCGATGTGCTGGAGTCCCCATTGCGGCCCAACCGGCTCCACGGCTACCAGCGACTCAAGAAGCTGGGCGCGTTGCCAATTCTCATGGACGAAGGAATCGTCTCTCCGGTGGAACTCGACGAGTTCATCAGATTGGACATGCTGGACGGGATCGCGATGAAACCATCCCGCACCGGCGGGCTGTTCGCGGCACGACAACAGATCGAAATGATCGAAGACCGGGGGCTGATGTGGCTGGGAAGCGGCCTGTCGGACCCCGATATCGCGCTGGCTGCGTCCCTCGGACTCTATAGCGCATTCGGCCTGACAAAGCCCGCAGCGCTGAACGGCCCCCAGTTTCTGGATGGCGACATTCTCGCCAGGCGACTCGATATTGAACGCGCGGTGGCCACGCCGCCGGCGGGCCCCGGCATCGGAGTCGACATCGACGAGCAGAAGCTGGCGCGGCTCGCGGTCCCCGCCTGACGATCATGTCCCCGACCGCTATCGTCTCGCCGGCCGGAAGTTCAGGACGATACGGCGGCCGAACTGGCAGCCGGCACGGCGAAATTCTGTGCCGGAATCGAAACGGCCATGTCGCGAGCCAGATTGGCGATCGTCACGCTCGACAACAGCCCCGCGTAGCGCTGCTGCAAATCGCACAGCAGGCCGAAATTGGTGCACTTCTCCTGCACCGAGCACTTTCCGGAAGGTGTCAAAGCACATCGCGCGAACGAGACTCCCTCCAATAGCGCCACGACATCCCGCAGAGTGATTTCTTCGGGAGCGCGCGCAAAGCAGTACCCGCCGGAAATCCCGCGCTGACTGATCAGAATGCCGCCTCTCACCAGACGCCGAATCACGTTGGCAAGGTAGGTTTCCGACGATCCGGGCCATGCGCTCCGCATCCATTCCGATAATTCGGGCACGGTAATCATCGCCTGTCGGGGGGAGGTACGGGCCATGTAGCAAAGTGCATGAATCGCATAGCCGACTCGTTGCGAAAACAATTGTCCGAGCAACATGGCAGTAACCCCACAAATACAGTCGTGATTATTCGCCCCACTCGACGCAGTCTACCCCAGTAGTCAGTTCGCGTCAATTAAGCGGGTGATCGGTGGTCGTGCAGGACGCCGACCGGGACGGACTCGCTCCGGCCCGCATTAATTAGTCCTCACTTAGACCTTAACTTCCGCGTCCGATTTGGCCGCCGGCGTGTAATGGAAGGTAACCTTTCACGGGGTGGGCCGGTTTTCGATAGTGGCGAACCACGTAGCCGCGTCTCTCCGAGACGCGGCTACGTGGGCCCACCCCGTGAACGGTTACTAATGGAAGCAAGCGCCGAGCGTGTACAGCATGCGTATGCGGAGCACCCCCAAGAAATGGCCAAGGCCCGCTCAAATTGAGCGGGCCTTGTAAACGACTGTGAAACGCAATTCCGTGTGCCCGTATCCGGATTGCAGGTGCGTATCAGGAATTCAGGACCACGAATCGCGAACCTTGTGCAGTCCGGACCAGGAGGAGAATGCTCTCACCCGACTTCTTGCCTTGAACGGCTGCCTTGAACTCGTCAACCGAGGTCACCGGCTTGCGGTTTACCTGGCTGATCACCATACCGCTTTCCAGGCCGGCACGGTCGGCCGCACTGTCCGGCTCGACGTTGGTAATCACGACCCCTTTGGTCTCCTTCAGGCCGAGTTGCTCCGCCACGCTGGCGTTCAGGTCACCCACTTCCATTCCCAGAGCGTTGAAGCCCGACTCCTGCCCGTTCTGTTCCTGATCCGAAGTGGACGAGCCGGCCATCCCGTAATTGCCGGGCTGCTTGGCAGGCTGGAACGACAGTTCGACGTTCTTGCCGTCTCGGTTTACGACCACTTCATAGGACTTGCCGATTTCGGACCGTTCCACGGCGAGTTGCAGTTCCTGCGGGTTTGCGACCTTTTCTCCTGCGTAGGAGAGGATCACGTCACCGGTCTTCAGGCCGGCCTTCGCGGCCGGGGTATCCGGAAACACTTCCGTGACAACCACGCCTTCCCGCGGCTTCAGGTTGAACTGCTGAGCCAGCGCCGCGTTCATCGGCTGGATGCCCACTCCGAGATAAGCACGCTGAACCGTGCCGCCCTTGGACAACTGGCCGGCAACCCACTTGGCCAGGCTGATCGGAACCGCGAACCCGACGCCATCGTTGCCGCCGCTTCGCGACGAGATGGCCGTGTTGATCCCGATGACCTCACCATCCAGATTCACCAGCGGACCACCGCTGTTGCCCGGGTTGATGGCAGCGTCCGTCTGCAGGAAGTTCTCGCGTTCGGTGATGCCGATGCCACGATGCATCGCGCTGACGATACCTGCGGTTACTGTGCTCTCGAGTCCGAACGGCTGGCCCAGTGCCAGTACCCAATCACCAACGGCGACCGATTCACTGTCCCCCATCTTCGCCGCCACAAGGTCTTTCGCGCCGTCGATCTTTACGATCGCGATGTCGGTGCGAGGATCCGTGGCAACGGATGACGCGGTGAACTCGCGGCCGTCGTACAACCGCACGGTGACTTTTCCTCCGCCCTTGACGACATGATTGTTGGTGAGAATCACACCCGAGGAGTCGATGATCACGCCCGACCCCATGCCGTACGCTCCGTGCGGGCTCGGCGGTTCACCAAAATTGAATCCCTGGCCGCCGCGAGGCATGTTGCGGAACAGATCCCCGAACGGCGTTCCCTCGAAAGGATTCTGGCCGTTGAACGGGTCCCGCTCGCCGCCACCCCGTCGCGGATGGGCCGCGGTCGTGACTTCAGGCCTGTTCTCGATCGCAACCACCGAAGGCAACACGCGATCGGCAGCGACTCGAAACGCGGTGGACAGGTCCTTGGCGGACGCAATCGCACGCTGAGCCTCCTGCGGACTGATCTGCGGCATGGAAGGCTTCGCTGCCGCAGGCGACTTGCCCGCCGACGAATCCGCGTCTGTGTGATTGCTCGGGTACGCAGCGGCAACGCCAACTGCAGCAACTGCTACGGCGACACCCGTCGCCAGAACGGACCACAATTTTCGATTCTTCATCTTCGCATTCCTTTCATTCGGATGACCGTTTTCATTTGAGGAAAAATGCCCCGCGCGCTGCACGGTGCCGCGCGCCTCGTCAGGACCGTAAATCGTTTCGCTCTTCATTTCGTTGCTCACTGTTATGCTTCCTTTCGATTTTCAGGCTGTTTTGCACTCTACCCCTGCTCGTTCCGCGTGCTGACTGTATGCACGCCGCGTGCCATTGACTTCTGATTTCACGGTCCGGTCATTTTCTGCAGTGCGATCGCCTCGATCTGTCGGGCACGTTCGCGGCTGATCTGGAACTCATCCGCAAGTTCGCGCAAGGACCGTGCGCGGCCGTCATCCAGACCAAAACGCAGCTTCACGAGTTGGACTTCGCGGGGCGTAAGGCGGCGGAGCATATGTCTGACGCGGCGTTTCAGTTCCTCCTGGTGCAGCCGGTGAATCGGATCGTGCGATTCGCGCGCCGGGAGCACATCGGCCAGTGTCTGGTTACCGTCGGTCCCCACGGGCTGATCGAGTGAACGGGCCTCCTGAAGCAAGGCCACCATCCGCCGGGCATCTTCACGGCGTATGCTCAGCGCGCCGGCTACGTCATCCGCCGTGGGGGAACGCTCGTTCTGCTGCCACAGTTGTTCCTGCGTGCGGCGGATGCGATTGGCCGACGCCGAGAAATGCTCGGGAATTTCCACGGCATGCCCCACGTTCGGCAGGGCACGCAGGATGGCCTGCCGGATCCACCAGGTGGCATACGTCGAGAACTTGAGGCCGCGCGTGTAATCGAACTTCTCGGCGGCCCGCATCAATCCCCGGTTACCCTCCTGAATCGCATCCTGGAGGCTGAATCCGCGGCGTGCGAACCGTTTCGCAATCGAGACGACCAGCCGCAGGTTGGCCGCAGCCAGTTCCCGCTGGGCGTCGCGTGCGGCAGACCGGCGACTTTCAAGTCGCTTCACGAACCGGCACAACCTGCGGCGATCCGCCTCACTGCCGCAATATGCCTCGCCCGACTCGCCGAGATCCGCCGCCCTGCAATTCGATTCGGGTGTCAATTCGGATGCCGATGCCGGTTCCGCTTCTTGTCGGGCAAGCGATCGCAGCCGTTGGAAGGCTTTTTCGAGCAATTCCGCGCGCAGCCGCAACTCCATCGCCAGACGAACGCATTTGTGCCGGCGGCGTCGAAGCTGCCGCTCGTGCGGATCAGCGCCGCTGCGGATCGCGTGATCATTCGCCTGCATGAGATGTCGAAAAGTCGGCAGGTGCAGCGAGATCAGCTGGGTCAGGCGATGGCGCCCGGCGCGATCCGTGGTGGCCACATCCAGCGTGCGATCCAGTCGCAGGCGTCCCGATGCGATTTTTTCAACCAGCGCAAGAGCGTGGCGCAGAACCAGATCGTGATTCAAGAGCAGCGTGTGGAAAGCTGCCTGCGCGCGGGCAACACGCCCGGCGAGCGCTCGCTCCTCCGTCACTCCCAGCAGCTGATTCCGGCCGATCTGTCGGAGGTAGACATGTACCGGATCCTGAATCCGTTCGCCGTCCGAGAAGTTCGCCGGGAGCTTCGCCTTGCCCGCTGTTTTGGGCATGGCTTCTGTTTGGGCCGCTCTTGCTGAATGGGTCACTGGTACCTCCATGTGATCCGTCGAATATGGAAGCTGGCCGCCCCTTGTGTCCCCGTTCGAGAGGACCCCTTCCAGCGAACCCGCGACAGCGGATGCCGCTGCAAGGAGCAGCCAGGCTTGAGAGGATCGGACGTGTCGAGACTTGATGTCCGAGGAATTGTTACGCTGAATTGCACCGACAATACTGCAGTAGGCAGCACAAGGTGTGCCGAGGCACGAGATTCGCAGGTAAGTCCAGGAGATAGGCCGCTCCGCTGCCGCAAGCGGGGCGGCACGGGCCTGCCCGAGTTCTCACAGTCTGAGCGGCCGAGGCGTTCCGCCGCGCCGTGGCAAAATGCCACAGGTAGGATCGGGTCGCGGTCGGCGCGGATCGATGGGGTACTGAAGCAATGAAACTCGCCGCCAAGTTGATGCTGGTGTTCCTGCTGGCAGTCATGTCGATGACGGCCGTGGCAAGTTACTTCACAGTTCAGAGGGCCTACGACCGGTTCACTCGCCGCGAGCGTGAGCTGGCCATGCGCACGACCCAGAAGATGGATGAGCAGCTCGTTGCCGCGTGGCGCGATCAGGGCCTGGACGGATTGATGGACGCAATCGACCGGCTCGCTCCGCACGACAGTCAGCTGGAAGTGCGATGGGTTTGGGCATCGACCCTGCCGAAGGAGCGAAGCTACGGCTTTGAAACGGCGAGCGGACAGTCGGGAGACGGGCAATCGGGGAGTCGCGGCGGCACGGAGTGGCTCCTGACGCGTGACGAGTCCGGCGAGCAGCAGTTGCATGTTTACTGCCCGGTCCTCGTCGACGAGACGCGTCAGGGCGCGCTGGAGTTTACGCGGTCGCTCAAATCGCTCGAGGAACAGACTCGCGACACGATCGTGTCCGCGCTGACGTCGATCGGCATGATGGCGGCTGTCGCGCTGGGCATGGTCTACTTCGCGGGCGTTCGCTGGATTGCGCGTCCGCTCGAGGGACTGATCGACAAGACACGGCGGGCAGGCCGAGGCGACTTCTCGCAACCGCTGCGAGTCAAGGGACGCGATGAAATGAGTGAACTGGCCGGCGCGCTGAATCAGATGTGCGACCAGCTCGCAAGCCAGCAGGATCAGATCCGCGCCGAAACGGCCCAGCGTCTTGCCGCGCTGGAACAGTTGCGGCATGCCGACCGGCTGAAGACCGTCGGGCGGCTGGCAGCCGGCATCGCGCACGAGATGGGAACGCCCTTGAACGTCGTGTCGGGCCGGGCTGCGCTGATCGCCTCCGGCAAATTGACTCCCGAAGAACTGCAGGCCAGCGCTTACGCCATCAAGAGCGAAGCCGACCGGATTACGGGGATCATCCGGCAACTGCTGGACTTTGCCCGCCAGCGAAGCGTGCGGCGGGTGAACACGGACGCCCGGGACCTGATTGCCCGGACGCTGGAACTGCTGCGTCCCCTGGCGGAGAAGAAGCAGGTGACGATGGAATGGACCGCCGGACCGCAACCGCTTCTCGTCGACGTGGATCAGGCCCAGATCCAGCAGGTGCTGACGAACATCCTCGTCAACGCAATTCAATCCATGCCGCTCGGCGGACGTGTCGATGTTACGGCCGAGACGCGGCACCGGAGCAGCCGCGGTTCCGCAAGCGGTCCGGAACGGGACTATCTCGCGATCTCAATTGCGGACGAAGGCGCGGGAATCTCGCCGGAACACCTCGAGCAGATCTTCGAACCGTTCTTCACGACCAAGGACGTCGGCGAAGGCACGGGGCTGGGCCTGTCGATCGCCTACGGAATCGTCGATGATCATGGCGGCTGGATCGATGTCGAAAGCCGGGTCGGGCGGGGAAGCCGCTTCACCGTTTATCTTCCGCAGGAGCCTTAGATCAATGCCGGGCAAAGTCCTGATTGTCGACGACGAGCGCAGCATGTGCGAGTTGATTCAGACGGACCTGCGGATCCGGGGGTTCGCCTCGTCTTGGTTCACCTCGGCCACCGAAGCGCTCCGCGCGATCAAGGAAGAGCCTTTCGACGTGGTGCTGACCGACGTCCGCATGCCCGGAACCAACGGGCTGCAGCTTTGCGAGCAGGTCGCGGTGAATCGGCCGGACATACCCGTGGTAGTGATGACGGCCTTCGGCAGCCTGGAAACCGCGGTAGCATCCATCCGCGCCGGCGCCTACGACTTCATCACCAAGCCGATCGAAATGGACATGCTCGCGCTCACGCTGGAACGCGCCGTCAGGCAGCACCATCTGCAGGAGCAGGTCAAGGTTCTGCGCGAGGCCGTGGGACGCAGCAGCCGGTTCGGCGAGATGATCGGCCAGAGCGCGGCGATGCATGACCTGTACGATCAGCTCGAGCGGATCGCGGATTCCGAGTCGTCGATCCTGATCATGGGCGAAAGCGGAACCGGCAAGGAACTCGTCGCGCGCTCGATCCACAAGCGGAGCCGGCGGGCGCAGTATCCGTTCGTGGCGGTCAACTGTTCGGCCGTGCCCGAGTCGCTATTGGAGAGCGAATTGTTCGGTCATGCACGGGGCGCCTTCACCGACGCGCGCACGGATCGCAAGGGCCTTTTTCTGGAAGCAACGGGCGGAACGCTGTTTCTCGACGAAATCGGCGAGATGCCGCTGCTCATGCAGCCCAAGCTGCTCAGGGCCCTCGAAGAAAGCAGACTCCGCCCCGTGGGCAGCGACCGCGAGGTGGCTTTCGACGTCCGCCTGCTCTCCGCAACGAACCGGGATCTGGAAGGCGCCGTTGAGGAGAAACGGTTCCGCGAGGACCTGTTTTTTCGCATCAACGTCATCGCCATCGAGGTGCCGCCGCTGCGAGCTCGAGGCACCGACGTGCTGCTGTTGGCGCAGCATTTCGTGACGACACTGGCCCAGCGGAGCGGCAAGAACGTCGTGGGCATATCGGAAAACACGGCCGAGCGGCTGCTCGACTATTCCTGGCCCGGAAACGTCCGCGAGCTTCGCAACGTCATGGAACGCGCCGTGGCGCTGACGCGTTACGACAAGATCGCCGTCGAGGACCTGCCGCAGAAGATCCGAGACTACCGCAGGTCCCAGGTGTACGTGGGAGGAGATGATCCGACGGAGCTTGTCTCGCTCGAAGATCTCGAGCGCCGGTACATCCTGCACGTGCTTCAGACCGTCGGCGACAACAAGTCGGTCGCCTCGCGCGTCCTCGGATTGGATCGCAAGACGCTCTATCGAAAATTGAAGCAGTACGGCGTCGCCGACGACAAGCCTTGATCGCCCGTTCGGAACCGGCGGAACGGAATCGTTCTCTGCGGATCAACCGCCGTGCGGATCGGCCCTTGCGAAGCCCTCGGCCGTAGGTCACATTAGCCTGCGCCGCGGTGTTCATCGCTGCGGCTCTCGCATTGCGTACGCGGCATGCCGCGCGGCGGGTTTAATGCACCATTCACCTCGGGGATCTTGCGAGCATGCATCCATTGCTTGCCCAAATGCTCTCGAACGGCCCAGTGCTCTCGGACGGAGCCTGGGGAACCCAATTGCAGGCGCGCGGTCTGGAGCAGGGCGCTTCGCCCGACGCCTGGAACCTCACTCATCCGGATCGCGTGGAGGAGGTGCCGCGGGCGTACATCGATGCCGGCAGCCAGATCGTCCTGACGAACACGTTCCAGGCCAATCGAATGACCCTCGCCGGCCACGGCCTGGACGGCAAGATGAAGGAAATCAACGCCGCCGGCGTGCAAATCTCGCGGCGCGCCTGCGATGGCCGGGCACGCGTGTTTGCCTCGATGGGCCCGACCGGAAAGATGATTTTCATGGGCCAGACGACCGAGGACGAACTGATGCAGGTCTTCGGCGAGCAGGCCCGGAGCCTGGCTGAAGCCGGAGCCGACGCGATTGTGATCGAAACCATGGCCGACGTGACCGAGGCGAAGATCGCGCTGGCTGCCGCGAAACCAACCGGATTGCCGATCGTCGTCTGTCTGGTTTTCGACAGCGGCAAGGACCTCGATCGCACCATGATGGGCACGACCGTCGAGAAGGCTGCCGCGGAACTCGAGGCGGCTGGCGCCGATGTCGTGGGAGCCAACTGCGGACAAGGCGCGGCAGGCTACATCGCGATCTGCCGCAGGATGCGCGCGGTAACGCAACTGCCGATCTGGATGAAACCGAACGCCGGCCTGCCGCAGTATCACGACGGGGTGGTCACCTACGCCACCGGTGCGGACGCGTTCGCGGAAGCCATCGAACAGCTGATCGAAGCCGGAGCCAATTTTGTCGGCGGATGCTGCGGGACCGGACCCGACTTCATTCGCGCCGTTGCCAAGCGAGTCGGCCGATGAACTCACGCCAGCGCGTGCTTTGCGCCCTGAACCACCAGGAACCGGACCGCATACCGATCGACGTCGGCGGCACGCGGCAATCCGGCATTGCCGCTTCCACGTACCACCGGCTGAAGCAGCATCTGGGAATTCAGTCTCCGACCCGCGTCTACGACATGTACCAGGTGCTGGCCGAGATCGAACGACCGGTGCTCGAACGATTCGGCGCGGATGTGATCGGACTCTACCGCCCCGACGTGGCGTTCGGCATCCGCAACGAGCGGTGGAAGCCCTGGCGGCTTTTTGACGGAACGCCCGTCGAAGTGCCGGGCGGCTTCGAACCGGTCCGCGAACCGGGCGGCGACCTCGTACTGCTGCGCAACGGCGAGCCGATGGCGCGCATGCCGCTGGACGGCCACTATTTCGATCGGATCGACAAGTACCCCGGCGCGGCCCACGCGGACATCGACACGCTCAAACTGCCGCTGCTTTCGGACGAGGAATGCGAACACTACCGGCTGCAGGCCGAATCGCTGTACCAGAACACCGATTTCGCGATTATCGCGCCGCTGGGCCCGCCGTACGAACTGTTCTATGGACTGGGTACCGGCGATTTTTCCGCCTGGATGGTCACGTTCGCCACCGAGCCGGACTACGTGTCCGCCCTGTTCGACAAGCTCGTCTGCACCTGGCTCGAGAACCTGAAGCGATTCGTTCAGGCCGTCGGCAATCGAGTGCAGATCCTGCAGTTCAACGACGACTTCGGGACTCAGGACGCTCCGTTTCTTTCCGTGAACATGTTCCGCCGGCAGGTCATGCCGTTCTACAAACGCGGCCTGGACTGGGTTCACCAGAACACGGATATGAAGGTGTTCCTCCACTCCGACGGCGCCATCTTTCCGCTGATCCCTTCGCTGATCGAAATGGGCGTCGACATCCTGAACCCGGTGCAGACCAGCGCGCGGAACATGGACATGGCGAAGCTGAAGCAGGAATTCGGCAGCCGGCTGGTCTTCTGGGGCGGATCGCTTGATTGCCAGAAGACCCTCCCCTTCGGTTCCCCGGAGGAGGTCGCCCGCGAGGTCGAATTGCACATCCGGCATTTCGCGCCGGGCGGCGGCTATGTCTTCGCGTCCGTGCACAACGTCCAGGCGGCCGTTCCGCCGGAAAACCTCGTCGCCATGTTCGACACGGCCCTCAGCGCGGGGCGCTACCGCTGATCCGGAAGCGCTGTTCCGGAAGCGCTGACCAAGTCACGATCTTCGCAGACGGAATCCGGTCGTACCGACGGTGCGAGTTCCCCCGAATTGGCTTTCAAACCGGCGCAAGTGCCGACATGGGCCAGCCGGCGAGATATACTGACCGCCGACAGGAGTGAGTCGGCAGCGAACTCGCGGCGTCGCACGAGTGACGGCAGCGGCCGCGTCCGTTCGGCTTTGCTGTGATCGTCGATGATCCGAAGACTCCCAGGGGAATACGTCCCAAGTTCCGCAACCACAGGAGAGATGACATGTTCCATAGGTCCATCGGCAGGCGATGGTTGGGCTGGACCGTTGCCGGTCTGGCGCTGTTGATTGCTCGCGTCAATTGGAGCGCAGAGCCCGCATCGCCCGCGGCAGCCAAGCTGCGGGTGCTGGTCATTACGGGCGGACACGCATACGAGGAGCCGCAGTTCGAGGCGATGTTCAAGTCGATTCCGGACATCACGGTCCGATACGAGACCTTCCCCAAGGCGGCTGAACTGCTGAAGCCCGAGCTGGCCAAGAACACGGACGTGGTGGTCTTCTACGACATGTGGGCCCAGGGTATCACGCCCGAACAGCAGAAGGACTACGTCGCGCTGCTAAAGCAGGGCATCGGCATCGTCGCGCTGCATCATACGATGGGTGCGCACGCGAACTGGCCCGAATACGAGAAGATCATCGGCGGCCGATTCCGCGTCCAGGACACCGTGGTGGACGGAAAGACCGTGGCAAAGTCCGGCTACGATCACGACCAGGATATCGACGTCACGATCGCGGATGCCGATCACCCCATCACGCGCGGGCTCAAGGATTTCACCATCCACGACGAGACCTACAGCAACTACGACACCTCCCCGCAGGTGCACGTGCTGCTGACGACCAAACATCCCAAGAGCGATCCCGAATTGGCCTGGGTCACGACGTACGAGCGCAGCCGCGTCTTCCTGCTTCAGTTGGGACACGATCACTTCGCGTACGAAAACCCGACCTACCGCCAGTTGATCGCGCGCGGCATCCGCTGGACGGCCGGGCGGCCCACCGAGCCCGAAGCCGCCGCAACTCCGCTCTTCAACGGCAAGGACCTGACCGGCTGGAAGGCCGAAGGCAAGGCTCGCTGGGAAGTCGAGAACGGCACGCTGGTCGGACGCCAGGGCGAGAATGGCGCGCCGGGCGATCTGCTCACGGAAAAGTCCTACGATGATTTCGAGCTGACCGTCACGTTCCGAATGGAATGGCCGGGCAACAGCGGCGTCTGGTACCGCTATCAGTCCGCCGACAAGTCGTACCAGGCCGACATCCTCGAATACAAACAGCCTTACGCACTTACCGGGTCTCTATACTGCACCGGCAAGATGTTCATCGCCACCAATACCGACCCGAAGATCGTAGATCGCGAGGGCTGGAATACGATGGTCATTCGTTCTGTGGGCCAGCGTCAGACCATCATCCTGAACGGCAAACAGGTTGCCGACGTCTGCGATGACACATCGAGCCAGGGCAAGATCGGCTTCCAGGTGCATCAGGGAGATGAATTCAAGGCGATGCGAATCGTCGTCCGCGAAATCAACCTGCGGAAGATCTGAACCTGCGAGACTCGCGAAATACGATCCGTACTTCGCGATAGCGCGGAAATTGAACGGCCGTGCCGGAACCGGACGGCAACTGGGGATTGAATTGCATGAGCGATCGGGGTGGCACTCGTGGTCGAGACCACGGGTGCCGCCCATTGTCATTTCGCGATACGACTCGGCAATTCAACGGCCGGCTTTGCAAACTGCGAGGATCGACGCGAACCACCGGCAGACGCAGCACTCCATCAATCGAGGGTCACCATGCGGGCGATTAGATACATGGGCTGCTTTCTTCTTCCCGCAATGCTCTGCTGCCTGATGGCCCGGGCGGAAGAGAAGATCAACTACCCCGCGCCGCCCGAATCCGTCCGCAAGGATGGCGTCGCGAAGGGCAGACTGATCGCCGGCGCGTTCCGCGAAAGCCGCATCTATCCGGGCACTGAGCGCGACTACTGGGTGTACATCCCGGCTCAAATCGACGCGAACAAACCGGCGCCGCTGATGGTCTTCCAGGACGGCGCGGGCTACTGCAACGAAAAGAGCGGCTCGCGAGCGACGATCGTATTCGACAATCTCATTCACGAGAACGCGATCCCGCCGCTGGTTGGGCTGTTCGTCAATCCGGGAGTTGTGCCGGCCGCCCGCAATGACGCGTTGCCGAGGTACAACCGTTCGCTCGAGTACGACGACGTCAGCGACCGTTACGTGCGATTTCTGCTGGAAGAGATGATTCCCTTCGTCGAATCAAAACACGGCGTCCGCATCAGCACGGATCCCAACGATCGCGGCATCTGCGGTGCAAGCTCCGGCGCGATCTGCGCCTTCGCGGCCGCCTGGAATCGGCCCGATGCGTTTCGAAGAGTCTATTCCATGATCGGCACGTATGTCGGCCTGCGGGGCGGAGACGAACTGGCGACCCTCGTTCGCAAGACCGAACCCAAGCCCCTGCGGATCTTCCTGCAGGACGGCCGCCAGGATCTGAACATCTACGGCGGCGACTGGTGGATGGCCAACCAGACCCTGAGCCGCTCACTGGAATGGGCCGGCTACGAAGTCGAAAACGCCTGGGGCGAGGATGGCCACAACCACAATCACGGCGCCGCGATCTTTCCCCAGGCCATGCGCTGGCTCTGGAAAGACTACCCACAGCCCGTGCGCACGCATCTCGACCGTTCCAGCAGTCGCGCGACTGAACTGCTGACTGAAAATCAGGAATGGACGCTGATCGGCAAGGGCTACGAGTGGGCGGAGGGTCTGGCCATCACGTCGGACGGCACGCTGTATTTCAGCGACGTACCCGCATCGAAGATCTTCCAAGTGAAACCGGGCGGCCAGCCTGAGCTGATCATCGAAAACACGGGCATGGCCAATGGCCTGGCCATCGGGCGCGACGGGCGGCTTTACGGCGCGTGCAGCGGCATGAAGAAGATCCTGGCCTGGGATCTCAAGACGCGGGCTTCCGAAGTGATTGCCGAAGGCTTTGCCAGCAACGACCTGGTCGCTCTGAACAATGGCTCGATTTACGTGACCGATCCGGAAAGCAAACAGGTCTGGCATATCAACTCCGACACGCACAAAGCCGAACCGGCCGACACTTTTGAGAACTGCAACGGCATCACCGTCTCGCCCGACCAGACACTGCTGTATGTGGCCGATTTCACGGGACGCTTCATCTACAGCTACCAGATCGGCGCGGATGGGCGACTGAACTTCAAGCAGCCGTACTTTCAACTTCACCTTCCGCCCGACGGCACGGCCGCTCATGCGGATGGAATGTGTACAAGCCGTGAAGGTTGGCTGCTGAGTGCGACGGAATCGGGAATTCAGATCTGCGATCAGGCAGGGCGTGTGAACCTGATCGTTCCCAGGCCTGGACTCGGCCGGCGGGTATGCTATGTGCGGCTGCACGGCAATACGCTTTACGCCGCCACGGCGGACGCCGTCTGGATGCGCCAGGTGCGCATTGCGGCGGCGCCGCCCTTCGAGGCACCGGTCACTCCGCCCAAGCCGCGACTGTGAGAACGTGTACGGAAAATCCAATTCACCCTCCCGCGATGCGAGGGTGGGTCCCGATAGCGTCCGGGGCGGGTCTGCTTTCGGACCCGCCGGGTCGATTCTCCTCAAGGGGAGAGTGAGTTTTGCAGCACCTTCCAACAACCGATTCGAGCGAGGAGGAAAGGCAATGCTCTATTACCTGAAGCTCTACGCATCGACTTTTGCCGCCTTTTTTCTGATCGACATGATTTGGCTGGGATTCGTGGCCCGAACGTTCTATCGCCAGCAAATCGGGTTCCTGCTGACCGAGCGTCCGAATTGGACCGCCGCGTTCGCCTTTTACTTTCTGTTCGTTGCGGGACTGCTGGTGTTCGTTATCGTTCCCAGCATCGGCACCGGTTCCTTGAGAAAAGCGATCCTGCTCGGCGCATTCTTCGGCCTGGTCACCTATGCCACCTATGATCTGACGAATCTGGCGACGGTCGCCAAATGGCCGATCGCGGTGACGATCGTTGACATGCTGTGGGGCGCAACGCTCGCCGCCGCCGTGAGCATCTGCGGGTTCTACGCGGGACGCTGGCTGCAATGATCCGGGAAAACGAAATGAAAAGACTCCTGATTCTCGCCGTCGCCGTCTTCGTTGCCGGGAAGGCAATCTCACTGGCTGCCGCCGATGCCCGCGTGCGGCCGAATTTCCTATTCATCTACACCGACGACCAGCGCTACGATGCGATGGGTGTGGTCCAGAAAGAGCAGGGAGCTCAGGGCAGATTTCCCTGGTTTCAAACTCCGAACATGGACCGATTGGCCACCGAGGGCGTTCGGTTCCGCAACGCGTTTGTCGTCAATTCGCTGTGCGCTCCGAGCCGGGCCGTCAATCTGACCGGTCGATACAATCACTTCAACGGCATCGCTTCCAATTTCCGTCCGTTTCCTCTCGACAATGTGACGCATGCCACGTTGCTGCGGCGGGCCGGTTATGCCACCGGCTATATCGGCAAATGGCACATGGACAGCCAGCGCGAACGGCCTGGATTTGACTTCCACGCCAGTTTCCTGGGTCACGCCCGCTACGTCGATCCGGTCATCGTCGTCCAGGGCAAAGACACGCCGTCCAGCGGCTGGGTAGATGATCTTTCGACCCGGTACGCGATTGACTTCATGCGCCAGCAGCAAGGATCGGGCAAACCCTGGTCCCTTGTCGTGGGCTTCAAATCTCCGCACGGCCCGTGCGAGCCGCCCCTGCGGGCGAAGCAGCGGTTCGCCGGTGAACAGGCCCGCGCCGTCCCGAATCTGAACTCCCGCGCACCCTACATGGGCAATCGAGCCAAACCGCCGGCACCGGCGGTGCCGGGCGAAACCGTGCCGGTGAACCTGGATTACTTTCGCTGCATCAGCGCCGCCGACGATTGCCTGGGAGAGCTCCTCGATGCGCTGGATGAAATGAAGATCGCCGACAACACCGTGGTGATCTACACGAGCGACAATGGTTACTACCTCGGCGAGCACGGCCTCGGCGATAAACGCAGCGCCTACGACGAGAGTCTGCGAGTGCCTTTTCTCGTGCGGTTTCCGAATCTGCCGGGGTTCAAGAGAGGTCAGGTTGTCGACGAGATGGTGCTGAACCTCGACCTCGCCCCGTCGCTGCTCGACATGGCGGGCGAGACCGTTCCCGCCGAAATGCAGGGGCGCAGCTGGCGGCCGCTCCTGGCCGGGGAAAATGTCGCCTGGCGGGAGAGCTGGTTCTACGAGTACTTCGCGGAGAAACAGGTGAACTCCCGCGTACCCGACATCACGGCCGTGCGGACAAAGGATGCGAAGCTGATCCGCTATCCGGGTCACGACGAGTGGACTGAGTTGTTCGATTTGAAAGCCGATCCGTTCGAAACTCGCAACCTCTACAGTTCCGCAGCCAAGACCGACTTGCAGACCCGCCTGGAAGCAGAGCATGACCGGCTTGCGAAGGAACTGGGCTACCGGGTCCCGGATTATGTCGACCGTCCTGCATGGTGGGGGCTGCCGGATGGCCCCGACACCAAACCCGATGCACGGCCGGCGTTGAAGCTGGACTTCGATTTCAGCCAACCCGCCGGATCGCGAATCGCGGACCGCAGCGAGTTTCACAACGACGGCCGCATCGTCAATGGCAGGATCGGCGCGGGACGCGAAGGCCGGCCCGCACTCCAACTGGATGGATCCGGCTACGTGGAAGTGCCGAATTCCCCATCGTTGAACCCGGCGGGCAAACCGTGGACCATCGAGGTCACGGTGAGACCTGAACGACCCGACGGCGTCATTGTCGCGCGAGGCGGCAGGTCGCACGGCTATGCGATCTGGTTGAAGGACGGAAAGCCCATGTTCACCGTCGTCACCGACGGCAAAGCAACGACGGTCGCCGGCCCGCAAGCCTTCACGGACTGGACCACCCTTGTGGGGATCATCACGATTGAACCAAAGGCTGTGCTTTACGTCGATGGCCATCAGGCCGGCGCCGCTGCACTGGCCGACTTCATCGCCGCCGATCCCAACGACCTGATGCAGATCGGCGCGGACCTTGGCAGCCCGTTGTTGGAAGCGCCGCCGCCGAAGTTCGCGGGCCAGATCGAGCGATTGAAGATCTACAGCGGCCAGGCTGATTCGAGGTGATCACTCGCTCCTTGGTCAGACTCGCACGACACGGATTCGTCGGCGATGGCCACGAGCGGGGATTGTGCCTCACCTGCGTGAGATCGGCAAACTTCCCGGCTGTCGGTACGGTCCCTGCCATACGGAAACAACCGGCAACAAACCTGTGGCAACATGCCCGGGGCGTGTATCATATCCGTTGGGCGAAGAAATGACTCGTCGCTTCTGCCGGGGCCTGCAACTCACCAGACCGTTCGATGCGTCCGGGAGATGCAATCGGCGGCACATCACGCACCTCAGTTCGTCTGTCCAGTCGGAAAACACACGCACATGTCCAGCATTCCCTTTCTCGTGATGTGGGTTGCGGCGATGACGTCCGCAGCCGGCGAAAACCCTGCCGCGAAGTTATACGATGGGGTCACGGACCTGACGCCCGCATGTCGGATCGACGAGTTGGTCTTTGCCGATCTCAAGCGACTCGATATCCAGCCGGCCAATGTCTGCTCAGACGCGGTGTTCGTGCGCCGCGTTTATCTGGATGTCCTGGGAACATTGCCGACCGCCCAGGAAGCTCGCGAGTTCCTTTCGGAAAAAGCCGCGAACAAACGCAGCGTGCTGATCGACCGTCTGCTCGAACGAAAGGAATACGCCGACTACTGGGCGATGAAATGGAGCGACCTGCTGAGGGTCAAAGCCGAATTCCCGATCAACCTCTGGCCCAATGCGGCCCAGGCGTACTATCGCTGGATTCAAACGAGCCTCAAGGAAAACACTCCGTACGATCGATTTGCGAGGCAGCTGCTCACGAGCAACGGCAGCAACTTCCGAGTCGGCCAGGTGAATTTCTATCGGGCGACCCAGAACAAGACGCCGGAGGGGATCGCGCAGTCGGTAGCACTGACGTTCATGGGGACCCGGGGCGCGGGTTGGCCCAAAGAGCGCTGGGCGGGCATGGCAGCCTTCTTCTCGCAGATCAGCTTTCGATCGACGGGCGAGTGGAAAGAGGAAATCGTTTCATTTGACCCGAGCCCGGCCAAGGCGGCTGGTCCGGAAAACGCACAGGCAGCCCCCGCCTTTCCCGACGGCACCGCGGCAAAGGTCATCCAAGGCGAAGACCCGCGGATTGTTTTCGCGGATTGGTTGACCAGCGAGCGGAACCCATGGTTCAGCCGCTGCATCGCCAACCGCGTCTGGTTCTGGCTGCTGGGCCGGGGGATCGTGCACGAGCCCGACGACTTCCGCGACGACAATCCGCCCGCCAACCCCGAACTGCTCGACTATCTCGCGAAGGAACTGTCGGGGGCGAAATACGATCTCAAGCACCTCATGCGGCTGATCCTGAACTCGAAGACGTACCAGCTGTCTGCGATCTCCCGAAGCGACAAGCCCGAGGCGGCGGCGCACTTTGCCCGATACCCGCTGCGACGACTCGAGGCCGAAGTCCTGATCGACGCGTTAAACCAGATCACGGGCACCACCGAGCAGTATTCGAGTTCGGTGCCGGAGCCCTTCACGTATGTGCCCGAAGGGATGCGGTCGATTTCCCTGCCCGACGGAAGCATCACCAGTCCGTTCCTGGAAATGTTCGGCCGGCCGCCCCGCGACACAGGTCTGGCCTCCGAGCGCAGCAATCGCCCCACTGCGGATCAGCGTCTGCACCTGTTGAACTCGAGCCACATCCAGCGAAAGATCGAGAACAGCCCGAAGCTGCTGGCCATTTTCCAGCCCGCCGCCGGGAGTGGCCCGTCCTTTGGAAAGCTCCCCAAGAACAAAGCTCCCCGCGGGGCCAAGGCCCGTGCCGAGTTGACGGCGCAGGAATCTCAGCGGCCCCTGGAGGCGGTGAAGGAACTCTACCTGACCGTTCTTTCGCGGTTTCCCACTGACGAAGAATTGAAGAAGGTGGCGGAGTACTCGAAGGCCGCGCCTTCAAAACGCGAGGCAGTTGTTGATCTGGCGTGGGCGCTGGTCAACAGCGCGGAATTCCAGTACCGGCATTAAGTTCCGAGCGGGCCCACCGCGACGCCTGCGGTGGTCGGCAGTCATCGATTCGGAGTTCGCGAGCGAAAACTGAGGAACGACAGATGACCATTCGTAATGAACCCGGCGCTCGAAATATTCTTGACGGCCGATGGTCCAGACGGACCGCGCTCTGCGGCGGCGCGGCTACCGGCCTCGGTCTGCTGATGAACAACCGCGTGCAGGTCTTTGGCCAGAGCAAGGCCGCTGCCGCGCCTCCGTCGTCCAAGGCCAAGTCGGTCATTCAGATCTGGCTGTGGGGAGGCGCGTGCCACATCGATACGTTCGATCCCAAGCCGGATGCCGGCCAGGATTACACCGGCCCGCTGAAGAGCCCGATTGCTACCAACGTGAGCGGTGTCAAGATCAGCGAACTCCTGCCTGAACTGGCCAAACACGCCGACAAGTATTCGTTGATCCGCAGCATGACGCACGGAAACAACGGCCATGAAACCGCGTCGTATCTGGTGCAGACCGCGCGGCAACCCGGCGACGGCAGCGTCTATCCCTCCGTCGGCGCCGTCGTGTCCCTGTTCAGAGGCTACGGGGCCGGCTACGAGGGACTGATTCCGCCCTACATCGTGCTGACGAAGCCCCAGGGAAGATTCTCGGAAGCCGGCTTTCTGGGTTTCAAGTTCAAGCCGTTTGCCACTGGCGGCGATCCCGCTCAAAGCCGCTTCGTCGTCGAGGGAGTCGTCGCCGAGGGCATCTCGGAGGAACGGCAGAAGAACCGGCGCGATCTGCTCGAATCGCTCAACGCGCTGGAACAAGCCATGCCGAACGACCCGGAACTGGGCGCGATGGAACAGTGCAACAAACAGGCCTACGACCTGATTCTCGGAGACGCCGGCAAGGTATTCGATCTCAATCAGGAAAAGGACAACCTGCGCGAGAAGTACGGCCGCAACACCTTCGGCCAGTCCTGTCTGCTGGCGCGGCGGCTTGTCGAAAAAGGCGTGCCCTACACCACGATCAACTACAGCGGCTGGGATACACACAAGGGACATTTCCAGACGATGCAGCGCAAGCTGCCGGAACTGGACAAGGGCCTCGCGACCCTGCTCGAGGATCTGTCGCAACGAGGACTGCTCGAAAGCACCATCATCTGGTGCTGCGGCGAATTCGGCCGGACGCCCCGCGTTCAGTGGGAGGCTCCGTGGAACGGCGGACGCGGCCACTACGGCAATGTCTTTTCGGTGCTGGTCGCAGGCGGAGGTTTCCGCGGAGGACAGGTGGTCGGCTCCTCGACGCAGCGCGGAGAAGAAGTGCAGGACCGGCCCGTACATCCCGTCGATCTGGTCGGCACTTTCTACGAACTGCTCGGGATAGACAGTCAGTCGAAACTGCCTCACCCCCAGGGCCAGTCGGTCACGGTTTTGACCAGCCCCGGTGCGGAGGAAAAGACCGGCGGGAAGTTGAAAGAAATCACCTGAGACCGAAACCCACGCGCAAGTCGAGGTTCCTCGGCGGCGGTTTAAGTGACAGGAGATCCCCATGGGCTCAAGGCGTTGGCACAAGGCGGCCGGATTGGCGGTCTGGTTCCTCCTCGTGCAGACCGTTTGCGGTCAACCACAGAACCCGCACGTCGGCTATGTTTATCCGGCCGGCGGCCAGCAGGGCACCACGTTCGAGGCAATCGTTGCCGGCCAGGGTCTCACCGGCGCAGAGCACATCGACGTGTCGGGCGACGGCGTCCAGGGGACCGTCACTGAACTCGTGCGGCCGATCTCCCCCAAGGAACTCAATGAACTGCGAATCGAGGTCGACGAACTGCTCGCAAGAAAGGCCGTCGTGCGCGGCGACTTCCGCGCATTGGAGCAGTTCCGCAGTTTCAAGAACGCCAAGAGCGTCGACAAGAAAGCGAATGAGTCGGATGACCAGGAACTGGAGCAGCTGAAGAAAAAATACGCGGGTGCCAAGTGGACCGACGACGACGACAGGAAATTGCAGGATGTCCGCAAGAAGATGAGTTCCAGCGTGCGGCGTCCCGCCAACCCGGCGATTTCCGAATTGGCCGTTGTTCGAATCACCATCGCTCCCGATGCAGAACCTGGCCAGCGTGAACTGCGGATTGCCTCGAAGAACTCGCTGTCCAATCCGCTCTTCTTTCACGTCGGAAAACTGGCGGAGTTCACCAAACCGCTCTCGAAGGTCATCACGGAACGGACGAGCGACGTTGCCAAGACGAGTTCAGCTCCCAGGAAACGCGCAGCGCCGCCGGAAGCGACCGTCACGCTCCCGACGGTCGTCAACGGACAGATCATGCCCGGGGCCGTCGATCGATTCCGCTTCCAGGCGCGCAAAGGTCAGGAACTCGTGGCCGTCGCCCAGGCGAGGCAGCTGATTCCGTACATTCCCGACGCGGTGCCCGGCTGGTTTCAAGCCACGCTGGCCCTGTTCGACTCCCAGGGAAACGAACTCGCCTACGAGGACGACTACCGATTCGACCCGGACCCCATGATCCACTGCCGGATCCCGGCCGACGGCGAGTATTCGATAGAAATCAAGGATGCGATCTATCGCGGACGCGAGGATTTCGTCTACCGCATCACGGTCGGCGAGCAGCCCTTCATCTCAAGCATGTTTCCGCTGGGCGGCCGAACCGGCGAAAAGACGACGGTGGAACTGCAGGGCTGGAACCTGCCCGCCGGCAGCCTGACGATCGACAACCAGGATCGGGGACCGGGCGTTTACCCGTTGTCGACCGGCCAAGAGACGGCTTACGCCAATTCGCTGTTCTTTGCTGTCGACGACCTGCCGGAATGTCTGGAAAAGGAAAGCGACAAACAGCCGGCCGTGCCGCAGCAGGTGCAGTTCCCTGTGATCGTCAACGGCCGGATCGGCAAACCCGACGACGAGGACCTGTTTGAGTTCGACGGTAAAGCCGGCACGACCGTGGTGGCGGAAATCCAGGCCCGGAGATTGAAGTCGCCCCTCGATTCGATCGTGACGATCGAGGACGCGGCGGGACAAAGGCTCGCCACAAACAATGACTTCGAGGATAAGGGAGCGGGACTGCTGACTCATCAGGCGGACTCCTGGCTGAGCTTCACTCTGCCGAAGGACGGCGCATACCGAATGCGAGTGACGGACGCGGAACATCAGGGCGGACCCGAGTTCGCGTACCGCCTGCGGATCAGCCAGCCGCGTCCCGACTTCGAGCTGCGAGTGGTTCCTTCGACGTTGAACGCACGGGCCGGCGCCACTTTGCCGGTGACGGTCTACGCGTTGCGCAGGGACGGTTTCTCCGACGATATCACGATCTCGCTGCAGGATACCGCCCCGGCGTGCAAGTTGAGCGGCGGAAGAATCCCGGCCGGACAGGATGAAGTGCGAATGACGCTGACCTTCTTGGAATCGCAGGACCAGCCCTTCAACGTGCGCATCAAGGGGCGCGCGAATATCGGCGGCCGGGAAGTGAGCCACACGGCCACGCCGGCGGAAGACATGATGCAGGCCTTCGCGTACCGGCACCTCGTGCCCGTGCAGCAGATGCGAGTCGCATACTCGCCCGGCGGACCGATGCGCGGCATGGCGATGCGCATCGTCAGCGACCTGCCCTTGAAGCTGACCGCGGGATCAAAGACCACATTGCAGTTCGCCGCACCGTTCATCCGCAACGCGAATCAATTCGAACTGCAATTGGCCGACCCGCCGGAAGGAATCACCCTCGAAAAAGTCGATGCATCATCGGACGGTGTCAGCCTCGTCCTGAACACCGACGCAGCGAAAGTGAAGCCGGGACAGGCGGGAAACCTGATCGTCGTGGCCGCTCCGAAGCGCAGCGGAAATGCCAAAGCCAAGGCACCGATGAACCGGCTGACTCCCGTCGCGACGCTGCCAGCCGTGCCGTTCCAGGTCGTCGCGGCCCCGAAACCGTAAGCTGCAGCCCCGGAGCCCTGCAGCTTCGGTGTTGAAGTCAGCCAATCGCTGGACCCACACGTCGTGCCGCGGCTGGAAGCAGACCCGTTGCTTCCAAACCTCAGGCCGAAATCGGATTGGTCAGCCGCTTGTCGATCTCTTCAACCAGCTGCTTCGGGTTGATCGGCTTGCAGAACCAGTGATCGACGCCGCCCGGTCCGATCTTGACATCCACTTCGCTGCGGTCCGTGCCGCTGACGGCGAACAGCTTCAGCCCGCGCAGCTCCGGCTTGCACCGAATCGACGAGACGGTTCCCGGACCGTCAAGCTTCGGCATCCGCATGTCCAGCAGAATCACATCCGGCTTGGCGTGCTCGGACAGATACTTCAATGCCTCGGCGCCGTCGCCCACGGTATCGACGTGGAAACCGGCCATCTGCAGATACCCGGCCAGCAACGCGCTTTCGTTGGCGTTGTCTTCGACCAGGAGCGCCCGTCGCTTGGACTGCAGATCAACCGGCGCGATCTCGTGCGACAGGGTTTCCTCGAGCGAGGCAAATTCCTGCAACGCCCGCTGGATCGTCTCCTCGGCACGGTCCGACATGCCCACTTCGATCTGTTTCTGAGCCAGATGCAGCGCCAGACTTGCCATGTTCAGACGGTTTCGCAATTCATGCGACAACGTCTTCGTCTTGGTCGCCTGTTCGACCACACCGGCCATGACCTGCTCAAGGCACTGCATGTCCGCCGGCTCGGCAATCTCTTCGCGCAAGACCCTGACGCTGGGCGGCGCGTCCACGCCGATGCGCACCTTATTCCCGGCAACCCTCAGAATCTGAACCGTGATCCCCAGATGAGGGAACACAACCTTCTCGTCCACGCCTCGCGACAACACTAACATGACTGGGTCTCCTTTCCTTCCGTTGAGGCCTGTCGAGGCGGTTCAACTCGTCTGCCGGATTCGTTCCGTCCGCGAATCGATCGCCACTCAGAACTTCAACTCGCACATCCTATTATTACCATTCGCGACCGCGAGACGGATGCGGCAGACTGTTGTCTTTGAAGAGCCGCATTACTCAAGAACCCGCCGCGATCTCGAACTTTCGATCTCGGTCGCTGCCCGGCACGAAACCACGTGCCATAGCGTCCGCCGCCGGCCAATCCATGCCGGTCAATCCTGTCAGGATGCTGGAGTCCATTCCAGTCAGCACATGCATCGCTGGTTCTAACGGAAATCGCGATTGGCGACAAGACGATTTTTTTCGCGAATCAGGAACGCGACTACCGACTTTTCATATTCTCTAATAACAGCCTAATTTCTAACGACAGCAGCATGCTAATCGCCGCCCGCCAGAGCCTTTGCGTGCTAGCATGCTAGCACTTGTTCACAGCTGCGCGCCGAAACAGCAAGCCCCGGTTCAGGGGATCGAGTTGCGCAAGCGATCGGCCTGCTCCACGATCTCCCGCATCTCGTGAGCCGGCATGTCATTCAGCCGGGCAAGCTGCTTTTTCATGGCCACCACGCTCGAAAACGTCGACTGGTGGCGCTGCAGGAAGTCCCAGTAGAGAATATTGAACGGGCAAGCATCCTGGCCCGACTTCACATCGGGGTTGAAGCGGCAACGGCGGCAGCAGCCGCTCGCGCGGTGAATGAACGCGCCCCCGGCCGCGCACGGCTTGGCTGCGACGAGTCCGCCGTCGGCAAACTGCGACAGCCCCAGCACATTCGGGACGGCTGCCCATTCCGCTGCATCCACGTGCACGGCAAGGAACCACTGGAGCACCTCGAGGGGCGCGACTCCCAGCAGCAGTGCGAACTGTCCCGTGACCATCAACCGCTGAATGTGATGCGAATAGCCGTGCGTCAATACCTGCGCGATCGTTTCGCGCAGACAGTGCATTTCCGTTTCGCCCGTCCAATAGAAGGCGGGCAGCGACCGGTCGGCCGCCAGTTCATTGCGGCTCCGATATTCCGGCATCAGGTGCCAGTAGATGCCCCGCACGTACTCGCGCCAGCCGAGGATCTGGCGAATGAAGCTCTCGACGCAACTCAACGATGCGCGTTGCGAGTGATAGGCGGCTTCGGCCGCGGCAATACCGTCGCGCGGATCGAGCAGTTTGACGTTCATTGCTGCCGCAAGGCGCGAGTGATACAGGAAAGGATGGGACGAGTGCATGGTCTCCTGGTGCGCGACAAACCAGGGGAGCCGGTGTCGAACGAAATCGACCAGCGCTTCCCGCGCCTGCCTGGCAGTCACCGGCCAGTCGAAATGCTCGAGGCTGCCGGGATGGGCCGCGAATCGCCGGCCGACCAGTTCGAGGACCTCGCGAGTCAGGGTATCCGGCTTGAAGGCCATCGGCCGCGGAATGTCAGCCGTTCCCTTTCGCGGCAGCCGCAGCCGCTTGTCGCCGGCGACGGTCCACTTGCCGCCGACAGGCGTCTTGCCTTCCATCAGGGCTTCGGTCTTGCGCCGCATGTGGCGATAGAACTGCTCCATCGGCAGCGAGCGGCGCTGGCGGGCGAAGCGGGAGAACTCGTCGCGCGAACAGAGAAAATGCTGGTCCTCGCGCACTTCAAGCGCCACGCCAAGCCGGTCGCAAATGGTGCGAAGCAGTTCCTCCGAGCGCCACTGGCCGGGTTGCACTACCACGATCCGTTCCGGCCTGAACTGATCGACCGCCAGATCCAATTCGTCCGCAAGCTTCCCCCGGTGATCCGGGTCATCCAGGGCCCGGTAGTGGACGGTGACGCCGCGCTCGCGAAGATCGTCGCGGAAGTGCCTCATCGTGCTCAGAGAGAAAGCGATGCGGGCTTTGTGCGACCGGATCTGCTCCGCATCTTCCGCCAGTTCGGCCATCCAGACCAAGTCCTGCTGCAGGTGGAATCCTTCCAGCGCGCTCGACTTGCGGTCCAGCTGGTCGCCGAGCACCAGCACGAGGTTGCGTACGGACCTGCGGGTTCGCTTGCTTGTCATTTTCCTGCCGTAACTCGTACGAAAAAGTCCGGAGTCCGGAGTCCGGAGAAAGACAAACACCCATCCGACTACCGGCTGCGCGTCTTCATCGTGCGTGGCTAAACGCCTTCATGCCAACTCCGCCTGCAAGGTTCGCCGCGAGTTCGCGTCACGTCGTGCCGTAGCGCCGGATGTAATCCCGGACGCGCACTTTGCGGGCCGTGTTCTCGCTGCTCATGTAGCGGATCTGGCCGAACACGGGGCGCTCCGGCGCCCAGGGCCTGTCGTATCGTCCCAGGCACCAGAAGATGCCCGAGTATGAATTGGGATCGCGTCCGTCCAGCGCATAACGGTTGTTCAGTTCGATCATCGTTTCCAGCGCGCCCCGCGGATCGGCGCTCCACTGGAGAATCTTCTTGCCCCAGAGCATCCGAAGATAATTGTGCATCCGCCCTTCGGTCACCAGTTGCCGTTGCGCCGCGTTCCAGAGCGGGTCGTGCGTTTCGGCCGCATCGAACTGCGGCAGGTCGTAGATGTACTCGCGCCGGTCCCGGGCATGAACCTGCAGCGTTCGCCGTGCCCAGTCAGGCAGCGAATCGTACTGGTCGTAGTCGGTCGTCTTGGAGCAGAGATTGAAGCCGAGTTCTCGCCACGTCACCAGCTGATCGACAAAGCCCTCGGCGCCCGCGCCGATCCCCCACCAGCCCTGAGCGCTGCCCGTGACTTTCCCGGCCACTCGGGCCGGCGACCAGTCCTCCTGCTTCATCAAGTCGTGGAAAACCTGATGCGAAGAAATGTGGCCGAAATGCAGATACGGCGCCAGCCCGCTGGTCACTTCCTGTTCCGGCTGATTGCGGTCCGTATCGTACCGGGCCAGTTTGCTCGAGAGGAATTGCCGCAGCGCATCGGCCGCGGCCCGCATGCCTCCTCGAACCGGCACTGCAGCAACCTGATGGTCAATCGGCAGACCGGCCAGAATCGACTCCGGACGCGAAAGTCCCTGCACATCGACGGACGGCCATTGACTGCGGATTTCCTGGAGCGGGAAGTCGGCTTCCGGCAGCGAGAGGCCGTGCAGCGGATCGGGCAGCGGCGCATCTCCGAGGTGATCGAGCAGCGACTTCTGCAGGAAGCGGCGGAAATCGAATGCCCGCTTGAAGGCCGACGGTGCGGCGTTCATCGGCAGCAGACCGTTGGAGTCCAACTGCTCCCAGCGGACGGTGATCTGCCGGGCCGCCGAGGCGAACATGCGGGGGTGGAAGAAGCAGGGGTAATCGTCGCCGATCACAAGACACGCCCGGCGGGCCAGCGCCGCAAGCAGTCCGTGAGCCCGGCCCGCGGCCGGCTCGAGGTACGGATAATAAAGTACACCGCGGCGATCCAGTTTTCGGGCGTTGTCCGCCATCCCGTCGATCACGAAACGGTGGAAGCGGTCGCACGCCCAGCGGTAGCCGCACCTCAGCGGCTCGAAGACCAGCAGCGGCTTGCGGAGCCGCACGGCCCAGTCCGCAGCCCGCTGCAACGCGAAATTCCACGAGGCGCGCCGATTCGCCGTCATCCAATACAGAACGTATTCGCCCTGCTCCGAGGCAGGCACGTCGCGAACGACCGTGACTCTCTGTCCGGGGACCTTCAGATCCTTCATCACGCCGTCTTCCCGTAAACTGCAACCCGCTCTGGATTCCCGGCCCCCTGAACGCCCCCGAAGCCCGCCGGCTCAACGCACCGCGGAATGCCGCTGGCTGAAGTATCGCTCGTCGTTAATCCA
Organism: uncultured Planctomycetaceae bacterium; assembly: GCA_903863885.1. Taxonomy (GTDB): domain Bacteria; phylum Planctomycetota; class Planctomycetia; order Pirellulales; family Pirellulaceae; genus CAIPEB01. The sequence goes on along the minus strand of CAIPEB010000266.1, from coordinate 2,929 downwards.
GTCTTCGCGAGTGTAGATGATCACCGAAGAATCCGTCTCGCGGAGATCGATCCGGTGAAGCCGGAATCCCATGCCCGTGATCTCGGTGAAGAGCTGCCGGGCGATATTCTCGACAGTTGTCGGCGCGTTGAACACTTTGAGCTTCAGGCACTCCCCGGTGCGTTTCCTGTGATCCTCGAGGGACTCGTAGAGCGAGTCATGGATGTGAATCAGCATGCCGTGATCGTACTGTTCGCGCAGAAACGGTTCGATTTTCGCATCGAATTCCGCGAAGAGCGTCGTGTAGTGTCCCGTCCGCTCGACCTCGAAATGGCAGGTCAGCCCGTATCGGTGCCCGTGCAGGTTCCGGCACTTGTCCTGCAGTTCCTCATTGCGGTGCGCCGCGTAGAACTTGTATTCTTTCTGAATGATCATCGCTGAACTCCGAGTGCCCGCCGTGGCAACCGCAACGTCCGGCAACAAGAAGTGATTTTCCGCGACCGAGCGGTTCGGGCAGCATTGGATACTTTAGGCCCTTTGCCGTGCGTGGCAAGCGGCGACAGTTTCGCCGGACCGCCGCCTTGGGAGCGAGTGACCGAATTTGAAGACAAACAGCCGCACCCCTGCTTCGCTCCCCCGGCCTCTCTCCCCCGCGAGGCTGTGTGCGCGTCTGGAAAAGACCTACGGCCCCGTGGAGCCGCCGGAACAATGGCCCGTGCTCGATGAACTGGTCGCGGTGATCCTCTCGCAGAACACGTCGGACAGGAACAGCGGAGCGGCGTTCGAAGAGTTGAAGCGGCGTTTTCCCGACTGGGACGCCGTGCGGCGAGCGCCGGTCGCTCGTGTGGCCGAGGCGATTCGAGTCGCGGGACTGGCCGATCAGAAAGCGCCTCGCATCCAGCACGTTCTGCGGCGGGTGCTGGAACAGCATGGCCGACTGTCGCTGGAGTTCCTGCACGACCTTCCGGTTCGCGAGGCGATCGACTATCTGCGCCAGTTTCCCGGCGTGGGTCCAAAGACCGTGGCGTGCGTGCTGCTGTTTGCCTGCCGCAAGCCGGTGCTCCCGGTCGACACCCACGTGCATCGCGTCAGCCAGCGGCTCGGATTGATCGGCGAAAACGTCGATGCGGCCAAAGCGCACGAGTTGCTGGCCTCGCAGGTGCCGGAGCGGCTGGTGCTCGACTTCCACATTCAGCTGATTCGCCACGGGCGGACCGTGTGCACCGCGGTCCGGCCGGAATGCGACCGATGCGTCCTGGTGGATCGCTGCGCCAGCGGGCCGGCCCGGTTGAACGAAATCGGCCGCAGCGCAAGCCTCGGACGGCCGCGGCGGACATGACGCTTTTTCCGTCAAAAAAACTGGCGTACCTCGCGCAAGTTTATTTACACTGTGGTTCCCGCCCCGAGCGACACAGCGTCTCGAGGGTAAACGTCTCCCACCTTCCAGAAAGGACCTGCCGATGACCACGCGACGCGAGTTCTTGAAACAATCCGGCAGCGCCGTCGCCGGTGTTGCCTTGGCCAGTACGATAATCCCGCACGTCCACGCCGCGGAAGACAACACGATCAAGATCGCATTGGTCGGTTGCGGCGGACGCGGTACGGGAGCAGCCGCCAACGCGCTGTCCACCAAGGGGCCGAAGAAGCTGGTGGCAATGTCCGACGTGTTCGACTACCGGCTGGATGCGAGCCTGAAAAACCTGTCGGGACAGTTCGCGCAGGACGTTGACGTACCGAAGGACCGGCAGTTCCTCGGACTGGACGGCTACAAGAAGGCAATCGACGCGGTGGGCCCCGGAGGCCTGGTGCTGTTGACGACTCCCCCCGCATTCCGGCCCATGCACCTCGAATACGCCGTCGCCAAAGGCTGCAACGTATTCATGGAAAAGTCCTTTGCCGTGGACGCGCCGGGCATCCGCCGCGTGCTGAAGGCGGGCGAGGAAGGAACGAAGAAGAACCTGAAGATCGCCGGCGGCCTGATGAGCCGGCATTACAAGCCGCTCGAAGAAGCGGTCCAGAAAATCCACGACGGCGAGATCGGCCAGGTCATCACCTGCTGGGCCTATCGCGAACACGGCCCCGTGGGCATGGCCGACAAGACGCCCGGTCTGAGCGAAGTGGCTCATCAGATCCGCAACTACTCGAACTACACGTGGCTGAACGGCAGCTTCATTCTCGACTGGCTCATCCACAACCTCGACGTCTGCTGCTGGGTCAAGGATGCCTGGCCGGTTTCCGCTCAGGGCCAGGGCGGCCGGCAGGTCCGCACCGAGAAGGACCAGTTGTTCGATCACTATGCGGTCGAGTACACGTTCCCTGACGGCACGCGCCTGTTCGGACAGGGTCGCCACATCGCCGCCTGCTGGGGGTTCTTCGGCGACGTGATCCACGGCTCCAAGGGCTCGGCCGTTCTCGGCGAAGGCATTACCGATCCGAAACTTTACAAGGGCTACCAGCAGACGCCCGAAAACCAGATCTGGAAGTACGATGGCCCGCCCTGCAACCACTACCAGTACGAACACGACCTGCTGTTCGACGCCATTCGGCAGGACAAGCCCTACAACGAAACGCAGCGATGCGCTTACGCCGCGATGACCGGCATCCTCGGTCGCATGGCGGCCGAATCGGGACAGCAGATCACGTGGGACGAGGCGATGGCATCCAACTTGGAACTCGCCCCGAATCTCGACAAGCTCACGATGGATGGCGAAGCGCCCGTCAAACCGGACGCCGACGGCAACTATCCCATCGCGCTGCCCGGGATTTCCAAGGTCTACTGAGATCCCCGGGTCCGCCGAGATAACGGATAACCACAGCGAACGGCCGAGCGTTAACCACCACGCCCGGCCGTTTTTCTTTTGCGCTGTGCTGTTATTCGAGCAGAGTCCAGCGACCAGCGGGAGCGGGTTAATCTGCCGGCGCGACAGCACCGTGTTGGCCGGCGGCCCTG
>CAIPEB010000265.1 GCA_903863885.1 uncultured Planctomycetaceae bacterium | reverse complement strand
TCGAATACATGTATTTCGACGTGTCCCACCATCTACAACTCTGCCGAGAGTTGAGCGCCTCACGAGGATCTCGCTTGCAGTGTTTGTCCAAGCTGAGAGAAACGGCGCCATTGACAAACTATCAATCTCTCCAGGTGCCCATTTCCAACGGAGTTGGGCGTGAAGTGAGACAAGCCGGAAAGCTCACCGCCCTTGCGGTGACCATAACAAACACAGTCCAGCTTGTGCGCGGATACCGGATTACCGCGAGGATTCAAGCTTGGGAGCGGATCGACGAATCTCCGTGGTTTGAGCGTCTCTTGTATTGTGGACAAAGCTTTGAGCCATTTGAAGGCAAGAAGACATTGCTTCACTTCGTGCTTCCGGATTGGAACCTGCCGAATCGTCTCGAAGTCCTTTTGGTTACCCTGCAGCCAGCGACTCCGCCGTCACCCAAAACCATCGCACCTTCGCGGGCAGACGGTACGCAGTAGCCTGTCGCGTTTTATCACCCATCAATCCGCAAAGCCTACGCGACGAGTTACAGCACTCCTTGAGATGAGCCGTAAACGTTCTGTGAAGGTGATTTACATCTGTCTGATTGAAGACAAAAGGCTACGATTCCTCAGTGTATTTAAGTCCTCCGTCACTACATTCTCGTTGCGGTACGGAAGGGGTTGGAATGGAGCGATTTTCGTCAAGCAGACCGGTTCTTTCGGCTATGCCGCCGAATCGTGGTTTCTGTGGCCGGTTCTCGCCCCTATTGATGCGATTGCGTGAAAGCGTTGCGATCTCACGCAAAGCCCTTCGCCACGGCTTGACACTCGTAGAGCTTCTTGTAGCGATTGTCATCATTGGGATTTTGGTCGCGCTCACGCTATTGGGTGTTCAGTCGGTTCGCGAGGCCAGTCGCAGGCAACAGTGTCAGTCACACCTAAAACAGATTGGCATTGCACTCGGCCAGTACGAGGCGTCTTTTCGCCGGTTCCCAGCAGGCTCGGATTATGATGGGCTTAGTGTTCACACGGCAATACTTCCTTTTATAGAACAGGCAGCTCTATATGACCAAATTGACCGAGCCGCGGGGCCAAGAATGACGGCCGCACTGAGGGGTGTCTCGCTCGCGATGTTCGTGTGTCCGAGCGACGATGCTTTTCCTCTAATCTTCTTCGGTGGTGAACCGAAAGCCGGAACCAACTATGCAGGCAATTGCGGAACGTGGCCACTTGGTTTCGGATTCAACGGTCTCTTCGGTTATTGCACCGCTTGGGGTCCGTACGTTGGAGGAGGTCCCTTGCCCGCTTCCGAAGTGACTGACGGACTCTCACATACCCTTGCTTTCAGCGAAATATTGCGAGCTGATGGAACTCCACACCGGCTGAGAGTGAATTGGAATACGGCAAAGACATTTTCCCAGCGAACCGAACTTGATGCATTTGGCCGCCTGTGCGACTCCATGCCTCCATCGCCCGCATCGTACGGCTGGCTTGGAAATCGATGGTCCCGTGGGACGCCGTGGGCACACGGTAACGTTGCAGGGACTTTGTACGATCACGTCTTGAGCCCGAATCGGCCCAGCTGTTACAACGGCCAAGAGGTCACCGCAGCAGCTGCAACCGCGGCCAGTATGCATCCTTCCGGAGTGAACTGTCTTTTCGCAGATGGTCACGTGGAGCTGTTGGGCACTTCCGTTGCTATACAGGTGTGGAGGGAAGCGGGCACTCGGTCTTCTTCGGCAGATTAGAACCCGTTGCTGGAGGTCTCAGCATGCGTACTCTTCAGGCCAGGACGATTCTTGGACTATTCGGGCTTGCGGCGGTGGTGGCGATATCCGGCGGGTGCTGGAAATCCTATGAAACCGTGACGTACGATGACCCGTACAGCGGCCCGATGGTCGCTGTCAGCTTTCCGGATACGGAACCTCGCAACGAGCCGAGAGACTTGCAGCAGGTAACTGTCAGGAACATCGACCCGGGCGCTCATTTGGACATCAATGGCACGGTGAAATTCCCCTCGCCGGACAAATGGGAGCCGATCGTCATCGACGTCTTTACCGTCAACGCCAAGGGCATCCCCGTTTCGGCAAACACGGGCGTCGGAATGCCGAAGGAAGTAGACGGTGCTTGCCGATACCGCGTGACGCTCAAAGCTCCGATGAAGCCGGGCCGCTATTTCGCGCACGCCCGATGCGGGACGGCCTTCGTCGGAAATGCCGAGTTGTTCATCCGGAAGCCTCGTTAGTCGGCGCTGTTTACGGGTTCAGCAGGAGGTACGTATGAGAGGCTTTGGCACGGTGTGCATGATCGCGTTATGTCTCTTGGGTTGCTCGAACTTCGATGTGCTGCCTCACCCCGGGCAACCCTACGCGGTAATTCTCGATCCCGGAGAATCGTTCACGGTTGTGGCGGTCGACGGCAAGCCTCCTGAACGTGCGCATCATTGGTTGCATACTGTTGTTCCCAGCGTTGTTGTAAAACCCGGAGTGCACGTTGTTACGGTCAAGCTTGACTCGCCGTTGAGCAACGAGACAGAGCCCCGGATAGAAACCATTTCTGGATCATTCGAAGACGGAAAGGGTTATGGCCTCGAACTGCGAGATGGTAAATTCGCATTTGTCGAGCGAGCCCAATTGCGTTCGGGGAGGTTTAGATCCAAGGAGAAACACGATGTCGAGGCTGTTGCTCGTGTCGGCCTTATTTATGGACAAAGCTTTGAGCCATCTGATGAAGGCAAGCAGCTGATTCTTTGCGGCGAGCTTCCGGACGACAACCCGCAGAAGCGTTTCGAGGTCCTTTTGGTTACCCTTCAGCCAGCGACTCCGCCGTCACCCAAAACCATCGTGCCTTCGCGGGCAGACGGTACGCAGTAGCCCCTGACCCTTCCCGAACGCAACCGCCTGCGGACGAACACCTCTGCGAACGCAACGCACTTTGTGTAATCGGCAACAAGTTACTGAGGTCGCCACTTTGCCACCATGTCACGAACTTCTTGGAGACGATCTTGACATGGTGCTGTACTCCCGTTCCACGATAGCTACCGGATCAGGCGACCAAGAAATGCGGCCAGCTTGGTGCATCATGAGTACCGTCCTTTATGTGCGATCGCTGTTACGGTGCCGAACTGCGATTCTCTCGGTGCTGATCATTGCCGTGGTTTTCTCATTAACGCCCTCGCCTCTGAGAGCGGAAGACCCAGATTTGGCACAGATCGCCAAAAGGCTGAAGCAATGGCGGTCATCTTTCGCCAATCTGCGAATCGCCTACGATTCGTGGGGCACAAAATGGTTGAAAGACCAACAAGCGATACGCCCATCGCCAGCTGACCGGTTCTACCACCACGAATGGGTATGGGCCGACGTGGGCGCGATACGGTCCGAAGAGTGGTCGCACAAGGATGGCCGGATTACTGCACGTGAGGCAGCAGGGGCCGACGCACGGACGCTGCGTCATTTCCGTGCCTTCTACGCAGCCAAGAATGGCACCTTTGACTTTCCAAGCCGACTGGAACTCGGACGCTTGGCGACATCGCAGGCCACGTCCATCAAAATCGTCACGCCCTTGACATTCATTTACGCGCCGATGACTGGCAAATGGCTCGGGGAGCGACTCGATCGTGGCTACGGGAAGCTGGAAGAGTACGAGAATGTCGATGGGGCAAAGTGCGCGCGCGTCAACGTCCAGGACGGAAACTTGACGAGCCTTCTGTGGCTGGATTCGGAACATGATTTTCTTGTGCGGCGCATTCGCCCTGACCCGGATGTACCTCAGGGCGGTTTCCTGTTCGACGTGACGGAATTCCAGAAGAACGGCGCCATCTGGTTTCCGAAGCGGGGGGTGTCCAACAGGCATGGCGACACATCCGATGACGCGACTCATTGGTATGTCGTTGAAGTCACCACTAATATGCCGCTGGATGGGAATCTCTTTGATCCGCCGGCGCCTCAGGTCGGCACGCGGATTGAGGATCAAAACCGCAGAGTTTACGTATTTGGTGAGAAGCGATCTGGCAAGATTAGAGAGGGTCAAATTACTGAACCGACCGCTGAAGGCGTATCGGGCCCAAACTCGCCGATCGTGGCGAAGCCCCCAATTCCAATTGCGATTTGGTGGTCTGGCGGCTTGTTGACTGCGGCGATAGCTCTCGTGCTTTTAGCCACCGCGATCGTTGTGTGGCGCCGTGGGGCATGATGACTGTCAACTTCAGGGATTGCCGCACGGCGAACACAAATTACGTCTGATCTTGGCAACGGAGAAAAGCGGGAGCTGCCCGTCGAAATCGCGCCCACTGCACGCGAGTCACTCTGAGGTGGTCAGATGAACCTGCATTCGCTCCCTTCGGCCGATCACGCTGTGGGTCATTGTGGCGATGATGCGACGCTGTCCTCTGGGGCAATCGCTGACACGGCGTGGTTCTTTAAACGTGAGTTGGCGGAAGATGAGCCACGGTTTGGCACGAACAATGTCCGAAGAGTTAATCGCTGCTCGTCGATTAAGTGGCGTCGCGGATTGACTCTCGTTGAGCTGCTTGTCACCGTCGCTATTGTGGGGATTCTCGTTTCGTTAATGCTGCCGGCCGTACAAAGCATGCGGGAATCGGCACGACGCACTCAATGTGGCAATAATCTGCGCCAAATCGGTGTGGCCGTACAGTTGCACGAATCTAGGCACCGCGCCTTTCCTTATACGGCATTAAACTACGGGGATGGCACAGGTCGGGTGTTCCCCGCCATCGCTCCTCACCGATTCCTGGTTGCAGATCTTGATCCTGCCATCTTCGACAAGATCGACTTCTTGGATTCTTCATCGGCGGATTCCGGCGAACCCCCTTGGAGTTTGAGTTGGGCCAATGCCGTGCTGCTGGACACCACGATTCCGTCGTTCTTGTGTCCTTCGGACTATTGCCCCGTCGGTGGCAACAATTACCGCGCAAATCTCGGACCCGGACCTGGGATTTTCGCACCCGCAGAAACCCCGTTTGTTTGCGATCCGGGAAACACAACGGGAGCTTTCGCAAACGGTCGCGCCATACGCGCCGCTGAGTTCAGCGACGGACTGTCAAATACGGCTCTCTTCAGCGAGAAGGTGATTGGGGACGGAAACTCCGAATGGTACGAACCTTTCCGTGACCGCTTCGTTTCGCCGGTGACTTTTCGGCTCGCAGAAGAAGCCATTCAGTGCTGTCGCGATTACGCCGTTGCAAAGCCGAAGCATCATGACTCATATTCAGGTTTCACTTGGCTTTACGGAGGCTGGAACCACACCTGGTATAACCACATTCTAGGACCCAATACCACGATTCCCGATTGCAGCATTGGCTTGGTAGTGGGTGGAGGGGATGGAATTTATGCGGCTCGGAGCTTTCATCCCGGTGGGGTGAACGTCTTGTTGGCGGACGGCGGTATCCGTTTCGTAAACGACTCGATTGACCTATTGATATGGCGAGCGATCTCCACACGTAGGGGAAGGGAACTTGTTAACTTGCCGTAGGGGTGGACTTACAATCCGACCACCCAGAACAGAACGGCCTGCGGTCAGTGACGAACCGATTGATGTCGAAGACGACGATCCGGAAGAATGGGACGTGTTACTTGAATGTCTTGAGGATTGCGTGCTGTGGGATGAGGACTGGGCGATGGAGGAGCACCTGGATGTGGATCCAGACGCGGCTGGCCGGGTGAAGAGCTTTCTGGGAATCGAGCCTGACTACTTTGTTGCGATACAGCCTGATCCAAGCGATGCGGAAGCGGAGAGGCTGATCGCTGCGTTGCGGTCGCTCACACGGGTGGCCGGGCAGGAGTGACCGAAGAGGGGTTGACCGGACAGGTAGAATTCTTTGCAGAGGTGGAAGGCGTCGCAGATTGGACTGCGGCGAAGTGGCAAGCGGCTCGTAAGATCGCTGTGTGAGTTTCGACCAGATTCAGGGCCGGAGGGACTGCCATTCCAATACGGGTTCGTTTCGGGGTGCGAACCGGACGCGCCTGTTAACCCAAAGGGGTCTGTTAACCAGAGAGCGCGAGAGTTTCGGAGAGAATTGCGCGATTCTCGCCGACGCTGGGTGGGGAGTCTGTCGCCAGTGAGAACTCTCGGTCGCGAGAGTCAATTAAGGCAAGTCCTTTGATATCAACGGGATAAAACGCAAAGCCGAGAGTTTTTGCTCTCGGCTTTTTGCGTTAACCGGCCGTACACGAAGAGTTCCAACGACTTTCGTCAAACTCCCCGAACGCAACCCTCTTCGTAACAATACTCTCTTTTTCTCTCGACGTAAGTAATTACAGGTATATTACTTAGCGATTCCGAGTCTCATTCGGTGGCTCCAAAATCGAAAGGAACCACCTACGGAAAAAGATGATCTCGGTTAACGCAAAAGTCTCCCATGTTGTTAACCGGCCGGTCGATAGTTCGAAGCACCGGAATGGGGGGGGCGTGCCGACTGCTCCGGCACGCCCTTGCTATACTTCCTAAGCCACCGACATTATGCATTCTCCATGTCGGTCACCCCCACCACGCAAGACTCGCTTCTAAGTGTCGGCCAACTCTCTCAGGCGGGGTTGTCACCCGCAAGGTTCCCTTCGAAAGGTCGCCGCTATTCGGGCAGTTCATAGCTTCTCCCTCTCCTGACCTTCTTGACGCAAGGTGGGCCACTACACCGAAAGGAGGCTGAAAAGAATGGCCAGGAACAGCCGTTTGCTCGCTGCGTGTTTAGTAAAGCTCAAGATGGCGTCGTAGTGGTGTCCGTGCGTCTCAGCGTAAGAACTCGATTCCAATCATAGTGATACCAATGACGACAACCGTCAGGCGAAACCAAGCGGTCATTTGCCCAAAGCCCTTGCGTTCTAAGGTCGGCTGAAACGGAATTGTTAAAATCGCGATTACCAACAGC
>CAIPEB010000264.1 GCA_903863885.1 uncultured Planctomycetaceae bacterium | reverse complement strand
GCTTGGACGCCGACTTGCCTTCCCGGCTGAACAACTGGCAAGCGGCGCAATCAGACAGAAAAAAGAAGTCCGGATCTGGCTCGATTCCGAGCCCGCGGTTGCAGGTGATAACGGGCGCGAACTGCTCAAGCCGCTTTGCCGTCGCGTAGGCTTCGCGTGCAAGCGGCGAACTGCCCAATACAATCCAACTGCCCATGCCCCGATCCCTCGCTTACAACCGCGTTCTGATGGCAGCAATCCGCACAGATGCGGCGATCTCGGATTCACGACGCTGGCGAGCCGCGAACTCCTCGCTGTCACGCCAAGCCCGGTTCTCCGCGCGGACAAGATCCATGTCCGAGCGTGCGGCGCGAACGTCGGAAGTCGTCGCAGAGTAGGCAGGAAACACGACCGGCCCAACCTCGAACAACTCGACCTCGTGCAATTCGCGGATTTCAACCGTCCGGCCGTCGCGGTCTTCTTCGCCCCACTTGACGCGAACAGGCCGGAACATGAACGATGACCCGCTCACGTCCCCGCGGCGAATTGGGGCGAGCACCTGGTCACGTACCAACTGGGTGTCTGGCGGTTCAACGTCGTATCGCAGCCCGGTTGAGTCCACCGTCAGCCGCAGCGTGGCCGCGTCTCCGGAACTGCGGCCCAAAACGATGTTCGGGTCGTGATTGAACAACGAACGAACGTCGCCCTTGACAGCCGCGTCAAACGCCCCAGGCATGATCCGCTCGAAAGCATCCGTCCAGAGCTTGTATTCCGTGCCCTGGTCGTCGGCACGATAGTACACCGCACCGTAGCCGACGATTCGCGCCGGCTTGCCTTCGTCCGCCCGGATTTCAAGTCCCGCCAACGCTCCGCTAATGCTACGTCGTTCCATTGCTTCCGTCCTCATCGTCTGGCCCTGGTGAACTGCTGATTGCGTCGACTTCATCTAGATCTTGCCCCGGTGGCTCCTCTTGGCTTGCTGGCTCGTCTTCGCCAACAACAGCCATGTTCAGCGGCACGAGGAATCGCTCGCCTTCGCCGTCCGGAATCGGCCCCAGGTTGAACCAGCGGCGCACCTCGTCGCGGTTGAAAATGCCGTTCATTACGCCCTGGACACCAACCGAAATCACCGTGGCCGTGTCCGCCCAGTTTAGTGCGTGGATGTTGTAGTCGATGAAATGCGAGTCACGCCAATACTGATTCCATGACAGCAGTTTCAGCGTGCATTCCGTCTTGATCTGAGTCAGCCAGTAGGAAAGCGTCTCGTCATAGTACGCCCGGCGTGCGGCTTCCTCGGAGTTGTAGGACACCGATTCCTTGACGCCTAGCCGGCTCGGACTCATCCGGTAGAACCGGGCGATATTCCGGACCTCGGCTTCCTCGGTCTGCGCGGCTTGTGCCTTGTCAGGATCAATCGTCGTTTGGTGCCACTTGAAGCCGTCTCGCAGGACTAACGCCCGGAAAGACTCATCGCCGCCGGCCCGCTGTTTTTCGAGCGATTCCTGCACCTTTTTGATAGCCTTGTCGCTCGCCCCGGGAGGTACCTGCATGATTCCGCCAGCGTGGCAGCCCTGGCTGTAAAATCGGCCCGTGAACTTCCGCTTGGCCAGTGCCAACCCGATGTTGTTGCGAGCCGACACCAGCGGCCCGAATGCCTCTGTCTGGTCAAGTCCCACGTTCTCGATAACGATCACGTCCTCAAGGGGCAGTCCG
>CAIPEB010000263.1 GCA_903863885.1 uncultured Planctomycetaceae bacterium | reverse complement strand
CCAGTTGCTGGCCAAGGGCGAATCCGTGAGCGGCCAAGGTGAGTGTGCTGGTGCTCGGATCGACCGCGGTCTGCGGATTGAACACGATCGTATTACGCCGCGAAAAGGTCTGGGTGGACGCGGGCGAGGCACCGGTATTGTCGATGTCCAAGGGCTCGGCGCGAGCCAGTTGGATGGTGTTCTCGTCGACCACGATCACCCGCAACTTTTCCCCGCTGAGCAGGCCGCCGATGGGGTCCAAGGGCGCGCTCGGAGCGTTTGGATCGCGGGCCCGGTACTCGATGATCTGGCCGTCCTGGAAGCCGTGATGGGGGAGCGCGATTTCGCTGCCGCTGATGTCCGCCAAAACCAGGTCACGCGTCACCTCACTGCCGCCGGACACGATTCGGCCATCGACCGTGGACTGGATGGTACTGTTGTCGAAGGCCAGCGAAACAGACACCCCGCCGGCTCCATCAATGTAGGTCACCGCCGCGGTTTTGGCACTGTTCTTGATCTTGCCATTGGACGCGATCGTGACATTGCCGTCAGCCGTGATGGAGGCGTCTTCTTCCAGCGTCGCTTGCGAAGTCGAATTCGAGTTTGTGATCGCCAGGGAGATGACGACATCGCGGGCACTGGCCGGCGCTTCGAGGTTGATATTGGACGTGGTGCGGGCCGTCACGACTGCGGTCGTCTCGGCGTCGGTGGTGATCGTCACATCCCCGCCGGCCTGAATCAGCGATTCGCCGCCGATCGTCGTCTGTGCCGTGCTGCTGGCCTGGCTGTATCCGGCGCTGAAGTGATGCGCGATCTTCAGGATCTCGTCATAGGCCGCCACCGCCTCCGTCGAGGCGTCGACGACGGAACTGGCGGTCACGGTCACGTCGCCTTCGCTCTGGATCTCGGAATCCTGCACGCTGACCGTCGACTTGGCCCCCCGGATCATCGCGCTGATCGGCGTCTTGGGCAGGAACTTGTCAACCAGGAACTCGCCGAACGGCTCGATGAAGTTCGCAGTCAACCATTCCGGCAGGTCCTCGAGCAGACTCTTGTCTTCCGATTCGGCGACCACCGAGACCGATTCTCCTTCGAGCGACGCGTTCTCGAGTGAGATGTTGACGGTCTGGTCCGTATAGCCGATGACGCGTTTCGGACTGGTGATGTCGTTCGCGAGCGAACCCTCGAGCTCGATTTCTCCCCCGCGAATCACCGTCTCGCCACCGGCTCCGCCGATCGTGAGCGCAATCTCGGTCAAGCTGACCTGGGGGATGAACGGCAAAGCGACGGTGCTATTGTCGACCTTCAACGCGATCTTGCCCGGCTGGAGTAGGCTGCCCTCCTCGACCTGGGCCAGCAGCCGGCTGCCGCCTTGGATCGTGATGTTGTGGGCGGCCACCGAGATCTTGCCCGAATCGCCCGTGGAAGCGGCGGTGGCCGGATCGCCGGCCGCGATCTGCCGAGTTGAAATCGTGACCGCGCTGTTGGCCGTAAAACTGTCCGCTTCGATGTCCCAACCGCCGCTGGCCGTGACGCTCGCGTTGGCCTCGACGCTGACCGTTTCGATATCCCGCGTCTTGATCTTCGCAACACCCAAGTCGAGGGCCGCGAAAGCGGCCGTGTCGATGCCGGCGCTCCCCGTCACGTCCAGCGTCCCAGTGATTGCGGCCAGCGGTGCGCGAACCGTCGTG
>CAIPEB010000262.1 GCA_903863885.1 uncultured Planctomycetaceae bacterium | reverse complement strand
GTCGGGGATACTTACAATAAATCTCGTCGTAACCCCTGACGCCGCAAGCTTAAACGCCTGCGGCGTCTTGCTTTAGGCGACCTAACTCTAGACGACGTCGCCACAAGCGTCGGCCCCGGAGGCCGAAGCTCTACCCCCGTTTTTCCCCGCCGACGAGGGGTTTTTCGGCCCAATACGATGCAAGTTCTCCCAAACCGGCCTTCTGAGTGGCAGAAATCGGAAAACTGTATAGCACCACTGGAGACACCAGAGCACCCTGGAGAGCACCAAAACATGCTGGTTTTCTCGGGGGTTTTGAGTGGTCGGGTTTGCGAGCTGAATGACCCAAAGGCCGAAGGTCGTTTCGGCGTAACTACTGCGAAATAATTGTGTTGCGACTCTACCCCTCGGATTGCGGGTTCAGGAAGGCAGTCGTAGAGGCCTCCAACGAAATCCCCGCGACGAAGCACTCGCCATGAACGCGATCAGTCTGGGAGTGAGGCCACAGCCCTGTGAACGAAACATCGAATTGCGATGTTCGCACGACGATCTGCCCGACCGATGCGAATGGGATTTTCACGATACGAACAAATCGCCGTCAAAAATATTCTTGACGCAGCGAAACGATTCGCTATTATCATGAAATTGACGAAATTATTCGCCACACACCGTCGATTCGATCGTAACCGTGAATCCACGTTCTTCGCCGCAATTGAAAAGGTTCGCACTTATGCCACGATCCCCATCATCCCAGCCTACTGAGGTCGAGATTCAGATCCTGCGGATTCTGTGGGAGTTGGGGCCGAGTCCCGTCCGTGAGATTCACAAACGGCTGAACGCCGCGAAGGGGACCAATTATTCCACTACGGTCAAGATGCTGAGCGTGATGCTGCAAAAAGGGCTCGTCAAGCGGGACGAGGACGCCCAGCCTCACGTCTATCGACCGGCAGCGAATCGCGCAAAAACGGGGAAGAAGATGCTCGACGATCTGATCGAGAGGGTCTACGAAGGCTCCGCGATGAGTCTGGTGCTGCAGGTGTTGTCATCGACCAGAGCCTCGAAAGAGGAATTGAACGAGATGCGCCGCATGCTCGACCAAATGGAGGGCAAGTAGCCGTGTCAGGCTTCGTGACGCACGCGACGTGGATCACACAAGTCGGTTGGCTGCTGGTGCATTCCCTCTGGCAGCTTTCTCTACTGGCCGCACTTGCATTGGCACTGCACCGGGCATGGCAGCGTCGCTCAGTCAATACTCGCAATCTGGTAACACTTGCCGCTCTGCGGCCGGTGTTCACACATGGATTGCCTGCGAATTCGTGTAGACCTCGCCAGACGCGAGCCGCACGAGGCGAGCGGGCGACTCAGGCAGAAACGTGATTTGGAGGCCTGTTGGCCTTGGAGTTAACAGAGGCAGACGATTGTCTGCAGGTGTTTGCGTTCTGGGAGGTTTAGATCCAAGGAGAAACACGATGTCGAGGCTGTTGCTCGGGTCGGCGTTATTTATTTCGGCCATCATGGGTACCTTTGAGATGGCCCGCTGCGCACCAGGAGCTGACAAGAATGAGTCGAAAGCCCTTAGCGGCGCACCACCGTCACCTCGAAATGCCGCAGGGGAAAGCCTTGACATGGCTGATGCAGTTCTATCACTCGAATACATGTATTTCGACGTATCCCACCATCTACAGCTCTGCCGAGAGTTGAACACATCACGAGGAGAATCTCGCTTGCAGTGTTTGTCCAAGCTGAGAGAAACGGCGCCATTGACAGACTATCAATCTCTCCAAGTGCCCATTTCCAACGACGTTGGGCATGAAGTGAGGCAAGCAGGAAAGCTCACCGCCCTTGCGGTGACCATAACAAGAAAACTCAAACTTGTGCCCGGATACCGGATTACTGCGCGAATTCAAACTTG
>CAIPEB010000261.1 GCA_903863885.1 uncultured Planctomycetaceae bacterium | reverse complement strand
CTTTCACGAACAGGTCGAGACTCGGGTTCGTGAAGCCCGCGCACAGATTCTTTTCGGGGTAATGTTCCAGCCGCGAATACGGCACGATGTACAGCGGCGTGTCGCCGAGGTCGCGCTTCGCGACTTCGCAGCAGACCGACGTGGCATGTTCACAAAGGTAGTCCACTCTCATTCGTGTCCTTCTCCCAAGGTATCTGGCCCGCCCGGATCTTCGCTTCGATCTGCTTGAGGAACCGCCATTCCCACAGGGGCACGATGGCTACCTCCTCGCGGTTGTTCCGCTTGACGATGATCGGTTCGTCGGTTTTGGCGACGTGCTGGCAGGCGATTCCCAGGCAGTCGCGCAAATGCGAAATGTGAATGATGTGTTCTGGCAATCAGGCAACCTCCATGTTCGAGCCCCCCGGATCTCATGTGCCGAGTCGGCGTGGGCGTCAGTGTCGCCAATAGCTTGTCGGACGCATTGGCCGACAAGCTATTTTGAACTCGGGTTCCGGTGCCTCATTTCGACTGAGGGACCGGCATGCTGATGACGTTGTCAGGCGTCGCAGGCTCGGTAGTCGTCATGGCCTTTGGTCACGCGAATGAGCGCGAGCATGCGTTCCAGATCGTCGGTTTCCATGTCGAGTTCGACCTTCAAGACGTCCGGGTCGCGGTCTAGTGATCCGGCCACGACCTGTTCCAGAATCCGTCGGCCATAGAGCAGCGATTCTTGGCGGCTCATGACGTCGACCGCCACGACGACCTCGGCGCTCGTCATCAGGTCGCGAGGGTGCGGTTCCCGCCAGGATCGCTTCGCGCGTGGCGCATTGCGACAGCGAGCGCGCGGACTCGTCGGTTTGCGGGTCGTCGATCACCACGAGGCTGGACCGCACGGTCTTGCCGTCGGACCGTTTGTATTTCATGCCGCGGATCCGCCCCGTAATGCCCGCCACCTTGATGATGGCCCCACTGGCCGGGCTGTCGGGCATGGTGGGCAGCACGACTTCGCGGGCCGTCCAGCCGATATGCGTTCGCTGCCCCTGGTACAACTGACCGTTGCAGCGATTGGCAATCCCGTCCAGGCACTGGATGGGATACACCACTTCCGGGAAGTCGGCCAGCAGCAGATCGTTGCCGTCGAGTTCCGTCTTGATCGCATCGAGCATGTCCATGGCGTGGCCTTCGTCGCTGCCGATCAGACAGACGAAGTCACGATGGCCATTCAGCACGGCCCAGATGCAGGCCGATTCACAGATCGACGAGTTGTGGGTCGGAACCATCTTGCGGCCGGCGAGGTACATCCGTGAAGGAGAGTCCACCTGCACGCAGCGGACCGGAACACTGGGGACTGGCTTGATCGATACAATCTGACGATGTCCGCACGCGCCGCGCGACGTGGGCCTGGGGTGCAAGTGTTGCCGCTTCCGTCGCAAGCGAAAAACGGGCAACTCCTGGAAGGCTGAGAAGTGATATCGCAGGTAAGGACCAAACGTTCGACCGCCTCGCCTGACAAATCGAGTCGAGCGATTCCATTTCAGACCCAGCCCGGAGAGTAGGTCACCCAGGTCGCGACCCAACCGATCGTCCTTGAGCGTGATCTCACAGCCGCCCTGAGGATTGACGGACCCGTCCGTGTCCATGAGGCCTTGCAGTAACGCCAACCTCTGCCAGGGAGCGGACCGCAGGTAGGGCAACGGAATGTGCTTGTTGTGCAGCACACCCACGGTCTGCAGCCGTACCACCAAGGACGACCGGCCACCTTGCCGGATGGAATTCCAACGCCCCAAGGATCGGATTCCCGCAACGGACTTCTCGCTCAACCCGGCCCATTCAGCCGCCTGGGAACTGGGGACGCAGCACTGCAGCGCGGCCTGAGCAACGCGTATGCGGCGCGTCTTGACGCTATTCGCTTTATGCCCCTTCCCGACGATGAGCGCGACAGCCTTTCCCTGGCGAGCTCGTGCCTGGCACGACTCACCACACACGCGAAATTCCGCTGTCAGTTCGTCCACGTCGTCGGCATGGACGGTGATGGTGTTGCCCGCGCGACTGCCGTTGCCCAGCCAACAACCCAGGATGTAGGGATCGATCTCCAGGTCTTTTTCCGGTATTTGGAGAGGAGGAACCACGCTGACTCGATAGCGTCGCTCAGGATGCGGCCGCTTCTGTGGCAACAGCACGCGGCCGTACATCGAGCCCGTCGACAGCGTTCGGGGATTCGTCCGAGCCCATCGGTCATCAACGGTCCACAGATGCTCCGCATCACACACGATCGATTCGCCGTCGCTGAACCCGACACGAAAGCAGGGTCTGCCGAGTTGCACCTCAGTTGCGTGGGTGACAAAGCACGGCCAGCCTTGGTCGTCGAACAGCAGATCGCCCACCTTGACGTCGCCCATGGTTGTCCAACCGAACGGTGTCGGCAGCGGCGTGTCCAGAGCTAATGCCTTGCCACTTCCCCGAGGCATCGCCATCGCGAACAGACCTCCATGGATCACAGCCTGTTCGATCTTGGAGATGACTTTGAGATGGTCGGCGGACCACGGGAGGTGAAACGTCAGCGGGAAATACGATTCACAGAAGAAGCGAAAGTCGGATGCGGCCTGCGCCTTGCGCACCGGATCGACCACCTCCGGTAACGCACCGATGTCTCGTCCGGCCAGCGCCAAGGCCGCATTGCGAGCCCGAGCCCGTTCCTTGGCCTTCTCGTATGGATCGCCTTCGGGCTCCGGACGCGGCTTGTGACGCACTTCGATGAGCCACGCCACGTACCGCAGCAAGTCCACGTGCCGGCCATCGCCGATCCGCATGCCGGCGCGCGAGCGGTGACGGTGCAACTGCCGCTCGTTGATCACCTCGCCCAGCGGGGTCGAGTTGAGCAAACGGCACAGTTCGCTCGGTCTGAGCTTGCGGGGATCAGTCGACATGGTTGCCCATCGCTTTCACCAACCAGGCGGCGTAATACATGAGGTTGATCGTGCCATCCGCGTTCCGCGGCGCGCCGGACTCCAGGTCGGCCGCGATGTGTTCGAGGGGCACACGCACTTTGGCGGCCGCCGACAGCAGCTTGGCCGCCTGTTCGATCGTCAGTCGATTGGGATCCAACGTCCCGCCAGCGTTACTCATCCACTTCCCTCCGTTTCGCGCAGTTCGCCACACGACGCCCCGTGTCGCAACTTGTCGCTGATCTTGGCCACACGGGTAGCCCAAACGTACCGACGCGTTACGCGGCCGACGGGGGGCCTACTCGCCGAGCCCGAAAAACCTGTGGAATTCCAGCTGAATTGTCGCCGGTTGCGCTTGATGTTTTTCGGCCCGCCTGGCTCATGTGTGACTGTCCGCAGGGGACTTCCGAACGCCAACAACCATACGGAGCACGACGATGACCGCCCGCCAGAACAAGAGACCGAAGCTCAACGCCGAAGCCGCCTACGAGAACGCTCACCTGGTGGCCCGCGACCTGGTCGAACGGATCGGGGAACTGCTCTACGACATGCCGGCCCCGGGCGTCGAAGAACACCCGATCAACTGGTGCGACGTCGGCAGCATCACCGAGGTCAACAGCCGGCTGAACTCGATCATCGCCTTCCTGACCAACACCGAACGGTAAGCAGCACGACAACCATCCGGAGCCCCGACCATGAATGACGCCAAGAACAAGCAACGCGATGCCAGCGCCGCAGAACAGATCCTTCGTCAAGCATTCCGCACGATGGACGGCCAGCAGGCTCAGCGGATTCGCGAGGCGTACTACCAGGCGGTCGAAGGCTTGCACTCGCTGGCCGAGGAGCTGGAACTGGCGGACGTCGAGGTGGGCGCAACCAACGACCACGCCTTGATCCACGAACACCTGATTGCCTGTCTGGCCATCAGCGCGATGAAGAAAAGCCTGCTCGGTCGCATCCTCTGAACAACCTTCTGAATTCCACACGGAGTACGAACCATGACTATCGACGAACTGATCAGCCGCTTGGAGGAGTACCGCGACACGCTGGGGGGCGAGACGGAAGTCCGCCTGATGACCCAGCAGGCCTGGCCGTTTGAAAACGAGATTCGCGGGCTGGCCTCGGGCGAAGAGATCAACGG
>CAIPEB010000260.1 GCA_903863885.1 uncultured Planctomycetaceae bacterium | reverse complement strand
TTGAATGGCATTCAAGAGGTCAGGGGTTCAAGTCCCCTATCCTCCACTCGACTAAAGCCGCTACTCGCAAGGGTTTGCGGCTTTTTTATTGCGCTAGTCGGATGGGCAAGAATCGCCACTCTTGACAGAAATGTTGACGGTTCTGTCGGCCGCTCCCCAAATCGCTTACCGCAGATTCAGAAGCGACAGCGCCTGATATACCACGCTTCGGACCCACGTCGGTCGTGCCGTGCACTTCCGACACTTCTCGGTGGGGCAAATGTGACGCCGAAACGCTGCGCGGAACCTGCGCGAGGCCTCATTCTCCAAAATTTCCGGAAGAGTTGAGTGACGCAGATTACCCATGGCATTTTCGCCATGAGCGTCCCAGCAACATGAAGTCACAGCGCCATCCGAGAGGATCGAGAAGCTGTTTTCATACTCATCGCAGTTTCCAAACCTGGACGGGTATACATTCTCGATATACCTCCAGTCCTGTTCCTGCTCGCACAGGATGCTCAGCCACGGCTTCGGACGGAACTCTTGGTTGGGTTGGATCTTGCCCTGGTCGGCGTTCAGCAAGAAGGCGGGGGCGACGTCCAGACGGCCGCAAAGTGTCTTCAGAGTGGGCCATGTCTTCGTGGAAATGAACAGGCGGATTCGCACGCGAGTGCGGCTCGACGGCAGAGCGGCACGCAATTTCACGGCCGCGACCACCATTTCGAGGTACTGCTCAAAAGTCAACGGCTTCTGCACGGCCTGCAACTCCATGTCATCTGCCGTGCGACAGCTGATGTCCAGAATGTCGATTAACTCATATAACTGGCGGTACTTTTCCTCGTTGTACAGTGAACCATTAGTGACCAATCGCGTGTGCATTTCCAGTCGGCGGCATAACTCCAACACCTCCATGCATTGCGGATACAGGAGTGCTTCGCCAAGTAGATGAAAGGCCACCCGCTTGGTCAGACGATGATTGCGGCAGTCGTTGAGGATACCCTGAATGAGCTCGAAGTCCAATCGCGATTGCGGGCGTTGCAACTCGACTGAGGGACAGAAGCCACAACGAAAATTGCACGCAGTGGTCAGTTCCATGTGCATTTCGTCGTATTTCCAACCATCCTCTGCCATTCGAGACGAGCCTCGGATAGTGCGAACGCTTATCGATTCTGATTGAAACCATTAATAACAGACGCGGAGGTCATTTTCCAGCGAGTGTTCACTGGCCCTGAATCGAGCGCAGGCCGCTGTTAGTCCCGGGGCGGTTTGTGCGTCTGATCGGTCGCGGACTCTCAGCGGCCGGGCATCGATTGGCGGCAGGTGGGGGCCGTGTTTGTCGGCCTCGACGACACTTCCCTCAGCGGGACTGACATGATCAATGAGTATATAGAATTATCAGCTGGGCTTCTCGGAGAGGTACTGCGGCTCTTGCGAGTATTCTGGCCACGATTCTAATCTTCGTTGCTTTGGTGGAACCGGCGGTCGGAATTCACGGCAACGTTTAAATAAGCTTTGGCATTTTAACGGCAAAGCCATTCGAAACGACGACCTGCCATGAAAATCCTCTTTCTCCACGGTTGGACATCGACGCCGGGCGGCGTGAAGCCCGCGTACCTCAAGAGCCACGGCCACGAGGTGCTGAATCCGGCGCTGCCCGATGAAGATTTCGACGAGGCAGTCCGAGTGGCGCAGGCCGAGTTCGACCGGGGCAAGCCCGATGTGGTGGTTGGCTCCAGTCGGGGAGGCGCGGTCGCGATGAACATCGCCAGCGGCAGCACGCCTCTCGTGCTGCTTTGCCCCGCATGGAAACGGTGGGGTTCAGCAACGACCGTCAAACCGAACACGGTGATTCTGCATTCGCCGGCCGACGAAACGATCCCGTTTGCCGAAAGTCAAGAACTATTGCGGAACAGCGGGCTGCCCGAGTCGGCAATTACGATGGTCGGTACCGACCATCGCCTGGCCGATGCCGCACCGCTCGAGGCAATGCTGAAGGCGGCAGAGGCGGCCGGTGCGGGTACAGCCGTCCCGCCAAAGAGACAATCGGCCGACCGCATCACTCGTTGGCTGCTGATCGTCATTGGCATCTACAGCGTGCTGCTTGTCGGCCTGCTGAACGCCGTCATCCTGAATTCGGATAAAGCAAGAGACCGAGCCATCTTCATGATGGCCGATGGGATGATCCTGTTGTGGATCATTATCGGTGGATCATTAACACCGCTGTTGCGCCGGCGACTGGTACCGCGCATCGCGGCCATTCCGATCGACTGGCGAGTCCGATTCGTGCTCTTCTGCACGGCGATGGCTCTGATCGAAGAGATTATCACGACGACCATGACGAACCTCGCACCGGTATTCGGTTCAACTCCGGAGGAAGCGCACATCACCGCCTCGACGAACTATTTTCATGTCGTCCTGTGCCACAGCGTGGTGTTGTTCTTCTTCATGTTCATCATCTGGGCCTGGATGCTCGCGCGCTGGGACATTTCGCCTCCCAAGGTGCTGCTGCTGTTCGGAATCACGGGGTCGCTGGCCGAGGCCACACTGAATCCGACCAGCCTGATCGCAGGTTTCTGGGTATTCGTCTACGGCCTGATGGTCTATCTGCCCGCGTGCACCGTGCCTCGGGACCGGGGAGCAAAACCACTCCGCTGGTGGCATTGCGTTCTGGCCGTGTTCCTTCCGCTGCTTGGCGTGATTCCCGGCGGACTGGCCGCGACGATCCTGCGCCGACTGCTCGACGTGCATTTTCTGCCGGGCGTGCAATAGCCTTCAGGTCGCGCAGGGTTGTCAATCGCACCGTTTCTTCCAGGCGAGTCCAACCGCGTCAGCGGCCAAGATCGCGTCCGCCACCATTTCGGGCCGCACTTCAAAGGGCTCGCTGTGAATCGTTTCCTCCGCAATCGTCGCGCGGTCGGCGATTACATTCAGTTGCTCTTTCGACAGTTCCGCCAAGCCGATTTCCGCCAGGGTAATCGGCAGGCCGACCTGCGAGGCGAACCCCAGAACTCGCTCAAGCACCGAGCGGGGCTGCCCTTCGAGAACCAGTTGGACGAGCAGGCCGAACGAGACTTTCTCTCCGTGCAGATAATCGTGCGTGGCCTGCGCGGTGGTCAAACCGTTGTGAACGGCATGTGCGGCCGCAAGGCCCGAGGACTCGAATCCGATCCCGGAAAGCAGCGTGTTGGCTTCGACGACGCGTTCGAGCGCCGGCGTCACGACCTGGGCCTTCACAGCGTGCAGCGCATCAACACCGTCGGCCAGCAAAGTGCGGTAGCACAGCTTCGCCAGAGCCAGCGCACTCTGCGTTGACAAACCTCCGCGCATGTTCTTAACGCAGCCGCGCACACAGGTGATGGCCTCGAACCAGGTCGCCAGGGCGTCCCCCATCCCGGCGACGAAGAGTCGGGGCGGACTGAGCGCGATAACCTGCGTATCGACCAGCACCAGGTCCGGGTTTTTGCGGTAGAACCTGAGACACTCGACGACTCCCGCTTCGGAATAAATGACCGACAGAGCGCTGCACGGCGCGTCGCTGGACGCAACGGTCGGGCAGTTCACAACGCGCAGGTCCAAATCCGAGGCCGCAGCACGCGCCGCGTCGAGAACCTTGCCGCCTCCGGATCCGACAATAACGCGGGCTCCGTTCTGCTTCGCGACGCTCTTGATCCGTTCGATTTCGGACAGCGAACATTCTCCGCCGAACTCATGGACCACATAGGCAATTCCGGCCTCGGCAAACGTGGTCTTCCATGTCTCCGCTAACAAGCGAATCGCGGACCGTCCGGCGACAAGCAGTGCCGGACCGTTCAGCCCAAGACCGGCCATTTCCGAACCGAGGACAGCGGTGGCGTCTCTGCCTTGCACATAGCGCGGCGGCGAACAGAACACGGCGAGCATGATGCGACCTTTCCGTCTGATGGAAACGAACAGCCGACTCCCTGCCGGAACTTCGGTTTTGCCAACCAGGGGATTGTACTATCGATTCACTGTCAAGAGTGTGACGTACGCACCGCTGAGCGATATCGAACGCCAATTGCACTCCGCGTCCGGCTTCGCGATATTCGATGGACCACCTCGACGCAAGTGAGAGCCCGCCGTGCGATTTGCGTCGGAAATCGTGTCACATCCATCGAACAGGCGAATATCCCATGAATCACCGCTTCGCATCGCTCATCGGACTGGCCATCCTTGGCGTCGGCATTGCCGAACGCGGCCATGCGGCCTCGCCCGGTGCAAACGGGCCAAACGCGGCCGAAGCGCGAATCAGCGTAATCGAAGCCGGCACGGACCAGCAGCAACTGAAACCGAACGGCAAGTCCGCGGTTCAGAAACGCTCGGCTCGCCCGGGCCTGCGGGTGCTTGATCTCAATGTGCGTTCCATTCCTCCGCGAGTGCCCCGGCGAGAGAACCTCTGCCTCAATCGAGCCAGGACAGGCTTTCCGCAACCGTCGTCGAATTCGTCGGAACCGGGTTACGGAGACTGCATCTGGTCGCCGCTCGATGGCGTGCCATGGGAAGGCGATTATGAATGGAGCAGCGATTATCGCAAACCCGTCGTTCCCGAGTTTGAAGTCACGTTCGGGAAGACCGCGACTCTCGCGGAAATTCGCGTCTGGCTGCGAAGAGGCTACGAACTCAAGGATTTTGACGTGTTTTGGCGGGACAATCTCGGAAGTTGGAAGTCCATCGCTTCCGTCCGCGGAAATCGAGATGAACTGCGGGTGTTCACATTCCCCGTGATCCAGACGTCTGCCATCAAAATCGTGTGCGCCAGCGGACCGGATATCCAGCCTACAATCCGCAGAATTACGGAACTGGAAGCGTTTGGTCCGCGCACCGCGCCCCCCGGGCGCCCGGACAGTTTCGGCTATGTAATCGACATTCCGAAGGGCCCGAACGGCTTTGTTGAGGTCCGCGAGGCCTACGGCGAAGGCGAAGCCATGAGCGAGGTCGAATACGAATTGCGTCTGGATGGAAGGACCATCCATCGCCGCGAGCACCGCTGCGACGGCGCCGGCCCGATCACCTATGCGGTTGCGTTACCTTCTTCGGACGGCGGCAAAGGGACACTGGAGTTTGTAGACACCAGCGGCCAGGGCCTGGCCATCGCGCGGGTGCGGACTTTTTCCGATCCGCTCGGTTACGCGGCTTCGCGTGAATCGCTTACGCCGATGGTAGTCGCTCCTCGCATCGAGATTCAGGCTCCGTACACGCAACCGGAACCGGACAGGACCCTCGCGGCGTGGGTTGCGGCAACCGCGCCCGCTCGCAGCTTTGTGCAACCCGGGCTTCTCGCGATTGTCGGCTATGCGAATCCGGACTCCAATGCGGTCGCCGCCAAGATCAGGGCTTACGCTCAACTTGCAGAGCGGCACAAAGTCCCCTGGGTGCTGCAACTGTCGAGCTGGTGGGCCGATACACCGCTCCGCATTTCGGACGGGGCGGGCGGGCATTTCGGTGATATCCAATATCAGCAGATCGGCTACAGCAAGTTCGACACCTACGACGACCCGGGACTGAGGGAATTCATGGACCGCGAGTCGCCCGGAAAATACAGCCGGCACTATGGGTTGACCGTACCCAATCTCTGGTCCGACACGCCGTGGCTCACCATGAACAACGAACGCCTGAATGCGTTCAAGGTCAAGTGCGTGGGCCGGGCGATCGCAACGGTCAACGAAATCCGCTCGACGCCGGGCGGTGTTTTGCTGCAGGCAATCGTGACCGACGACGAACCGATTTACTGGACTCGCGTGACCGACTGGTTTGAACAGGGCTATGGCAAAGTCAACGGCGGAGTTCGGCGGACCGATCTGACGCTCGACTTCAATCCGTCGGCTGTCAGCGCAGCGGCACGCGACGGCGTGACTTTGGATCCGGCCGATGGGCTGAACGCGGCCGAGCGCCAGTGGCTTAACGATAATAATTCGCGCTACGTGGCTCTGATCTGCAGCGCGATCCGCGACTCGCTTGCCTCGCCTGCGGGCAAACTGCCCGACCTTCGCGAGCGGATTTACAACTATCTGCTGGCCCAACCCCTTTACCCATTGGATGACTACGGACATCCGGGCTGGGAAATCGGAATGGTACCCGGCGCGGCGATCGGGCTGGAAGCGTCCGACGAGCGGTACTTCACCCGGGCGCGAGACCTGGGACCTCTGGCGAATTCCGACTTTGAATGCGCAAACCCAACTGCGGAAACCGTGAAATCCTGGGAGCCCCGCTTTCGGGCGTGGCACGACGCGGGTTGCTCGTTCGTGCAGCTTTGTAATCCTGGTCCGGCGGAGCGATGGCAACAGCTTTTTTCGGCGATCGGCAATTGGAACGTGCCCGAACGAAGACTCGAGCGAGCCTTGAGCGTGATGGTCCAGGAGGCGGCGATCAAAGAGTGGCGGCAGGCGAGTTTCCGCTGAGGGCGGCTTTGAACCGGCGATCGTCCCCCAGGTCTTGCATCGACTCCCCGCCGCATGCGGGTCGTCGATTGAACGCGGACTGCGCCGCTCGACAGCGATCGAGCAGTCCGTCGGCGAGTTAAGGGACCGAATCGGCCGACTTGTGCCGTCCGAATCTCGCAGTCAGCACACAAAAAAAACCTGCAGGACGGAGCATCCGTCCGTCGCTGCAGGGATCTCTTGCCATCGATTGGATTCGGGCCTGCGTCCGTTGACGCTACTTGGTGGCTTCCGGTGCCGGTTCGGCCTGCGAAGTCCCGGCCTTGTCATCCTGCGTTTCCGCGGGGATTTTCACGGGCGGCTCACCCTGCGGAGTTTCAACCGCGGCATCCTGCTGCGGCGTCGCGGGGCTGGCCTTTTCCTGTGCCGGAGCCTTCGGAGGATCCTGGAATTTAACGCCAAGCGCAATGATGCCCAACAACGTGATGACGGCCGGGACGAGCCAGACCTTGCGCCACTGGAACTTGCCGTCGGCCTTGCAGGAATCCATGACGATGCCGGCGAACTGAGTGCCGAGGAACATGCCGACACCGGTCGTCACGGCAAAAATCAGGGCCTGCATGGAACTCTGGATGCCCGTCGGCGCGATCGAATTGGTGAAGACCTGCCCGACAATAATGAAAAACACGTAGGCAAAACCGTGCAGGGGTTGGCAAGCGATGACCAGTTCTTTCGGCTTGCCGATCGCATAAACGAGGTAAAGCACAAACCAGCACGTGGCTCCGACCAGGAACGTGCCTTTGAATCCGAACGTATCCTGGACCCACTGGAACAGGAACCACGTGGCCGCGGCCTGAGCGATCTGCGCCAGGGCCATCGAGGCGGGCACGTGCTTGCCCTCCACGCCGCTGTCTTGCATGAATTGGCCGGTGCCGAGGAAATAGAACTGCATCAGGCCGGCCACCACCATGGAAACGACAAGGAAGATCAGGAAGTTGGAGTTGCCGGTCATGAACGACAATGCGTCGGCAAACGCGTTGCCCTGGCCCTGGGGCTTGCAGGGCGCGACGACCGAAACGAAAACGCAACCCGCGACCATTAGCAGCGACAGCGCGGACGCCAGGTACAGACAGTCGCTGCCGTCGCCCTGGGTCTTGCGGGTCATGCGCCAACCGGTCAGCGACCAACCGACCAGGGCCCATGCCACCGGTGCCCAAATGAACACTTTGCCTGCCGTTGCGCCGTCCGGCTTTACGGCAAACAACACCGAGTTGGCCAGCGGCAGAGTCGCGGCATAGCAGGCCGAATAGGCGAGCATCACCAGAAACAGCGGCTTGAACTGGGTCTGCCTGGCTGCCATGAACAACAGGATGGCACCGAGGAAATGGGCGGCGAGCAGGATGTACTCGGCGTTGATGAAACTGTCGGCGGCCCACCCCGACAGAAACGGCGCGACGATGCAGGCCAGCGGCAGCGTCGCGTAGATCCAACCCGTCTGCTTGCCCGTCATCTTCAGCGGTCCGAGCAGGCGGGTCGCCAGTACCGGCGCCCAGGCTCCCCAGATCGCATACTCCAGAAACATCACGACACTGAGCGCAATGTAGGTCTGAAACTGAATATTCACGCACTACTCCTGCAGCGAAAGAGGGAAGAAGCACGGGGGACTAACGTCGCTCGGGCCCGCGAACGGACCACGAAAGGCCGCATTCTAAGTCCTTGCCGCGCATAAGAAAAGCAGCCCGCAAAGGCTGCTCTTTCAGCACATCGTACCACGCCTTGGACCGGCGCCGCAGTGCGTCGATCCCGCCCGCCGCACCGCAACAACAGCCGGAACTGAACAGCCTACGACAGAAGCCGCTCGACGCTTTCCACGAGGCGGTCCATCGGGAACGGTTTGCGGATATAGTCGTCCACTCCGAGCATTTCGGCGTATGCCTTGTGGCGACTGCCCTCGTTGGCCGTGATCATGATGACCCGCATGGGCACCGCATGCGTGCGGCGCAATCGTTCCAGAACGAGGAACCCGCTGCGTTTGGGCATCATCATGTCGAGAATGACCAGGTCGGGATCCTCTCGCTCGGCCATGACCAGCCCCTGATTGCCGTCTCGGGCCACGCAGATTTCGTAGCCCCGAGCCTCTAACGTGTATCGAAGGGCTTCGATAATCTCGCCGTCGTCGTCCACCAGCAGAATCCGTTTCTTGGTCCGTTGCGAACGGGCCGGCCCTTTGCCTTCGGAAGACGCTGTGCTCTCAGAAGACCCAGTGCTTACGGGAGGTTTTGTGCTTTCGGGCAGTTTGGACTCCGTGTCGTCGCTTTTCGCTCTCTTGGCCATCGCCTCTCCCACCAGCCTTTCCTGATTCGCGTGTTCCAACCACTCCTGTCGGGGGAGTGAAAACGTCCGCGGCGGCCGAACGATCGCCATTGGCACCGTATCAACCACAACATCCATGCTACTCCGAAAGGCCCTCTAGCGGCAAGGCAGCGTTGGACGCCGATCGCGGTTGATGCTCAGGAGGGAAGTGCTTATATTTGTGGATTCCCGATTCGACGATGGAGACATTAGTCTATGACGATTGACAAGAGTCTGAAGGTTCGCGCGGGCATGTCTCGGAGCCGAAACGTGCTGACGCGTGCGGAACGAATTGCAAAGCTCAAGGCCACGGAAAAATGGTCTGATGGCGATGGCGTCCTGGGATTGCCCAAGGTGCGCGTGCCCAAGATGGCCTTGAAGAAGAAGAAGAAGACCAAGAAGGAAGAGGGCGAGGCCGAGGCAGGCGACAAGAAGTAGTTCGCTCGACCGATTGCGGCTCCCCGTCAGGACTTCCGTCACGCAAGAAGCCAACCAGCGGCGATGTCAGGCAAGGGTGCCTTGATATGCTCATGCTGCGGAACAACCGTGCCGTGATGCAACACCGGCGCGGCGCAACGTTCACCCGTTGCAACGGTTACGTCATGCACCATCTGCGCGATGTGACGGTAGCGTGAATGGATGGTTGCGTAATGCAATGAGCCTGTGATTCAGCAGTGCAAAGGGGCAATGACGATGCGCGTCCATTTCGAGTACGGCCGAACCGGGTTGGATGCGGATTTGCCTGACAACCTGCAGATTCGCACGCTCGCCTACAAGTCCTGCGAGCCGCTGGCCGATCCGCGCTCGGAGCTCGAAAAAGTCCTGTCCAAGCCGACGGGCGCTCCGGCGCTGCGCACTTTGGCGCAGGGCAAGCGGGATGCATGTATTCTGATCTGCGACATAACGCGTCCGGTGCCGAACGAGATGATTCTGCGTTCGGTGCTTGAATCGCTCGAGGCGGCCGGCATCCCCCGCGACAAAATCACAATTCTGATTGCCACGGGCCTGCACCGTCCGAACGAGGGCGAAGAACTGCTCGAGATGGTGGGCTCCCACATCGCGGAAAACTACCGCATCGAAAACCACCACGGCCAGGTGCTTTCCGAGCACACATATCTCGGCCAGTCGCCGCGCGGCGTGCCGATCTGGCTGGATTCACGGTACGTTTCCGCCGACCTGAAACTCAGCGTGGGGCTGATCGAGCCCCATTTGATGGCCGGATTCTCCGGTGGCAGAAAACTGATTTGCCCGGGAATCGCAGCACTGGAAACCGTGCAGGTCTGGCACGGCCCCGACCTGCTCGAACATCCCAAGGCGGACTGCGGGATTCTGGACGGAAATCCGGTCCACGAGGAAAACACCTGGATCGCCAAGCGAGCCGGCTGCGACTTTATTGTCAACGTCGTGATCGACGCCCAGAGGCGGCCGCTGAAATTCGTGGCCGGCGACATGGAGCAGGCGTTTCTGGAAGGGGTTGAGTTTGTCCGCGGGGTTGTCACCGATACGGTCAGCGAACCGATGGACATCGTCATCACCAGTTCCGCCGGTTACCCGCTCGACACGACCTTCTACCAAAGCGTCAAGGGAATGGCCGGCGCGCTGCCGATCGTCAAGCAGGGCGGCACGATCATTCTTGCAGCGAGCCTCACGGAAGGCATCGGCAGTCACGCGTTTGAAACGCTGTTTCGCGAGCATCAGACCCTGGAGGGGTTCGTGCAGCGGATTCTCGATAAGAACTACTTCGTGATGGACCAATGGCAACTCGAAGAGTTGGCCAAGGTCCGCCGCAAGGCTAAGGTCAAGATGGTCAGTCACGGCTTGAACGCCGAGACGATCAACAGCCTCTTCGTCGAAAGCGCCGCGAGCATCGAACAGGCGCTCGCCGACTCGCTCGCCGAATACGGCCCGGATGCCCGCATCGCGGTGATTCCGAAGGGCCCCTATGTGCTGGCCCAGCTGGCTTCTTAGCTCCCGAGTTTCGGCCGCCGTGCAGCGAGATTCCGAGTGCCGGCCGTCTTACGAGCGACTCGTCAGTCCGGCCCAGAGCAAGGCGATCCAGCCGACGATCATCAGGACGCCGCCGACCGGGACAACCGCACCCAGCCAGCGCGCGCCGGTCAGGACGAGTGCGTAAAGGCAACCGCTGAAGATGAGCACTCCGGCGGTGAACGAGATCCCCGTCACGGTCAGCGCGTATCCACCCACCCGCTGCACCAGCGCCGCAGCCAGTAGCAGCGCCAGTGCATGGTACATCTGGTAGCGAACGGCAATCTCCCACGTATTCAGCAGTCTTGCCGCCTGATCGCCGTCGCCTGCGCGAGCACCAAGGTAGGACTGCAGGGCGTGGGCCCCGAACGCTCCCAGTCCGACGCCCAATGCGCCCATGAGTGCTCCGGTACCCATCAGCCATCGCATCTGGTTCGACACGGCCAAGGTCCTTTCGGTCGAGTAGCAAGGGGAAGACGAACTCGATTCTGCTGCACCACGTCGCCGGCGGGACGCACGGCGCGCCCCCCGATGCGCATGAAACAGCCCGGTTGTCTCACCAGGAAACAACCGGGCTGCAGTTTTCACTGATCAACAGAGCCGATTGCCGCGACGGTTACGGCGTCATCTCAATACCCAGTTTGGATTCTTCTTCTTCCTGGATGATGATACGCGGCGTCACCATGAGCATCAAGCTCGTGGTTTCGCGGCCGATACCGACGTTCTTGAACAGACGATTGACGTAGGGCAACTTGCTCAGCATCGGGACGCCGGCCTCCTTGCGTCCTTCCTTCAATCGCTTGATGCCGCCGAGCAGCACCGTGCCGCCGTCCGGAACACTGACAGTCGTCGACACGGTCGTGAACGAGAACGTCGGCAACTGAACCGTCGTTCCCTCGGTCGTGGTCTCGATGTTGTCCTTTCCACCCGTCGGCTTTCCAGTCGTCGGATCGACGGTGTTCGAGCCGGAGTTCGTCGTGGTCTTGCCGGTGAAAGTGAACGTGTCCACATTCCCGATCTGGCTGAAGAACGGCACGAGCGTCAGGCGGACGAAACGGCGGTCTGACGACACGACGCCTTGAACGCTGAGTGACGTGCCTTCGCTCAACACGACAATCACGGGCTGATGTGCGGCCGCGAAATCACCGACGACCGGGATCAAGCTCGTAACGAACGGCCGCTGCGAAGTATCGCTGACCGACGCCAGCTGGCCGTTGAACAGCGTCACCTTCGGTGCCTGGAGCACATTGCTTCGCTGATCTCCTTCCGCCGCCTGCAGCAGGAAGTAGACCTCGATGTCGCTCAAGATAGCGAACCCGAAGTTGGCCGCGGTCCCGGCGTCGAACCCGCCGAATGCCGGAACGGCCGATGCGAAGCTGCCCTGAGTGAACTGCAGGTCGAAGTCGTTCGTCGGACCGGCGTCACTGTAACCGATGACAGTGCTCGGTTTCCAATTGTCATAATTCGCAGGTACGTTCTCGATGTTGTCGTTGACATTGAAGTCGAAGTCCACGCCCAGCCGCTCGAACCACTTGTCACTCAGCGTGATGAATCGGACTTCGATCGTCACCTGCAGATCCTGCAGGCGGCGAAGCTGTGTCAACAGGTCGGCGATCTGGTCGTGAACGTCCTGAGTCTGGCTGATGACAAGGCTCAGGTTTGTCGGGAACGGTTCGATCGCACCGGGACCACCCACTGCATCCCAGGAATCGGGAGAAATGGTGGACGTAATCAGTTCGATCAGCGTGTCGAAGTCGGCCATCGCCGCACCACCCATTGCCCCGGCACCGCTCAGCGGCTGCGAGGGTCGGCTGCTGGCGCCCTTGTTGAGCATGCCGTAGGCGTTGCTCTGGGCGAGGATCGACGAGTTCAGCGTCGAGTTCTCGCTTTCATTGGCCGAGATCGTCAACGGCATGGGAGACATCGAGACAGGCTGCACCGCTCCGCCGTATCCGAGGGCCTGATGTGCCTCGCGGATCGCCGAGGGCAGACCCACGTTGTAGCCGGGCACGAAGTTCGGAATCGGAATCACGAGATCCGCAACATTGTAAACCTGCGTGAAGACCTGCGATTCCCTCGTCTGTTCGCTCGTGACCAGCAGCACTTCGTTGCGGATCACGTAGTTCAGCCGCAGAGGCTCCAGGATCAGAGCCAGTGCGCTCTTCAATGAAATCGGCTGGCTGAGATTGATCGTCACCGGCGATTCGGTGGTGACCCCCTCGGCGGCCAGTCCCTGAGGATCCGGATAGATGTTGATTCCGGCCAGTTCGCCCAGCGTTTCCAGAACTTCCTTCAGCGGGCGGTTGTTGAACTTCACGTCAACTTCCTGCTTCAGGGACTTCTGAATCTGCTGTTCCGCCGGGGAGAGTTGCCGGCGCTGGGAATCCGCCCAGGCCCTGCGGCTCCTGCTCAGATCGGCCCAGTGCTGGACGTCACCGAAGGCGTATGGCTGGCGGTCATCCCCCGGTGTTGAGGAGTCCTGCACGCTGGCCATGGCATCATAGAACCCCTGCTCGCTCTTTTCCTTGAGCTTGTCCATCTCGTTCGTGCGAGCCGCGAACTTGCTTTTTAGGGTGAGCGTTTTCGAGATCGGGGATTCCGGATCCAGTTCCCGCACCTGATTCGCGATGACCTCGGCCTCCGGGAATCGTTCCTGTTCCACGAGGTCGTTGTACTTCTCGACGAGTTCGGCGATCTTGTCCTGAACTTCCACCTTGGCCTTCTGCTTCTGCTCGATCTCCGCCGTGATGGCAGAGTTGCGTTCGTTCAGCGAGATCTCCGACTCGTGCTGCTTGATGAATCCGTCGATCTGCTGCGTGCCTCGGTCCACGAGAGTCAGCAGCTGTTTCTTGGACTCGGGATCCACATCGGCCTGGCTCACACGGTCCCGCAACTGCTGCATGCGAGTGAGCGCTCCGCGCGGATCCGACTTCAGCATCTTCTCCGCTTCGGTCTGCTCGTTGGCGATCTCGCGGAACATCTTCTGTTTGAGCACATCCTGCTGTGCGCCGACTTCGTTCATCGTCGCAGCGGCGGGACCAGCATTGGCGGCCGAACGGTCGTTGGCTCCGAGCAGGGTGAGCTTGTCCTTCAGCTGCTGGCGAATCGCCGGATCAAGCTGCTGTTCATTCTGCCAGGCTTTCCGGAACAGGTTCAGGGCCGTGGCCCGATCCTGGTTCTCCAGTGCCTGCAATCCCTGCTGATAGAGCTGCTGCGGATCGGCGGTCGTCGGGGCGGCCGGTTCCTGGGCCTGGGCCAGCACGTTGCGGGTATGGTCCTGATCCGAAACGTAAAGTCCCTGGGACACCGGGAACTGCGTTGTATTGCCTTGAGTCGGGACGGCAGGCTGAACATGGCCGGCCTGCGCAACTCCGGAACCGCGGCGATGAATTGCACTTTGGACCTGCATCAGCACTTCCCACGGACGAAGTTCACCCGGGGCGAACGACGCGTCGGGAATCTTCATGGCCTGGGCCTGCTCGGCGAGCCGCAGCGCAGGAGCCAGATCACCGCGATCAAGCGCCGCGCGGGCCATCGAAGCGAGCTTCAGAGCTTCAGCCTTGTTGGGATCTCCCAAACCCGCCGCCAATGCGGGACTCGACGGCCCGCTCGAAGCTGTACGCGGATTATCTTCTACGGTGAACGCCTTTCCGGTGGAGTCCTGGGGAACCGGGGGCAACCGGCCAAAACTGCGATCGTCACTCGGGCGCATCGCCAGGGCGGAAGCTGCCGGCGTGCGAGGCCGAAGCTGATCCGCGGGAACGCCCGCCTTCTGCAACTGGACGGCGAACGCCTGCGGCGAAAATTCGTTCTGGGTGAACTGGGCGCGGGTATCCAGCGCCTTGTGATACCAGGCCACGGCCCCTACGGTGTCTTTCTGTTCGAGGGCTCGACGTCCGTTGTCGAGATAGGCTCTGGCCCGTGCCTTTGAGTCGTCGGCGAGTCGGTCCAGCGAGCTGTTGCCCGCCGGCGCCGTGAACGGGTCGCGCGAGGCAGTCTGCCCCGGCGGAGCCGCTCGGCCGGGCGAGGTGGCCGCCGGACCGCCGGCCGGGAGTTTCGCCAGATCCGCCCGGACCTTTGCGGGCGTGTCCGCGAACTTCGCGAACAATTCGTCATACTTGACATTCAGCTTTTCGGCCCGCTGCAGATAGTACTCGGCAAGTTCCCGATTACCATCCTTGATGGCCTGCCGCGACTGCGACAGCCATTTGCCGGCTTCCTGCCGAGCTGCAGCATCCGCCGCGCTTTCGGCCTGACCGATCGAAGCCATCCCAACGCTGAGACTGCTCACGACGGTGTGGGGCTCGGCCAGCGCCGTCGCGGTGCCCAGCGTCATCAACAACGCCACACACCAAACCGAGAACTTCACGATCGCTTTCAACGCGAATCTCCTTGTACGAGATGGATCGACCCCGCGGCCTGGTTCATCGGCTGCATCACCGTGGGTTTTCAAGCCCACTGACACCATGTGAAGCGCAGCACGAACCAGAAACCGAGATATGCCGGCCGAGGCGCGCATGCGCCGCCCGGGGGGTTTCGACGATCGTTGACAGGCTCTCTCCGACATAGAGAGAGCGGGATAATTACTGGCGGACTCCAGACTGGTCAATATCAGTTGGCGCGCTTTCCCACCTGCGGGGTGCCGTCGCCCCGCCCTCCGTTCGTGCGGACGCATCGATTTACTCCAACAGCCGCCTGCTACAATGCGTCAGGGCGAACCGGACAAAACGAAGCTCGCGGATCGATAGCCACCGGAAACCGTCATGATCGAACTCCTCGGACCTTATCGAATCGAGCGACTGCTCGGGCGCGGCGGCATGGGAACGGTGTACGCGGGCGTCCACACCGAAACAGGACAGCGTGCCGCCATCAAATCACTGGCCGTGAACCTGACCCACGACTCGAATCTTCGCGATCGGTTCCTGGCAGAAATCGAAACACTCAAACGGCTCAAGCACCCGAACATCGTGGAACTCTACGGCGACGGGGAACAGGATGGCCAGCTGTTCTACGCCATGGAACTGGTCGATGGCCCGACGCTGCAGGAGGAACTGCACAACGGCCGCCGCTTCGAGCCGATGGAGGTCATCCAGGTCGCGATCGAGGTCTGCCAGGCACTGAAGCACGCGCATGACCGAGGGATCATCCATCGCGACTTGAAACCGGCGAATCTGCTTCGTGCACCGGACGGATCCATCAAGCTGTCCGATTTCGGCATTGCCAAGCTGTTCGGAATGTCGCAGTTGACCGCCCACGGGAGCGTTGTGGGCACGGCGGACTTCATGGCCCCCGAACAGGCCGAAGGCAACACCATCACCAATCGCACCGACCTCTACAGCCTGGGAGCAGTGCTTTTCGCCCTGCTGGCTCGCCGACCGCCCTTCGTCGGCCCGAATCTGCCGAACATCTTCCACAAACTGAGAAATGAAGAGGCGCCGCCCGTGCGCCGATTTGCGCCCCAGACGCCGCTCGAACTGGATCTGCTCATCCAGCAGTTGTTGAAAAAGGACCCCGCCGAACGGACTCCCACCGCGCTGGCATTGTCAAATCGGCTGAAGGCCATGCAGCACGCGCTTTCGCGGCCCGATTTGAACCAGTCTGCCGGTGCGGAGGACACGGACTTTTCGGTTTCCGAGTCCGCAAATCCCGGCGGCGAAACAGCGGAGAGTCCAACCCGCTTCGTTACGGGCGAGGGCCCGTCAACGGAACTGGCCCCGACCGCGATCGTTCCATCGGCCAGCAATTCGTTCCCGTCCGATTCGCCAACCGGAAACGAAGTGACCTCTCCGAGCCTGCGAGTGCCTTCTTCGGCGGAATCGCCGCCTGCTTCACGCCCCACGGTTGCCGACGCTCCCGACACTCGCGGAAACCGCTTCACATGGCGGCACGAATCGCTCGACCGCGCAGAAAGCGAAATCGAGTCGGACGCACAGGGGAACCGGACTTCGCTGATCCAGGCCATCGGCCTGGCCGCCGCACTGATTGCCATCATCGCCGCAGTGACGTGGGCCGCATGGCCCACATCGGCCAATCGACTCTATCAGCGAATTCACGCCATTTCTGCGACTCAGTCGCCCGAAGACGCGGTCAACCAAATCGAC
>CAIPEB010000259.1 GCA_903863885.1 uncultured Planctomycetaceae bacterium | reverse complement strand
GTTATGACACCGCCAGCGGCTTGGCTGCTGACGTGCAGAGGTTTCTGGGCGACGAACCGATCGAGGCGCGTCCGCCATCCGCTTGGTATCTCGCGAGCAAGTTTCTTCGGCGTAATCGAATGCAGATTGCAGTCGCTGCTTTTGTCGTCTTGGCGATCGTATTTGGGTTAGCCAGCGCCACGGTTGCAGTGGCGATCGCCGCCATACTTGGGTTAGTGGGGACGTCCGTCGGCCTGGTCCTGGCCTTGTACAAAGCGAGGCAAACTGCTGCCGCGCTCAACGACGTGAGGGTAGCGAGAGAATGCGCAGAACAGTCGGCCAGCGATGAAACGCGTGCGCGTCACACCGCCGAGCGCGCGGTTGCTCAACTGGTTCAATTGCTCCGGGAATACGAAAGCGTGCAGACAGAGCACGCCTTGGACGCTGCGTTTCTCGGCGATAAGAAGAGGACTCGCGAAACGGCGCACAACCTGAGCCGGATCGCGGCAGGCCTTCGCCCCGAACAGGATTGCAGGTACTATCTCCCAACCCTTGAAGGGGTTGCCGATCTCTTTGGCGATGACAGCGCTCAGGCATTGCGGCACTTTCGCGACGCTTTACGACTGGCACCGCGCGTGACGACGACTCAGTTGTGGTTGGCTGCTTGCGCCGCCCGCAATGGCGAATGGGCGGAGCATCTACATCAGTTGAACCAGGTTTCAGATCTGACAGATCCCGAGCCGGATGCGCCACTTGTGGAACGTGTTCTGCGCGCATATGCACTTAACCACGTCGACGGAAACCGCTCGGCCAACGCATTGCGCACCATCGTGACCGAACGCCGCTCATGGCCGATCGGCCATGCCTTACTGGCGGATTCGCTTGCTCACGCGGTCGCGCAGACAGGTAATGCTCAGCTTGTGGCGGAGGCCATCAGGGAAATACGAATTGCATGTGAAGCCATGCCAGTGAATGCTCACCTCGTCGTCCTGGCTGTCTGGGTGTACACAAACGCAATCTGGGTGAATAGGGCGGACGTGACATGGTGTGAGGATGCAATGCGCCAGGCAGATCGGTTTGCCGACGAACTGCGGGAGCGGTATCCCAGCTACAAGCTCGGCCGCACGATGATTGCGCACTATCTGGAGACGATCGGTCGCGATCGCGAAGCTGTCGAAGAATCCAAACACGGCGGATATCCGGAAGTTTGCGCTGCCATGCTTTATCGTGACAATCGTTGTGAGGAAGCTGAACTGACCTTGCGGACGTTCGACACGGGCTTTCAATCCAGAATTGCCGGGCTGCACGCGATTATGGATCGACGCGACCGCCATGCTGAGATTGTTGACGAGCGTCAACGGCTTCTCGCTGAGTATCCCGGCACGGCGTTCCGAACCGAGGCTCTGTCGGTGTTGTTGAAGCTCGGCAGATTGGACGCGGCGCGCCAGGAAGCACTGACGATTCTGACGTTGAGCGACGGACCACACAATGTTGATGACTGGTTAACACCCGTTGCCCGGTTCATTGCGGGACAACTTGACGAGACACAGTTCATATCGACAGCGGGTCACTCCTTGTGGTTGTTAGGCAACGCGCACTATTGGATCGGAATCCGGAGGTTAGCCGTTGGAGACCGGCTCGGGGCGAGAGCGGCACTCGAAGCCTGTCTCGCGGCCGCCCAGCCCTATTTAGTCCGGTCGCTTTGGGCAAAGGCCTTACTGAAACGGATGGAGGGCAACTCGCTATGGCCGGAATGGATCCCACAGCATCCCGCCCCCGCTTCGGTCCCAACGGTTGCGTAAGGGTGACCCCCGGCCTCGCCATGGCTGCTCGGCGCGATTTGGGCCATTCCTAGAACCCGGTGTGGTCCGATCCGGACTTCAGGTTGACGCTGGAGAGAAAGAAGTAGCCATCTAGCTCGTGCCGATCGGCGAAATCAAAGTCGTTTGACGTTATCAAGCACAGGCGCTACGTCCCGAGGACTTGGATCGTCGGACGTTTATTCCTCCAGGGGCATGCTCCTTCGAGTTGCGCTGCCAGGCGGAAGAGCGTTGCTTCGTCGCCGAAGCGGCCCATGAACTGAACGCCAACCGGAAGATCGTCAGCGGTCCAATGGAGCGGCACGGACATCGCCGGCTGGCCCGTGCAGTTGGCCAGTTGTGTGAATGGGCAGAAAGCAATCAGTTCGCGTCCGAGGGCGTCTGAATCGACTTTGGTCGCGTCGGACGCGGTTCCGAATAGTCGCTCTCCAAAGTGTTCCACTGGCAGCTTTGCGAGTGTGGGCGTCAGGATGACGTCGAAGTCTCGCTGAAATTCGGCCATCCTTCGTGACGATTCATGCAGCAATCGAATGGCTCTCGCCTGGTCGCACGCCGTATATTTCTTTGCAGACTCCAGGCAGTTCCGAGTCGAGGGCTCCAGATCAGATTCGTGGAGTCCACGACCCAACTCCGCCAGACGCTTCTCAACGCACACAGCCATGTCCGCCAGACCCGGGATGAACATCCCCTGTCGGAACTCTTCCATGGGAAATGTCTTCACGAAACGTTCTGTGACGTCCTCAACGCGATGCCCCAGCTCTTCGCACAAATGCGCTGCGTTCTCCGCAGCCTTGCGGCACTTCGGATGAACTTCTTCGACAGGTGGCGTCTTCAGCGCCAAGGCTATCCGGAGTTTGCCGGGCGACTCGCCAACCTCCTGCAGGAAAGGTCGGCCGTTTGGAGGCGCCCAGCAGGGATCAGCGGCATTAGCGCCGCTGGTGGCATCAAGCAGGGCTGCACTGTCGCGAACCGACCGCGTGAGCGCGTGGATCACAAAAGGCCAATCCCAACCGTCAAGTGGATTGGGGCCGACCGGCACACGGGCTCGCGTAGGTTTCAAACCGAAAAGGCCGCAGCACGATGACGGAATCCGGATTGATCCCCCGCCGTCACCAGCACTTCCCATGGGCACTATACCGGTGGCGACGGCAACGGCCGTGCCGCCGGAGGACCCGCCTGCGGTACGTTCCGGATTCCAGGGATTGCGCGTGATTCCGTGAATCGCGGACTCGGTAATCGGAAGGATAGCGAGCTCGGGTGTTGCAGTGCGGGCGAAGATTACCAAGCCGGCCTGCCGGTACCGACGGACAGCCGTACTGTCCGCGTTAGGTATCGAGTCTTTGAACAGCGCCGAGCCACGAGAGCAAGGCACGTTCGCAAGGTAGAAGCTGATATCCTTGACGACGAACGGCACGCCCGTGAATGGTCCCGCCGGAAGTCCTTTCTTGATCGCCGTTCTCGCTTCGTCGTAGAGCTTCCCGACAATAGCGTTGAACTTCGGGGTCACGGCCTCAGCCCGGGCAATCGCTGCCTCCAACAACTCCTCCGGCTTCACTTCCCGCTTTCGGACGAGCTCCGCCAGCTTTAGTCCGTCATATCTGGCGAATTCCTCGAACGGAAGCGAGTTAAGCTGTGGTGTCTCCGAGGCGTCGTTGATCCTGCCAAAGGCCGCACCTGCGAGCAGTCCCCCAGCAACGCTCAACGCTTCTCGTCGGTTCAGTTGCGTCCGCTGGCCATGCTGCTCCCATGACTCTGTCATGTTCTCGTTCCTCAGCATCTCTTTCTGGACGTTTGCCGTTCTCATGATCGCCATCATAAGCTCGGAGGCTGCCAGCCACCAAATTCGCGTTACAGGAACTCAGCGATTGCCAATACGGTGTCTTCTCGCCAGTGCGGACCCGCCACTTGGACGCCAATGGGCATGCTATCGGGCGAAGTTCCACTGTGCGCGACCGCCGCTGGTGAACCCCTCATGTCGAACGGGGTCACTCTGATGAATTGACTTGGCGACGCAAACCTGCCATCTGCCACGCGTAAGGATTTTCCTCATGCTACGACAGGAAGTTCACCCACTGCTGAAAAGCATTCTGCTTGCTTTGTCATGCGGCTTCGACACAATGTCGGTGTCGTCACTTCTGCTCCGCTATTCCGGCAATGGAACCGTACACAGTCACTCCGTGTTGTTCCTCGCGTTGAGGACGGCGACGGCAGACCGACTGCGATCTTTTTTGTCGTTCACCTCTAGCCATGGGAGCACACGATGTCCGCGCTAATTGATGCAATCCTAGTAGCGGCGGTGGTCCTCGGACAGAGCGCCGAGATCAAGACAACAAAGCCGGTACACATGCCCGCGTCTGCCATTCGAGTCCTTGAATCATTGGCGGGGACATGGCAGGCAACGGCGCTGGACAATGGAACCAAATCTGCAACGGGCATCTGGAAAACCAAGTGGGCCGAAGGCGGACCATGCCTGCATTGCACTCAGGTCTGGACCGACAGTAGAGGCACCGACGTTGGGGCTGGCATGTGGGGATACGACGTTGGCAAGAAACAACTGGTCTACTCACAGTTCTATGTCAGCGGCGCGAATGCGACGATGCGATTTGACGTGGATCCTGACACGATGGAGACGGCCGATTCGTGGAAGGGCACCGGCACGTTTGTCACCGACACGGGCGAGGCCGTGAAGGCGACTCTGACCATCAACCAGAGAAAAGCAGGGAGTTTCGTCTGGAAATCAACAAACAACGTCACCGCTTCCGGCCAATCACTGCCGGACGGTGAGATTCACTTCAAACGCACCGACGTCGCAAAGTAATTTCACGCGTATTAGGCCGCGGCAGTGCGTTTTTCCCAATTGGGTCGAAATCGTCGTTGGAGGTGAAACTGTGAGAACTTCAAGATGCTCCGTCGTGGTATTGATGCTGGCTGCTTTGTCGGCAGTGGCAGCAGAAAAGCCCGGTATCCCGCAAAAGGCGTTGGACGAGTTGGGATATCGCGTTGGCAAGTGGCAGTCCGAGTTCTTCGTTGACGGTGTCAAACAAGGGGAGGGACTGCCGGAGACAACAACGTGGACACCCGATAAGTACTGCATCATTATGCACACCGTCGTTCACGAGAAAGACGTGACCTTTCCGGCAACGGGCATAACCGGTTGGAATGCCGAAACAAAGCAAATTGTTGAGCACTGGTACGGTGCCGATGGAAGCTATGCGACGTTTCGGTATTCGTTGGACTTAAAGAAGGACAGTTGGGTCGGTACAGCGAAGTGGGTCTCCCCAGATGGACGAATCGAAGAGGGAAAGTCGGTGGTGGAAAAGAAATCTCACGACGAATGGGAATGGAACGGCTCGTTCGCACGAAACGGCACGCCACACACCTATCGAACCATCAATCGACGCGTGAATTGAGCGACTTGCTCGTCCGTGCATTCGGCAATTGAGATGCACCAAGAACGCCGGCCGCCCGAAAGCGAACGAGCAGACCAAAGAAAGGAGGCCATTGCTTCTGGGGAGATCGCGCAACTGGTGTGGCGACCGGCGCACGACAGAGAGTTCCGGCACTTAAGAAACCGAACCGCCTACGATGTAGAACAGGAGAATTCAAATGCACTCGTCCCTACGATCTATCACTGCAATTGTGACTCTAGCGCTACTTGCGACATCCGCCAACGCGCAGAACATCACCAGAACCGACTTTGAAGCGTTTCGCGCGATGTTCATGGGGCGGTGGATTGGTGAAATAAGATGGGTCGCCGACTGGCCGGGGATCGGAAAGAAGGGCGATACGGCTACCTGCTACCTCGACGTAAATTCGATTGAAGATGGAAACGCAATGATCGGAAAGTTCTGCGGTGGCACGGCATCCGGAACGGTGCTGTGGGTCTACTGTGCGGGGGAAAAACGCATTACCGGAACGGCTGTTTACTCGAACGGTGCGGTGGATCACCTCACGTACACGAAAGAAGACGGAATGTGGATTGAGACTGTGTCGGGGGTGCTCCCAGACGGTCGCAAGAACGAAGCAAGGAGCACGATTATGTTGGAGCAGGACGGCACTATTCTCCGTGCACGGGGCAAGGGAACGGTCGATGGCAAACCGACCGACCCTCGCGACGACAAGTGGCAGCGTCTTGGCAAATGACCGGTGCTGAGGGCCGAGACGGGGCATAGGCGGTCATCCGCGACCGCACTCCCCACATTACCTGAGATGCAGAAGCGATCTCGATTGCGGCTCTGCGAAAAACCGGCATAGCCGCATCGTTTGGAGTCCGTCCCGTGTCCGACGCCACTCGCATTCTGCAGGCCATCGAACAAGGCGACCCGCACGGCGCGGAGCAGTTGTTGCCGCTTGTGTATGAAGAACTGCGGAAGCTGGCGGCAGCGAAACCGGCAAACGAGAAGCCAGGCCAAACGTTACAGGCCACGGGGCTGGTGCATGAGGCCTACCTTCGACTCGTGGATCGATCTGTCCAGCAGCAATGGGATGGTAGCCGGCATTTCTTCGCGGCCGCTGCCGAAGCGATGCGCCGCATTCTGATCGAACGGGCCCGCCGGAAGCAGAGCCTCAAGGGTGGTGGCGACCGCCGACGCGTCGAACTAGATGCCATCGAACCGGCTGTCCTGCCCATGGCCTGCGACGATCTGCTCGGTCTGGACGAGGCACTTCAGAAGCTGGAGCGGAAGGATGCCCGAAGAGCCGAGCTCGTGAAATTGCGATTCTTTGCCGGACTGACCACGGCTCAGGCGGCGGAAGCACTTGGCGTATCGGTCTCAACATCTGAAAATGATTGGACTTACGCTCGATCCTGGCTGCGACTGGAAATGCTCGGTGCCAAGTAGGGGCGGCGAATTTGTGGATCTTTTCCGGAATCCGTTAGGGATCGCTGCGGCGGATTTCGCATAGTGCTGTGGAAGGCAAGGTACCCGACACCCCGGCAAGGTGCTCACATGGCCAGTCGACAGCTTGATGAAGAGGCGATCTTCCACGTCGCGCGTCAAATTCCAACCACGGACGCACGATCTACATACCTAGACCAGATCTGTGCGGGTGACGCCAATCTCCGAAGTCGCATCGAGGGCCTGCTTGAGGTTCACGAGGCGGAGCGGGTTTTTCTCAGGTCGGCTGATCCTGGTCCGACTGTGGAACGCGCGCCGGTCAGCGAAGGTCCGGGCACACAAATTGGCCGTTACAAGCTGCTGCAGAAGATCGGCGAAGGTGGCTTTGGCGTCGTCTACATGGCGGAACAACAGCGACCAATTCAACGCAAGGTCGCCCTGAAGATAATCAAGCCGGGGATGGATACTCAATCCGTGATTGCGCGGTTCGAGGCCGAACGCCAAGCACTCGCCCTGATGGATCATCCGAATATCTCACGAGTGTTTGACGGCGGAGCGACTGACAGCGGCCGACCGTACTTCGTCATGGAATTAGTCAAAGGGGTTCCAATCACGGAGTACAGCGATGTCAACAATCTCACAACGGATGACCGGCTGCAGCTGTTCATGACCGTCTGCCAAGCGGTGCAACATGCGCATCAGAAGGGAATCATTCATCGCGACTTAAAGCCTTCCAACATCCTGGTTACGCTCGCCGACGGGAAGCCCATCGTTAAAGTTATCGACTTCGGCGTCGCGAAGGCACTCAATCAACGGCTCACGGAAAAAACCCTGTTCACGGCGTTTGGCCAGATGGTCGGCACGCCCCAATATATGAGCCCCGAACAGGCGGAGATGAGTTGCCTGGATGTTGATACTCGGAGCGACATTTATTCGCTCGGCGTGCTTCTGTACGAGTTGCTCACAGGCACCACGCCACTCGAGGGCGAGCGGCTTCGCACGGCTGGCTACGCAGAATTGCAGCGTATCATTCGCGAAGAGGAACCGCAGAGACCAAGTACCCGCCTCAGCACTTCAGGTGGCAAGCTCACGATCATCGCCAGGCACCGCGGTGTATCGCCGGAACGTCTGCATCGGACCGTCCGCGGCGATCTGGACTGGATCGTGATGAAGGCATTGGAAAAGGACCGGAGTCGTCGCTACGAGACGGCGAGCGATTTCCTTGCCG
The DNA here is from genome assembly GCA_903863885.1 of uncultured Planctomycetaceae bacterium. Taxonomy (GTDB): domain Bacteria; phylum Planctomycetota; class Planctomycetia; order Pirellulales; family Pirellulaceae; genus CAIPEB01. The sequence goes on along the minus strand of CAIPEB010000259.1, from coordinate 8,880 downwards.
ATATCTCCCGCTTTCGGAACCACGAATTGATCGAGGCAAGGCGTCCCTCGTTGGCACACCGGATGAACCGGTTTATTCGGCGAAACCTGGGCGCCGTGAGTGCTGGAACGGCGTTGCTCTTGCTGCTGGTAATCGGCATTGTCGCAACTTCGATGCTCTGGCTCAAATCCGAAAGGTCCAACCACGAGTTAATTCAGCAGCAGGACAAGAATCGAGAGCTCATCGCCGAGTATCAGGAGGAGTTGTTTCAGAATGCCCTGCTTGCTGCGGTTTTTGGAAATCAAAACACTCCGGCAATCATTCAGCGTGCCCGAGACAGAGGCGTTTCATCCGACAAGCTCCAGATGCTCGAGGGGCAATTCCGGCTGTATTCGGGTGATCCTCAGGGCGCAATCGGCTACCTCGAGAACGCGGCACGTCTCGAACCGGACAGCGTTGCGGCACATTCCATGCTCGCGATCGCCTACTTCTATGCAGGCGAACTGATGGAGTGGGTCCGTGAGTCGAACAAAGCAATGAACCTCCAACCCAGCCAGCCGCACGATTTCCTGTTCAAGGCACAGGTTTACGTGGGCACTTTTCCAGAGATTGGCCTTCGCTTATTAGACCAGTTTGTCCAGGATCGTCCCTCGGCATTGGCTCTCGTCATTCGTGCAGAATTGAACGCGTGGAATGCAGCCCAATACGCAGATCGCGACTCTGCAGAACAGGCCCTCCGAGACGTTCAAGCTGCCCAGCAGCTCATGGGTCCGTCTCCCTATGTGCTCCAGGTGTCGCTCTTTGCCCATCACGTAGCGGTGGCGCTGGCACGCGAGCGAGGCGAACCCTTTGCGGAGCTCGATAACGAGGCAGCAAAGATTGCAGACACGCTGACGCAGAAGTACCCGGACTACACTTGGGGACGAGTGGGCAAGGCGTGGTACTTCGATTCAAGAGGTGAATTTGCGGCCGCGGCACGCGAGTACGAAATTGCCTTCAGGAAGAACCGCAATCCGTTTTTGGGGACCGCCCACGCCATCGAGCTGTATCGACTCGGACGCAACGATGATGCAATCAAGGCGGCAACTTCAATCCAAGCTCCGATATACAAAACCATGACGGCAAACATGCTCCTTGAATCACCATCGCATCGGGGGGCCGCGCAGTCGATCTACAAGCTGGCTGTCGCTCTGGCCGAAAAAGACGAGGCGTACCGAGACGAATGTACGCTCCGCATACCTCTCATGATGGGGCAAGCCGAAGAATGCAAGCAACAGGCAAAACGATGGCTCACAAAAGCATCGGTCGATGGAACTCAAGGTCCGACCTACTACGGTTGGATTCGAAACCGTGTGTTGTATTTGGCTGAGGAGATTGACGCCGGCGAATTGCTGCGGCGGGCGGGCCAAAACCGAAGTCTGCAATGCGACGCGCATTATTTGATTGGCCTAAAGCGTCTGTCGACGGGGGATAGGGAAGGGGCTCGCCGGGAGTTCGAGGCGGCTACCGGCATCTTCGTTCCCTGGCTCTTTTCGTTTCAGCTGGCCGACGCGTTCAAGCGACATCTGGATGACCCGACCTGGCCGGATTGGATCGTCGCACCCAAGACCGTTCGGTGATCGCAGTTAACACAGGATGGATCGATGAAGAAGGAAGCAAACGAAGAATACATCTTCCACATCGCCCGCCGAATCGATGCACCCTGAAGCGCGTTCGGATTACCTGCAAGACATCCGCGAGCTGTCGACCAACCTCTTCGCGAACGTGTTGAGGCAATACTTGACATCTACGAGCAAGAACACCATTTACTCAAATCTGCGCCCGAAGATTCCGCTCCGACCGTCGATCAATCCCCGCTGGCAGCACGACACGGGCGCCATCTTGCCTGAGGTCACGTGAGCCACGAGGTTGGCCGACACGCCGGCCTCGCGCGCGATCTCGTAGTGGTTCAATGCCCGACGGACAGCATCCGCTGGATGCGGCGGATCGTTGACGCATCGACGCCGCGCTGGATGTTGCGCACGCGGCGCGTCGATTTCCGCGCCTTGATGTTGGGCAGCCTATGGTACGGCGACCGAGCCAGCGCTCGAGCAACATACGACGTGACCGGCTGGATCGAGTTGCGACGCGCGAAGAACCCTCGATCGAATAACTGCGGGATTCGCAACTGACGCTCGATTTGCAGAATGCGATCGCTGCATTGTCTCCCCTGAGTCAACAGGTCTGCAGCGCACTTCAGTCGGGACTGTCGATCCAAGAGACAGCCCGGCTGCTCCGAACCCATTGGCATCGCGTCCGCGATGAGATCGTGAAGATTCACTGACACTTTTCCCGGCGGGGTTGGGCCAGTGGATTGCACCCGCCGCTGGGGAGGACGATCCGTCGTGACATCGAACCCCGACACGTCAGTTTCGCTGGATCCGGAAAGGACGTTGCTGCGCCCACGGCGGCAGGAATGGGAGCGAACAAAAGCTCGATAAAACCGGTTGAAACTCGCTTGAGCTTTGTTCACGGACGAGGACACTGTTACCCCTGACCGGCGTCACGATCGGAAAGAGGAAGCCAGAGACCATGGCCAGCATCTACAAGAAATCTGTGAAGATCACCGACCCGCGGACGGGACGGAAGGTGAAAACCAAGTCCAAGAAATGGTGGGGTCGGTTCCGCGACGAATTCGGCAACGAAAAGCGCGTGCCGCTCGCCACCGATCGCGCGGCAGCTCAAACGCTGCTCGCCGAGCATGTGAAGAAAGTCGAACGCAAGCTGGCCGGAATGGAAGATCCGTTCGACAAGCACCGCAAGCGCCCCTTGCCGGAACACGCCGCTGACTTTGAGAAGTACCTGAAGAACAAGGGCGCCACCGCGATGCATGTGCGGAAGACAGCGCAGCGTATCCCTGCCGTCCTCGACGCCTGCAAATTCAAGACCATCTTGCAGATCTCACCCATCGGCGCACGGCCACCATGATGGCTCGCGACCTCGAGTCCGCCCGTGCGAAATCGCTCGGCGAGGCCAAGACGGACAAAAAGCGAAGGCGGCGGGAACAGACTTCGTTTCTGAAGTACGTGGACGAACACGGCCAATTCGCCGACTTTCACACCCTGCGAAAGGCGTTTATCACCAACCTCTCGCTGGCCGGTGTGCAACCCAAAGCGGCCCAGACGGTCGCCCGCTACTCGGAAATCAATCTGACGATGAACACGTACACGATGCTGCAGGTTCTCGACCAAGCCGCCGCGGTGGAGTCGCTGCCGCCGGTTCCGAATGCGGTGGAGCAACTCCGGAACCTTGCACTCTCCCCCGCATCGCAGCGAGATCCAGCAACGATTGCCGCCGAGCATGCCGTCCCTGTTGATCCTGCTTCACTGCCGCCCGACGTGGTTCGGATTCTTGCCGCCTGGGAGCAGCTGCCGCTGGAGGTGAAGAACCGTCCGGCGGCGAGCATCCGTCCCCCAGTCGCGCTGCGGCTGGCGCGATGAACCGCTCGCGCCGGCACTTGGTCAATGAGGCCGTGCCGAGTCGGTTTGAAAAAATTCGATCGACTCCGGAATAACGGCGGTGTTTGTCGGATCTTCTTCCTCAGCTGGCCGATATCACAATAGGTCGATCAAAGATTTTCGTGAACCAAATCGGCGCAAGCAGAGTCTTATTAAAAGTGCGGCCGGCTGGCCGGCAGCGGATTGGATAAGGAACTCGACAGATGATGTTTCATTGGCTGAGTGCGATGCAAGAACGATTTGCGGGGGGTAATCTCGCGCCCAGCGTGATCACGCGCTCGCGATATCCCTTGCGATTGTGACACTCGGCCGATTTACGGTTGACGGCAATAAGCCCGGTGTCACGAAAGACATCGGGCTTTTTTTTGTGTTCAGCGTCCGCGATTTCGAGAGAGATGCCATTTACGGATGGGAGCGGAACGAAGCAGGACGCATGACGGAAGTGACGGGCTGGTAGCTGAGACGGTTTAGCGGCGGCCTGAAGAGCCGCAGACGAGGATTCGAGCGCCTCCCGGCCCACTGCGCAGACTCCCTGCGCGAACAACATGCCCCGTCCCTTGGATTACGGCACTGGGATTACGAATCCCGGTTGGGTGTGGGTTCGATTCCCGGGCACCGCCCGAAGGGTGGTCGGGGGTACTGCATCAGAACGTGGCGAAGCCTGGGATCGCGCTTGGTCGGGGGCCAAGAGAACGCGGGTTCAAATCCCGCCGTTCTGACTGATTGATCGGGATGTAGGGTAGTGGCCAACCCACGTGTTCCGGGCACACGGAGTCGTCGGTTCGAGTCCGACCATCCCGACTGAAATGGTAGTCGAGGGCTGGTTGCCCATCCGCGGCTGATAACCGGGGCGCGCCGAGTTCGACTCTCGGGGCTACCACTGGATCAAGAAGTTAGGAGCTTAGGCCGTAGGAGTTTAGGCATTTAGGTTTTGGGAAGACGCAGAGAACGGATAAGAGCCGCGAGAACTTTGGACGTCTCGGTTATATGCGCCGCGAGAGGATCGTAGTCGGAAAGGTAGCCGAGGCGATGCGCGAGCGAGATTTGGTACTCAAGCTCACGCAGAGAACCAAACGCGATGTCGAGAAAACGGACGTAATCCGAACCGGAGTCCCGCGCACATCCTTCCACAATATTTGACGGAACGGAAACGGCTGCCCGACGCATTTGCGAGGTAAGGCCGAACTGTTCCTCACGCGGGAAGTGTGCGGTGCACCTGTAAATCGCCAACGCAACTTGGTCTGCCAGTTCGAACGCCCGGAGCTTTGTATGGTCTCGCATGTATTTCCCCCTAAATGTCTACAGCCTAAACCCCTACCGCCTAACTCGGAAGGACAAGCCAATCGGCGATGGCACCCCGCTCGAACCGGGACGAGCTTCACAGCCTTGAGGGTTCGACTCCCTCTCCTTCCGCCTTGTATGTGCCCTTGGCCGAGCGGCAGAGGTGCCAGGCTTCCAACCTGGCGAGGCGGGTTCAACTCCCGCAGGGCACTCTCCGGGGTCGTCGCTGCTGGTAGGTGATACCTGACTTTGAATCAGGAGGTCGTTGGTTCGATTCCAACCCCCGGAACCTGTGAACCCTGCATGCCAGAGAAGGCAAACGATGCGGGATCGTCTAACGGCAAGATAGGACGCTCTGAACGTCCCGATGTTGGTTCGATTCCAACTCCCGCAGTTCAAAGAACGGAAGTCATCCGGCTGGATGAGGAACTTGTTTTGAAAACAAGCCGCGGCATTGCCGCTGTGGGTTCGAGTCCCACGACTTCCGCTTTTGGGCTCATGGTCGAACAGGAAGACACCAGCTCCGCAAGCTGGCAGTCCGGGTGCAACTCCCGGTGAGTCCACGTTCCATAGTCCTGTGGCCCAGCGGCGACGGCAGCTCCCTTACAAGGAGACGATCGGGGGTTCGAGTCCCTCCAGGACTACTGAAGAGTCGGGAGACCGGAGTCCGGAGACCGGAGCAAAACAGGATCGATCATTGCGTCTTGCTCCAGACTCCAGACTCCGGACTGGCTTTGGCTCGGTAGGCAAGCGGCAGACCACCTTGGCTTAGAACCAGGGATGCTGTGGGTTCAAGTCCCACCTGAGCCACTTACAAAACACGTCCTCGTGGAGCAGCCCGGAGTGCTCGCCTGCCTGTCACGCAGGAGGACCAATCGGGCATTTCCGCCCGATCGGTGCCCGGGTTCAAATCCCATCGGGGACGCTGACGGCGCGGTACGCAAACTGGCAAAGCGGCCAAGCTCAGACCTTGGCGATTGTTTGCGGGTTCGATTCCCGCCCGTGCCATTCGAGTCGGGAGTTCAGAGTCTGGAGTCTGCGGCAGAACAGCATCGATCGTTGCGTCTTGCTCCGGACTACAGACTCAACATTCCGGACTCCTTATGGGTCGGCGTGCATAGGTGAGCCAAGCTGGTTGTAACCCAGTGGTCTTCGGACTGTGGCGGTTCGACTCCGTCCCGACCCACTCAGGAACGTATGACAACGGCGCGGTGCGATGTTGGTGTTGCAGCGAGGCTTTCAATCTCGCCCACGCGGGTTCAATTCCCGTCCGCGTCACTGCATTAGGGGTTTAGACCGTAGGACTTTAGGCATTTAGGTCTTAGGAAGACGCTGAGAGCGGATTGACGATGCGAAATGTAACTCACCACCCCGAACTTCGTGTAGTCTCGCATGGATTCCCCTAAATGCCTAAAGCCTAAACCCCTACCACCTAACTCAAGCGGGTGGGCCAGTGCTCAGTGGAGCCTCATACGTTCCGCCTGCCGGGTGCAACACCCGGACCCGCCACGGCCGAGTACGCAAACTGGCAAAGCGAGCAGGTCGAGAACCTGCGACTGTGTGGGTTCGACTCCCACCTCGGTCACTGAGGCTGGAAACTTGAGTCCGCAGTCCGGAGGCGCACGTACATACGCCTTCCTCCAGACTCCAGACTCCAGACTCCAGACTATTTACGGGCGTGCATGCCGTTGGGGGCGACTGACCCTTGCAAGGTCGGTGTGGTGGGTTCAACTCCCATCACGTCCACTGCAATAGGTGTTTAGACCGTAGGAGTTTAGGCCTTTAGCTTTTGGGAAGACGCAGAGAGCGGATTAGCGATGCGAGAACTTTGGACGTCTCGGTGAGAAGCGCCGAGAGAGGATCGAAGTCGGAAATGTAACCGAGGCGATGCACGAGCGAAGCCTGGTACTCGAGTTCACGCAGCGAACCAAACGCGATGTTGAGAAAACGGACGTAATCCGAACCGGAGTCCCGCGCACATCCCTCCACGATGTTCGACGGAACGGAAACGGCCGACCGACGCATTTGCGAAGTAAGGCCGAACTGTTCCTCACGCGGGAAGTGTGCGGTGCACCTGTAGATCGCTAACGCAACTTGGTCCGCCAGTTCGAACGCCCGGAGCTTTGTGTGGTCTCGCATGCCTCTCCGCCTATATGCCTAAAGCCTAAACCCCTACTGTTTGATTCGGAAGGGCTACCCGATGGGCGACGGGACCCGGTTGGAAGCCGGACGAGCGAAGAGCCTTGCGGGTTCGACTCCCGCTCCTTCCGCTGATTTTCACGGATGGTGTTTGTGGTGTAGCGGTAACTGCATGTCTGGCTGTGAACCAGAAGGTAGGGGTTCGACTCCCCTCAAACACCCTGGGATTCATTCCAAAAGGAGAGATGTCTTCACCAAGGTACTGCAACGACCGACGCTGGTGTTGAATCGCAACTGGCAGCCGGTGAACGTGTCCACCGTGGCTCGGGCGCTCGTTCTGTTGTGGAACGAGTCGGCTCGCGTCGTGGACCCGGCCGACTACCAGACCTACGACTGGCAGGACTGGTCGAAGCTCCGGCCGCGTGAGGGTGACCCGTTCATCCGGGCCGTCCGGTTTCGCCTGCGCGTGCCGGAGGTGATCACGCTGACCGGCTTCGAGCGACTGCCGTCCGCGGTGGTGGCATTCAGCCGACGCAATATCTACAAGCGTGACCACTACACCTGCCAGTACTGCGGGACGCAGCCGGGCAGCGAGGAACTGACGATCGACCACGTTGTGCCGCGTGCGCAGGGTGGTGAGTCGCGCTGGGACAATTGCGTGCTGGCGTGCGTGACCTGCAACAAGCGCAAGGCGGACCGCACGCCGGAGCAGGCGAAGATGCGGCTGCGCAAGCGGCCGGTCCGCCCGACGTGGAATCCGTTGTACACGGTCCACGAGATGCGGATCGCCAGCTGGTCGAAGTTCGTCAGCGAGGCGTACTGGAACGTCCAGTTAGCGGAATAGGAGTTTAGGCTGTAGCGGTTCACGAAGGACATCGTCACGCCATTTCGCCTACAGCCTAAACACCGGTTTAGCGGATTAGGAGTTTGGGCTGTAGCGATTTAGGAAGCACGTCGTTACTCTCCTCCGCCTACAGCCTAAACACCTGCCGCCTAAACCACTAAGTCGATGCTGGTGCAATTCCAGTCGTCGGCTCTGAGAGAGGCTTGAGGCGTGAGGAGACTTCCTCCGGACTCCGGTCTCCGGACTGTTTCGCCCTGCAAGTGTGACGGAGAGCACGGCAGACTTCGAATCTGCAGGACGAGGTTCAATTCCTCGGCGGGGTGCTGATTGGAAATGTCGTCAGAGTGTGCCGGATTCGCACACGAGCCCGCGAAGCTCGGAGGACCAACCTTCGGTCGGTGCCCGGTTCGATTCCTGACGACGACACTGTCACGCTGAGTGCGACCGACTGCACATGACGAGAAGGAGGTGTCCCATGGTCAAGCACGAGTTCGACGAGCAGTTCTTTTTTTCGAGACGATGAGCAAACGACGGAGAGGATTCCCGTCCGAAACCAACGTCAAACGCGGCGTCCGCGTCGTGCACGGAAGCAAACAACTGGAAGAGAAGCTGGGACGCAACGATCTCTGCCCATGCGGCAGTGGCAACCGATTCAAGAAGTGCTGCCTGAAGTCAGGCCGCTTTTGATGGCGTCAATCGTGACGACTACTTTTAGGGAATGATGCCAATCGGCCCGTCGACCTTCGGCGGGCCTTTGCATGACGCTGGAGCCAGATGGTGCGGCAGCTGCCTGCAACGCAGCTTTTCACGGGTTCGAGTCCCGTCGGCGTCTCTGACTCTCCGACTGCAGGTTCGGACTACATCTTCCTGTCAAGAAGCCCAACGTCCGAACCAAAACCTCGTCGGAGCGTCTTGAATAGAAGCCCAACTGACTGCCGGGACTACATCACGAGAGATGCAACCGTCTCGGTAATCACTTCGTTGGGCAACTTGAAAAACGCCTCGTCAGCAGAATTCGTGGGTAAACTCTGGTTCGGGTAGGGCGCCGAGATTGTGATATAGAGCAAGTTCCACGGCCTCGTAGGAACGAAAGCCGTACGATTTTCTCATGGTCAGTTTCACCTTGTTGTTGAAACCTTC
>CAIPEB010000258.1 GCA_903863885.1 uncultured Planctomycetaceae bacterium | reverse complement strand
GGACACTGCTGGGACTGCTGGAATGTGATAGCAAACCAGAAGCCGATTTCCAAGCCGAAACCGCCGAAGATTCGAAAGCCCAACACGAAAGCTGAGGGTTGAGGAATGAAGCGAAGCGGAATGACGAATACCCTCCGGCGCTTGGTTGGGCCTATGGTCTTCCTCGCCGGAATGCTGCTGTGCGTTGTGAACGCCGAACCAGCTCCGCTGCATTGGAGGCAGTGGCTCGGTCTGTCGTCCTTCGGATTGCTGATCGGCTACGCGGCATACCAGTGCGGCTGGATCAACGGACATCATGCCGGATGGATTAAGGCGCGTGACGAGTATCGGCCCAACACGCCGGAGCAGGCGCGCTGTAAAGCGTCGCCTGGCTCCGCTGGTTGTGCGTCTACATCGGAGGCGAAATGAACAGGACCAAGATTCCGTGGTGTGACTGGACGTGGAACCCTCTGGAGGGTTGCACGCAGGTCAGCGAAGGCTGCGCGAACTGCTACGCTGCGAGCATGGCGCGGCGATTCGGGAGGCCGTGGGGCAATCCGGTTTTCCACGAGGACAGACTGCGCCAGCCGCAAGACGTGAAGAAACCGGGCCGTGTGTTTGTGTGTAGCACGTCCGACCTGTTTCACCCCGAAGTGTGCGGGGCCGGATTCCGCAATGCTAATGGTCAACTTGACTCGACGCTTATCAAGGCGAGATGGCCGGAACTGTGCGGCCTGCTTCCCATTCTGTTCGTGCGCGATGCGATTATTGCCGCGCCGTGGCACACGTACATCATCCTGACTAAACGACCGCAAAACATTCCGGCGGGCTGGCTACGAGATCCGTTGAGCGTGTGGCTTGGCGTGACTTGCGAGAACCAGTCGCGAGCCGACGAGCGTATCCCTCTGCTTCTGAATCAGAGGGCCTCGGTTCATTTCGTGAGCGTCGAGCCGATGCTGACTCCGGTGTCGCTGGTTGGATACCACAAGCGGCTTGACTGGGTGATTGCCGGGCCGGAGACCGGGCCGAAGGCGCGTCGGTGCGATGACGCATGGATTGACGCACTTTCGGCGGAATCACCGTGCTTCTTCGACAAACGCGACCAATGGACGCGGAGGGAGTTCCCTTCGCACAACGCCCCGGTTGACGGGCGCGGCGCTTCGCCGCGTACCGTCCGACCGGATGTTGGAACTCTGCCATGATGACGGAACACCAACAGCGATTGTGGAAGCAGATTCAGGCGGCCAAGGCCAACCCGAAGTACGACCCGAAGGCGCTCAAGCGCCTGGTCCACATGCTGACGGAAGACGACGACCGAGAGCACGAGATGAAGGCGCGAGAGAAGTACCGCGAGGGCCGCGGCGGGAGCCGTAGCCCGTCCTTTGGGAAGTGGGCGCACGATGATGAGTAGTTCCAACACCGCGCTGAAGGGCGCGAATGGAGGCTTTGCGGAATGAGCGTACCTTCCAGTAGCTTGTTGGCGTGTCCGTTTTGCGGGACTAACGACGTAGCGGTTGAAGAAACGGAAAGCGGTATTGGTGGGCTACACGGCGAATACTACGTCGTATGCTTGGCGTGCTACTCGCAGACAGGAAATCACGAAACAAAAAGCAAAGCAAAACAAGCGTGGAATCGCCGTCGCGCGAACGTCCGAAATCAGGGGCTTGCGCCCCAATGAGAAAACCATGAGTGAACAGGAAAACGCGAGCGGGGCGCAAGTACCCTGCATTTCGTTGTTGGAGCTTCTTCCGTGTCCCTTCTGCGGATCTCCAGCAAAGACTTACTGCGGCACAGTGACGTGCTCAAACAAAGCATGCAAGATGCATTTCGGCCTTGTCCCGAACATGCACACGCCACAGGAATGGAATACCCGCAGCTCCAACACTACGGAGCAGGCGCGCTGTAAAGCGTCGCCTGCCTCCGGTTGTTGGCGGTCTTGATTCAGAAACGAAAGGAGAATGACCAATGGACGTTCAAGAAATCGTGTGGGAACACCTGAAGCGAGTCAGCGCAACCGGGCTCTGCCACGAGTCGTGCGGCTGTGAGTTCCCCGACCTGATGCCGTGTGACGACTGCACCAGGAACTGCGTGCCAGCAGTGCGTCGGAAGTGCGGCCCGGACTGCGAGGAATGCGGCGGAGACGGCGGGTGCATGACTCCGATCGAACCGAATGGAGACGGATTTGACAATGAACCGCGAGCGGTGCGGCACAGCATTCCCGCCAACGCCGGAGGTGAAGCGTGAGCGGTAGCGAATATGCTCCACCTCCTTGTTGGCCTTCCGGTCCATTCCGGTGCATCGTCGCCGACCCGCCGTGGGAGTATCGGGAGTCTGGCGGCGGAAATCGTGTTGTGTCGGCACACTATCCGACCATGACAACCGACGACATTTGCGCCTTGCCGGTTCCAGCCGCAGACGACGCGGTTCTGTACCTGTGGGCAACCGCGCCAAAGTTGGAAGAGGCGTTGCGCGTGTTGACGGCGTGGGGTTTCCGGTACAAAACTCATGCGGTGTGGGACAAGGAAATCATCGGAATGGGATACTGGTTTCGTGGTCAACACGAGTTGCTCCTTGTCGGAACGCGGGGCAAGGTGAAGGCACCCGCGCAAGAACTGCGCGTGTCGAGTGTGATACGCGAACGGAGAACGGTGCATTCACGCAAGCCTGAGCTGGTGCAAGACATGATCGAGCGATGGTTTCCTGGCCCCAGGCTTGAACTGTTCGCCCGCCGCCCGCGGGAAAACTGGACTTGCTGGGGGAATGAGGTAGAGGCCAACGCCGCGTTGACGGGCGGCGTAGCCCGTACCGTGCAGCCTCTTGTTGGCAGTCTGGAGTCCGAGACATGAAGATCGCCTTCCAAAACGAGAACGTGACGCTGTGGCACGGCGACTGTCGGGAATGGTCCGGCAAGGCCGACGCCGTTGTGACCGATCCGCCGTATCCTGGGCGCGAAGACCTCTTTCCGACTGACGCCGTATGGCCGGTGTTGCGCCGCCTGATTCCGGGAACCCCCGCCTTGCTGTTCTGGCCCTGCCTTGCTGACTTCCCTTGCGGAGTGCCCGATGCGGTGCATGTGTGGCACAAGTCTGTTCCCATCCATCCGCGCAGCGAGGTGGGAAATGTGGCCGGCCACCAGTACGAACGCATCCTTTCCTACGGTTGCGGAGCAAGGTGCGAAGTGTTCCGCGTGGCGGCGGTCATGCCGAACTTTGCCGCGTGCGCTGACGAACTGACGCCGCACCCGACGCAGAAACCGCTTGCGCTTGTTGGCAGGTTGCTGGAGCGCGTGAAAGGGGCGACCGTGCTTGACCCGTTCTGCGGTTCCGGGACGACTCTGATAGCCGCGCTGGAGACCGGGCGCAAGGCGATAGGCATTGAGATTGACGAGCGGTGGGTCGAGGTGGCCCGCCGACGCCTGGAGCGGTGGCACGCGCAGGGCAGGCTGTCCCTTACGGCCAACGACAGGATTGAGGCGCGGCATGGATAGCAGAACGGAAACCCTGAAGGCGGAACTGAAACGATTGCACACAGAAACCGCCGAGCGCGTGGTGTGCCGTCGCCTCGACTCTCTGGTTGTGCCTCTCTATCGGTTCTGCTGGGGCAACAATTCCAAGCGAGCCACGATGCAAGGCCGACTCTGCCGCGTCATTTGCCGGGGCGCGATGAACAGCGCCCGGATCGAGTTTCTGGACAACGGGCAGCGCGAGGTTATTTCGCGCAACGCCCTTCGTAGGCACAACGAGAAAGTGAGGCGCGGCGATGAATAGGTGTTCACGGTGTGGCGGGGAACTCGGCACGGCAGACGCAGACGGCCTTTGCGCGGTGTGCCGCTATAAGCCGTCGCCTCCACTGCCTTGTTCTGCGCCTCCAATTGGATGGCAGTGTACGCGATGCGGGACAATCCACGCGCCGTGGGTGGATCGGTGCAACTGTCCGCCTCCATTCCGCGTGACCTACGCAAGCGGCACAGAAGCAGAAGCGCAGAACGAACAGGTCAGGCGCGTGGAAGCCGCGCCAGGAGGAAGCTATGGACACTGATAAAACGGTAAATGGCGCGGGTGAATCGTCGCCTGCACCTGATGGTTCTGCGCTGGTGGACGCCCTCCGGGACACGCACCGGCACATCGAGGAACTTGAGCGCATCCAGGCGGTACGCCGCAGTTGTGTCTACACGCATGAGGCGAAGGAACGCGCCAAGATGCTGACGGAACGGATCATCGCCTTATCGCAGAACGCTCCCCTTGAGCGTTCGGCGCGGAGCGACGATACGCTCCGAGGGGTTGTTGGGGTTTCTAAATCGAAAGGAAAAAGGCGATGAAATGGAAGAACGTGTG
>CAIPEB010000257.1 GCA_903863885.1 uncultured Planctomycetaceae bacterium | reverse complement strand
GCTACATGCTCGTCGGCGGAATACATGCAAATTACGCATGGCCTACTGACTTAACCTTTGGTCCTGAATGCATCGCTAATCTGTAATCGCGGGAAGACTAATCCAGGATTAGATCGTGGGGGGCTGGGAGAGAAGTCGGATGGGGGCCGAGAGCTTGGCCAACGCTCGGACGGTGGCAGACCGCAGGCTCAGCCAAGATCTACTCCGGTTGGTTGTAACTCGCCTTCCGCCTTACACAGCCAGTGCGGTTTGCGCATGCTCGCCATACAGTGATACCTGCTCTTTGGCTGTTCGATAGGCGATGAAGTCATCCCACTGACCGTTCAGATAGATCGCGCGGAGAGACAGCATCGCTTGGGCACCCTCCAGTTCCCAACGCATCCCGGCACCTTCCATCCGATCCTTCACGAAGTGATGGCAAGCTCCCTCAATCACGCCACTGGCGATCGGATAGCCCGCGGCCAGGTATTCGTCGTAACGCATGTGCTCGCGGTTATGGTCGTAATAGGTGATGACGGATTGCACCGTCTTTTTCTTCTCACCCTTCAGGTCATGCTTGGGAATCAAGCGGCGAAACTCGCGGATCACGTAGCCGACCTTGCCTTCCAACAGCATCCGCAAATGATGCGTGACGAACGCCGACGCTGCCGGACTCTTCTCGGCATGCACACAGTGGGAGACGTCCCATAACCGCTCCAGGGCGTGGAACAGATCCAAGATCCCGACGGCCCGCTCGAACCATTCGGCCTGTAGATTCCACAATTGCCGTTCACCGTCCATCAAGCAGACCAAGGTCTTCTGTCGGTTGGGGTCGCGCTGATGGCATTCCACGGCCATGTCGAGAAACAGCCACGGCGCTGCCGGCCAGACTTCCCCTTCTCGGAGATGCGTCATCTCGGCCCACAGGTGTTTCTGCACCGGTCGGGGACGCTCTGGGGCACGCTTTCGTCGACAGACTTCATCGACCACCTCTTCGGCGGTCCGGACGTAAGGGGCAATGCTATACACGGCTCCCACGTAAGCCATCTGTTTTTTGCCTGGATGCGACGAGTCACCTTGATCTGGCGGTGAAGACGCCGATGACCGCGGCACTGGAATGCCTTCCTCAGCCAAGCGTTCTGCAAGGGGGCGACGCATCGGTACGCCCTTTCCATCGCCGCTGACGACCAGAATCGCCTCGTCTTTGTCCGGGGCAGGCAGGCCCTGGTTGACCCGATAGCCCTCACTGTATTGGGCCATGTCGCGGTTCATTCTCTCGGCCGTGCGGACACTGACGGTCGTTCCCAGCCAGGCTCGCAAGTCGGTCACGGATTCGCCGAACGCCTCCTTCACGCACAAACGCTGCAGCCAGTCCTCCAAGACGTAAGAATTGTCGCCGGCTGGAAGGCCCAAAGCGGCATCCAGTGGTATCCACTCATGAGCCTGACCTTCCCGTGTGCCGTACACGTACCGGGCGATGAGCAGTTCTCCGAAAATGGAGAGATATCGCTTATCGTGGAGTTGTTCCAGACGCTGCAGAGTCCGGCCCGCGACTTCGAGTTCCGGCCCCTCGTCGCCATCGCCGTGGGCCTCGACGAATGCCTGCAGCATCCGCAGACACATTTCCATCGCCTGCGGGAACAGGCCGCGCTCGACCTGATCGAGGCGTTGACCTTCCTCCGCAGCTTGCCGAAGAAATTCGCACATCTTCTGAAATTGGGCTTGGGCCTTGCAGAGTTCCATTTCTTTCGCTGTAATCATGGCCAGGGCCTCCTGCTAGCAGGGTTCATGGAAACATGAAGCTGACTCCCTGCAACATGAGGCTCCTTTCTCATGCTGGCAAGACCCTGCTAGTATCAAAAACGTCGAGCCCTGACCATCACCTCCGCTGCGCGAGCCGAGTTACAACCCCACCGCTATCCCCGTTGCCGCCACCACCGTCATTGCTCCTCGATGCTGCCATCGAGAATATGTACAATCCACCCGGCGGTCTTTTTCGCCCTAAGTGGTGATCCTGGGTGGTCGGTTGGCATGTCCAGTTGATTCCGCTTTGTCCGGGAGGCTCGGCGACACT